>JAGAYJ010000017.1 GCA_017940575.1 Bacilli bacterium | reverse complement strand
AATATTGCATAATTCATTATATCAATCTCCTTTCTTTTTTACACAACAAAAAAAGATACTATTCAAAGTACCTTTAATCCTTGTATTTACTTGCATTTGTAGTCATTCATTATATTTTGGATTTTTCAGTATCGCCCATGTCCACTATCTATAACAATTTTATAATCCATTTAAATCACCTAAGATAGTATATGAAAATAGTTTAAAATGTGTTAAAAAAAGAAAAATAGTCTTTTACCTTAATAGGTATTAGATTATTTTTTCATAAAGAAGGAGTGGCACGTTTTGTTATGAAATAATGAAAGTGGCGATAGCATTCTTTCTTTTTTATGAAGTCATAAGACAAATAAAAAAGGCACAATACTACTTACTATCATTTGTAGTATTGTGCTTAATGGGTTTCAAAAGGGTATCCCTTTGCACACAATCCTAGTTGGCAAAATACCGACTTGGTAGTGTGTTACTATCTTGTCTAAAAGATAGTTTTCACTTTGATATATTATTAATGAATAGTTTTTGGACTATTGATCATATTTTGTTGAAGTTGTTGATTAAAGTAATTATCTATTTGTTGTAATCTATGATCTTTATCATCAATAGCTTTATCTATATCTTCTTTATGTTGTGGCTCTGAGTATCTAATTGTAAATAATTCAGCCATACCTTTTCTTTTTTCTTCATCATTTACAAAATCTGATAAATCTTTTTGTTCATTAACCGCTAAATATAATTCTCTACCAACATTCATAAAACGATTATAACTAACAGGATTATCAGGATTCTCTTTAAAATTTTGAAATTGTTCTTTTTGATATTCAACTAACTTCAAAGCACCTTTCATCATTTCTTTGTCAATATCTTCTTTTGATAATTCTTCAAATACTTCTCTAGCGTTTTCATCACCAGTGACCTTTAAACTATTATGTTCAGTTAAAACATCAACAACTTGATTACCACCATATTTTTTGTTAGTAATAGCTAATGCATAATCTATTTTTGATAAAGCACTATCTAATTTTTTTTCTTGTTTAGGCTCTTCAATTATAGTTTGTTCAGTTTGGCTAGAAATAACGTCATTATTTGATTCAATATTCTTTTCATTTTTTTTATCAAAATAATTATTTATACTGTTTATTATATCTGAATCTTCACTAAAAGCAAAATCAATCTTATCATTACTGAAACGAGTAGTGAATATATCTACATATTCTTTAAATATTTTTTCATCCGTAAGCATATTATCAATAATTTGACCATTATTAGTACATGCTCCTAAATATAATAAATTAACAGCATTTGATTGACTAGGTGTCAATCTATATTCATGATTCTCACAATTATATTTAGCAAATTTAACAGCATATTTAAGAATTTCTTTATTGATATCTTCTTTTGATAAACTTTCAAATACTTCTCTAGCATTATTATCACCAGTAACAAATTTTGATTCTTTTGTATTTAATGCATCAGCAACATTATTAACACCATATTTATCTTTAGTAGTTAATAATGATTGATGTAATTTTTCCAAATTATCACTCTTAAATGTTTTTTCTTTTGAAGTTTCATTTATAGTCTCATCAATAACTTTCTTACAATCATCAGACATTTTAACAATTGCACTATTAAGATTATGTTTTTTAAAACTATGTACACCACTATTATATGCATTAGCTAAATATCTAGCGAATTCAAGATCATTAATATATTTGTCATATTTGTCAGGAATAATATTAATTAAAGTATTTGGATCTTCAAGACTGAAACGGGATATATCATATAGCAATCCATACGCAATAACTTCTTTATCATCTCTAAATGCATTATTCATATGAGAGTTAACCCATGGAAATAAAGGTTCTGTTGATAATACTGACATTATCATATCCTTATTTTGTTTATTAATATCAATAGAATCAAATACCCTTGTATCCAAAGAAAGAGCAACTTTTGCTAGTTGATTATAATATTTTTGATTACTATCAATGTATTTTATAGCTTGTGGATTACAAGTTATTGCTTGTAAAGCTAAACCAGGTTCTTGTTTTAATTTTTCATCAATAAATTGATAAATTTCACCATTAACTCCTAATGCCTTAAAAATAAAATTCAAGTCAGATTTTAGTTCATCTGGTATCATTTTAAACATATTAGCATCTTTACTAATTGATTCTAGTATAAATTTTTCATCCATAAATATTCACCTCTCAAATAATATGACAATTATTATAGCACTTTTATTATTTTTTTCAAATTTTTACTACTTTTCTATGTATTATTATATCATATTATTAACATCTTTAAATAAGTTCAAAGTTAGAAAGACATTTACTTTACATAAAAAAATATTATAATTATATTTCAAATTATAATATTTATCATAATTGTAGTAATTATACCACCAGCAAATCCTGTTATAAGTGAAAGCAATATAGCATCAGTAAATCCATTAGGATTTTGAGATAAAGTTTTAACTTTTGGCTTTTCTTGAGTTAATTCTTGTTTTTTCGTTTTAGTCTTAACCCAATTTACTACATCTTTTGAAACTTCATCATTTATTTGAACAGTTTGATGATTACCGGCATATTTTTTATATGTAGCATCTATGCCTAAATTATCATATATCATTTGATTAACTTCAAATCTATCTTGTTGATTAATGCCATTAAAGACTTTATCAATTTTACAAACTTCTTCATCTGTATAACAAGCAGAAAAATGGGCTTTTCTTTCATTTGATTCTTCATCAATCTGTGCAGGATTATTAACGTCTTCACTACCCATATAAAAGAAATGTGACACTTGTTTGTATTGCTCTAGTTTATCGTTACCTATATCATTAAATCCCAATGGATAGTTTAATTTTTCTTCTTTTAATTCAGATAACGGTTGAATTTGAAGTCCAGCTTGTCCTCCACATATTTCCATATCAACTATTTCAGGATGAAGTGCTGTAAAACCATTAGCAAAATGAGCACCTGCTGAATATCCGCTCATTATTACTCTATCATCAATATTAGTATAATTTTCTAATACTTTTTTTGATTCCTCAATCATCGCATATACTTGACTATCTATATTTTTTAATTTCTCCATATTTTCTTTTTCTAATTTTGAATATCCAGCATCAATCCATTGTTCTAACTCACTTGTATCATTATTTCTAACTTTACTACTTAAAAAAGTTGAATAGAATCCTGGAAATCTTGGAATAATTGGGAAAAGAACAGGATAATTTAATTCATTAATTAGTTCTTTTACATTATTATCAACATACATATTACTTTCAATACTACTAATTGTTTCATCATATCCTGCTTTACTTGTCGCAGGTGTTGAGCAAGATACAATAAGTTCTGATTCTTCATTAATATTTTCAGGTATAAATAAAATATATGGTAAATTAATACTTTCATTATTTGAGTTATTTATCATAATCATAGAACCATTTAATTGTTTATCCTTATATGGAATAGAAATTTGTTTATTAATCACTTTATCACCTTCAATAATTATCCACTAATAATAGTATAACATATGGTCATGTTAAAATCTATAAATCTAAAATCCACTTTACACATTTTATTGATTATCTACTTAAATCAAAATCATCTTTATCGTATTCATCATAATCTTTAACTCTTTCTTTTAAATAGTCAAGTGCTCCTACATATTTAAATAATTCATCAGCAACACAATTTTTTGAGCTATTTAACATTTCATGATATCTTTTCTTTCTATCTTTCCTAATAGGTTTCATTCTTTCATCGTGTTCTTTTTTATATTCATGTGTTAAAATATCAAAACCCTTAACATATTTTTCTGTTAAGGGCACTAATTCAATATTATTTTTACTTAGATTTATATTTATATCTTTATTTGATTGACAAGCTTTTTTTTCTCGCTTATTATGTGATCCTATCCCAGCTAAATCAGGTATAGTCATAATAGGTTCACTTCTAAATATTGCATAGTTTAAATTCATTTATCATTCTCCTTTCATAATAAAAAATACCGTCTTAAGCGTTTTTAAAATTCGCATATTTTACATATTTTACACATTTTCTTCTATTTTATTGATTTTTTTTTCATAATATGGTATATTCATAATGAGAATAAGAATACTATATAGTGATGAGTATTACTTGACAATTATAATTTTATAGTGTATGATATTCATCATTGTTAGTCCTTTACTTATAGTCTGGGACTTATAGAGGCTTTAACCGTTGCGCCAGTAAGCAATGGTTTTTTTATAACAAAAAAGAGTTAACAATTAACTCCATAATGGCATATTTCTAATTTCACTAGCGGAATTATCCGCATAATATGCTGTAATAAATTTTGCAGTATTATTACCATTAATTCTGATTATTACAACATAATCCTCTGGACTTATTATTGCAACTCTTCTATCTTTATTATACCTTTTTTTATCTCTATCCCATCCTAAATGTAATTCTGCTTTAGGATTTTTTAATACATACTCTATCCAATCAATTCTTAATGCCCTATCTACAGAAAAAACATCTTTATTTCTTTTAATTTTATTTGATGATTCATAAAATGCATGCTCGAACTGATCTTCATAAAATCTAACTTTAATTCCATCAAAAGTCTGTAATCCATTTTTACAATATTTTTCTACATAATACTTTTTATAATCCTTAGGAGTTGGTAATGTTACAAAATTAGGCACATTATTCATATTATAATCTTATTTCAAATAAATTGAATTTTGTTGCACTTCTGTTAGTTGGCATTAATTCATGACCCAATTTATTTTCAATATAGTCAATCAATTCCAATTTTACAATTGACTTACCATCTTTGCCAAAATTCATTTTATATGAAGTTGCTCCCATCAATATGTCTTCTAGTTGTAGAAAAACTGATTCATGTGATTCTATTGCGTATATTTTTTCTATATTATTTGGATGATTTTTATTATTTAAACATCTTTTTAAATCATTTAATACATTTGGATCACTATAAGTTTTTATGTCGGTGTAAATAGTATATTTTAAATCTTTTGAAATCCAATTATTCAACAATTGATAATAGAACTTATAAAATCCTAATTCAGCATTATCATTATGATACTTTAAATTTATCTTATTTGAATCAATACATATAGTTCTAAAATTAATATTAAAATTAATATAAATATCTATCATTTCCTTATATAAATTTAAATATTTTCTAGTTACTCTATTCCATTTCAATTCAGTTTTAGTGTTTAAACCATATTTTATTTTTAGCTCTTTTATTTTATTTTTAATTTCTGCTCTATCTTCTCTTTTAATCATAATACCACCAATAAATATATATTTATTGGTGCTTGTAATTACGTTTTTATTATAGAATAAATCTTGTCTACTCTCATCACAATATAGTTCTATCATTTTATCACCTCGGATTACAAAAACATTATACTATATTTCATTATCTTTTTTAAGTATTTGCATTAAAAAAAGATACTTTTTTGCATCTTTTTTTATATCACTTACATTTATAGTCATTCATATTTTTGGGCTAAACTTATTCCTCCATGACCAGCATCTATAACAATCTTATAATCCATTTAAATCACCTAAGATAGTATATGAAAATAGTTTAAAATGTGTTAAAAAAAGAAAAATAAAATCTTTTTATATTTTACTTATTATTTCTTTTAAAAAGTTAGATACTACTTTGCAACTTTTTTCTAAAAACTCTTCATAAGTAATTTTATTATCCTCATTTTGATTTGGACTATCTGAAATACTTCTTATAACTAGATATGGAACATTAGATAATGTACATACTTGAGCTATACTAGCCCCTTCCATTTCTACACATAAAGCATTAAATTTTGTATTAATTTTATTACTCATAGCTTTATCAGTAATAAATATATCACCTGATGCTATTGTTCCTATATGAACAAAAGTGTCAATATTTACATTCTTAGTTATATCTAATAAATATTTATCAGCATCCATATATATACCGACATTTGGTATATATCCTTTTTCATGATTAAACTGTGTTATATCGAAATCATGTTGAACTAATTTATCAGATACTACTATATCCATTACATCAACATTATTAGATATAGATCCAGCAACACCAACATTAAATATATATTTTGGATTCATCCTATCTATTAGTATTTGGGTAGCTCTAGCTGCATTTACTTTACCAACACCTGACTCTACAAGTACTAAATCTTTATTAAATAAACTGCATTTATAAAAAGTTAAATCATATATTTTCACTTCTTCAATACTATTAACTAATTTTATAAATTCATCTAGTTCTTCTCTCATTGCAAATATTATACCTATCATTTCATCACTCATTTCTAATTACTAAAAGATATTATAGCATAAGCAAACTAAATAAAAAAGGATATTAAATCCTTTTATTTGTATATATCTTTTCAATTTCTTCTTCAAATGGTTTACTATTATCTAATTCATTATATATATAATATAATTTTGTGAGTAGTGCATAGTCTACTACTCCTATGTTATCTTCAAGTGTTACATCTCTTTTTATATAGTCCAATGTATCAATAGCGACCAATCTTTTATTATCAAATAATAAGTTTCTAGGTAGTTCAAATAAATAATAACCATAATCTGTTATTTTTTTTACATCTTCTATTAATACCTCTCTTGCTCTTATTAAGTTATCTATATTTATGTTTTCCTTTGGAAATGTATTAAATAAATCACCTGTAAATAGTTTTTCTTTATAGCCTAATATAATATCATCTTTTATATAAAGTTCATCTGGAAATATAAATAAATCTAATTTTAAATCATTAGACATTATTATATCAGGATGTTCTGATAAATATTTATATCCAAAAAAGTTAGTCATTACTTTTATTATTTCGTTATCTTTAGTTAAAAATACTTTTCCTTCTGATCCTTTTCCTATCTCTTGTACCAACATAGGTTTTATATAATTTGTATATTCTTCTTCGGAATTAAACTCTTTTATATTATTCATTATAATACCTCCTAAAACGAGTAGTATTATAACATAATATTATGAGTTTGTATAATTAAGGGGATTGTTCTCTTCAGGGGGAATTCCAGCCTAGTTATTACAGAATTTAACTAAACTTAGCAAACCCTTATAAAATAAGGGTTTGTAGAAAATAAAAAAATCAGCTCAAAAGCTAATTTTTGAAAATCTGCCACCTAAATGCCACCTAATTTTAATTTTGTATCATAATAATTTTTCCGATTAATAAACGTATTAATTTAGCCAACTCATTATAATACGCAATTGAATCCTTTGATTCCTTTAATTTTTTATATAAAACATTTATTTCAGGTTCCAGTTTCTGTTTAAAAATGTTTGGAAATAATTTTTCATCTATGAAATCATCTCTAAAATCAATTTCCCAACAATAATATCTTCCTAAATATTGAATAATATCATATATTGCCTTATCAAAACTCTGATCATTAATTGATTTAGTTACAAAATCATTTTGAAATTCTAACTCACCATCAGTTGGTTTTCCAAATGGGATATTGTTTTCTTTCATACATTGTCGTAAAAAACGACTATATAATAAATAAGATTTTTGCTTTGCATTAAATTCAGTCCACATATGAAATCCATACGGATCACTTTTATTAATCATGGAATCAAAAATACCTTCAAACCATTTATTACAATAATTGAAAAAATCTACTGCATGTGTTAACTCATGAAAAATAGTACAAATAAATTGCCAATTATTAACACGATAGTTCTCAACTATTTTTTTAGAAATGTAAATTTCTATTTCATCAGTAATAGCGTTTGGCACACAAGTGGTTCCATTATAATCACTTTCATCAACTATAAAATATCTATTTGTTTTTTTCATAAATTCTTCAGTAGCTTTTGCCATATCATCTACGATTTTAATCTTATATTTTAGGCCTTCTGGCATTTTATACTCTTGAAAATATATAGCAACAAAAGTGCTTATATAAGTATCAATATTTTCAATCACATCTAAACTTGTATGCATAGTAATCACCTTATTAATTATACCATACAAATTATTTTAAATAATTGTTTAAATGTCCAAACTAGCAAATTTATTCATTTTTATTTTTTTATTTAATTCATTTATTGTGCTAACTAAATCATCAAGTTTATTATGGAACATATGTGAATATGTATTAAGTGTTTCATCAACTTTGGTGTGGCCTAAATACTTTGTTACCATTGTAATATTAGCTCCATTATTTATTAATAGAGAACAACAACTATGTCTAAAATCATGAATTCAAATTTGTTTGACACCAGCTTTAGCTGCATTATTATTCTTTCTCATTGCTAATGTATGAGGATGTATAGGTGAAATGTCACCAAATACAAACCAGCCATCTTCAACAATATAATTATATCGTTATTTTAATATAAAGTCAGCACTATTTTAAAAATTTAATAAAGATTTGCACCAAAATAATGTCAAATGTCAAACTTAGCAAAAGAAAAAAGACTGTAAAGCCTTTCTTGAGTTTTAAATCAAATTTGTAAGACATATTAATTTCTTTTAACAACCTACACACCACTTTGATGAATTTGTAAACAATTCTTATTTATTAGTCTTTATAATTTGTAAAAGTAATTCTGTCTTGATGCATTAATAACTTATATTTCTTTGCATTATTATTATTAATATCTATCATTTTTAAATTAATTATTCTTCCTTTACTGTAATCTTCTTTATAGTAATAATCACCATACATAAGTAAAACAATATCAACATGTTTTACTATATTATCATCTATATCAATTAAACGAGGATGTTTATCTTTTCTTTCATCAATTTCTTTTGGTAATTCACTTATTAATAATACAACTGAATTTGTTCTAGTAGCTAAATCTTTTAATTTATTTATTACATCTTCATCTTTAATTAATTGAAGTGTTTCAATAATTATTAAATCATAATTATCACTATTATTTAAAATATCTTCTATTGTATTATCTGGATTAAAATCAATATTTATATTTTTTTGATTATAGTATTTATGTTTACTTTTAGTTCTTAACATATCTTCTATTATTTCTTTTTCTCTTTCAAATGAATATATTTTAACTTTTTGATTATTTTCTATCATATCAAAAGCAATATTATAACTAAAAGTTGTTTTACCAAAAAATGGTCGAGCAGCCAATACTACTAAACTACCTTTATTTATGTCTTTTACACCTTCAAATTGAGTTAATAATCCATTTTCCATATTACACCTTTTTAAAATAATACTGATTTTATTATATTAATTATAATTATCTATATTTCTTTGTATTTTCTTCAAAGTAAACAACATAATCTTCTATAGAACCATTTTTTACTTTATTATTTTTATTTACTGTTTTAAAATCAATTTTATAATCTTTTAAGAATACATCATATTCCATATCTAATAATAATTTTTCTAATTTTGGTAAATAATGTTGAAGTCTAAAATTATAGAAATCATCAGCTTGTTCTTGCAAAAATTCTTGATACTTTTGCATCTTCTTTTTAAGTGCTCGTTTATCTTTTTCAATCTCTTTTTTAAAATCATTAATTAAAGTTCTTAACTCATTTCTAAATACCTCTAAATCAAGAGATAAATTATTAATATTATTATTTTCATTTTCTTTAGTTTTAAAATATGAAAGAAGACCAATAATAGCTAAAATATCTCCCCCAAAGAAAGCACAAATACCAATATAAGATTCACTAAGTATAGCAACAATACCAATGAAAATTAAAATAAGACCAATTATAATCATATAAGTACTAAAAGATTTTTTCTCTTTTTCTTGAACAAAAGTAGCTCCACATGAATCACATATATCAGCATCTTTAGCAACAACTGCACCACAATTGCCACATGTTAATACAGTATCACTATTTTCAACTTCTTTTGCCTTTATTATACTTTCATATAATATATATTCTTTAAGACACTCATAATGACCATATTCATTTTTGTTGAACTTATTATGTAGTTTTTCTAATAAATATTCACGAGATATATATTCATTAAGTTGTTCTTCATCATAATCTAAAAAATCTTCTACTTCTCTTAGGTCTTCAATATTACCATCTAAATAATCTTTTTCCGAAGATCTAAAGTCAAACTTTTTTGTATTAAATATGCTGCCAACATAATCATCATATATTCTTTTATTTAATCCTATATCATCAAATAATCTTTGAATTCTTTCCTTATCACTTCTATACCTTTCTTGAATATCCCTTCTATCGGTCTCTTCTCTTAGTGCGCGAAGCATATCATCGTGTCTTTGTTGTTCTAATCTTTCATTTTCTAGTTGCTGTTTCTTTAATAATTTTGTTTGTTCTTCTATTAATTCATTTTGCTTTTCTTGTTGTTTATATCGGGCATCTGCTTGTAACTTTTCTTCTAAAGTATCATAAAATGCACCATCTGCACCCAAAAAACTACCAAGTTGTTTTCCCATATAAATCACTCCTTTATTTACATCTAACTTTAATCTACAACTTTAAAAATATTAAACAACTCTTTCTAAAAATTAATTATCATTATATCCATGCTTTATATTGCCAGATAACTAATTCAATATTTCGCATATAAACAAGATTTACATGCAAATAATATAAGTTATTCTTGTATATAATTATAACTTTCTCTTCTGCTAGTGTCAATTTTAACTGGTAAAATTATATTAGTTTAACTTCTATAATGAAAGGAGTAATTATGAGCGAATTATTTAAGGGTCGATTACTTGCTATAAGAACAAAAAGAAATATTAATCAAGTAAATTTAGCAACATATTGTGAAACATCTCATGAATCAATTTCTGCTTATGAAAATGGTAAAAATTTTCCTAGTTGTGAAGTGCTAGTAAAAATTGCCGATTATTTAGGTACTACTACAGACTATTTACTTGGCAGAACAAACGATGATGTTTCAATTTATCAATTAAATAAAAATGAAATAACTGATGAAGAAGCCGAATTAATAACATATTATAAAAATTTATCTGTAGATAATAAATTAAAACTAAAAGGATATATTGAAGCAATTAAAAATGATTAATTACATAATAAAAAGAATATTAATATATAAATAATAATATATAATATTCTTTTTTGTTTTTTGAATTATTGTTATTAATAATATAACAAGTCTAAAATTCAAATACAAGAACTAAATCAAAAAAATATTTTTATTAAGTATTACCACTTATTAACCATTTTGTGCAAGTTTCCTTTTTTACACAATAACAACACACATTTTAACAAAATAACCAAATTAACCACATTTAAAACACAAATAATAAAAGCTTATAAAAATTCACAAGTTATTTTAAAGTTAAAACAATTTAGTCAACAAAAAAGCAGTCGATACTGCATGACTACCTTTATTACTTCTTTAAAAGAAATGAGTGTGACTTGCAAAGCAAAGTCAAATGGTTCAATTGCAATGTACTACCATTGCTAGTAAAAATATACCACAATTCGACAAATCTTACAATCTGTAATAATACATATCATAAATATAGTTGCCACCTAATTGCCACCTGGAGCAAAATAAAAAGTCGCTCTTTTCAGGTAGCGTTGAACAATCCATAATAACTCCCATAAACATTGAAGAAAACCAAGTATCTACAGGTACCTTGAATATTTTTGAAATAATTGCTACAATCATTTTTCATTAAAACAGTATCTAAATTCGTATCTGAGTATTTAATATTTAAAAAAAGAGCAATTAATTTTGTTCTTTTTTATCCCTATTTTCTATACCTTTTAATTTTTCTTCTGGCATTAATTTATATAACTCATCTATTTCTTGCGGCTCAACTATTACTTTTTCTACTATAATATTCATTAATCGAAACATTGCAATAGCCATATCTTTATTATCATCAATATTTATTTCACCCGGATGTACTGCTTCATCTCCCATTATTCTTACTGTATCCATAGCTTTTTGTAACGTTTTTGGCAATCCATTTTCAACAAGTTTTTTTATAGCACCATCTATTTTCTTTTTTTCTTCTTGATTTGCAAGCCTATTGCATAATTTTTGTAATGCAAGTCTTAAAATAGCACATGCACCTCTGGGAGATAATTCAAGAATACTACTTGCTTCTTTATAAAGATTTTTTATATCTTCTGGCATATCATCAATTGGTGCCTCAACGCCGGTGTTAAGTGGCCATATTAATTTTTTTTTATACCAAAAACTGATATACCCACAATTTTCACACTTACATAATTTAAGCTTGCTATATTTATCACCTGATTCAATAGACGCATTATAAGCAAAATAGCCTTCTCCTTCATTTATATATATTGACTCCCAGTCATGTTTCGAAAAAGCAGAACAATTTGGACAAGTAAAAGCACCTTTATCAATTTCCGGACTTTCATAATTCTTTTTCATATAAAACCTCCTTAAAACGTTAACATTTATTTAAATGATTTCTTAACTCATCATCACATGCATAAATATATAACCCATTTACGCCACGTTTCATCAGTACATTAAGTTCATTTTTTAGAAATTTTTCTCCAAATTTTTGTCTTGTTCCATCTGGCATTGTGCGATACTGTGTTGCCTTACTATTACAACTAGCACTTGGATCAAATATTATTTTACCGTTTCTATATTTAACAGATGGCCCTATTATTACACCAGCATAATTCAAATCAAATCCTTGTATAGTAAATGTAGAACCAACTTCATTTATAGTTTGTGGTTGTTCAGGCCAAGATAGAGATTTGATCTTTTTCTTTTCGGATTTTGTCATTTTCTTAGTTAATTCTCTATTCCAAGGTTTATGCCAATCACCAATAGTTACTTCCCACAACTCATTATCTTTAGGATTCTTTCCTGCAATATAAGGCCAATCATATGTAGCAATTAATCTTGACAGATTAGTTTTTTCACTTTTTGCTTTTTCTTTAATCGCATTTTCTAATTCATTTGGTGTATTAAATATTTTTATTTCATATTTACCAGTATGTTTAGGTATTTTATTAACAATTCCATTATCAATAAAATCATCCAACCATTTATTAACTTCCTCATTAGTTTGCATTCTCAATTGTTCAGTTAAATTTATATAATTATTAGCGTTTTTCGTATTTTCCCTATATTGTTCTATTTCAATATCATCAATATACTCTTCTGTTGTTAGTATTTGTTTACTATCAAACATGGCAACTACAACTTTTGCTCTACTCATAATATCTTTTAATTGATTATTACCTCTATAAGACATTTTCCCTTGAGTCAATAATAGATGTGCCTCATCAATAAATACAACATCAACAGAATATTCTGGTTTATGACTATTTATAAACGAAGTTGGTTTAAATACTAAATCTCCATATTCATCAGTTAATCCTAATTTATCCATTATTTGTTTATAGACAACCAATTGTTCATCATGATTAACTAAAAGGCAACAGCTAATTTTCTTTTCTCTAATATTTTTAGGAGAAACTTCAAAAATTCTATCATAATTACATATTAGTTCATAAAATGTACTTGAGTTTAAAACAGTCTTACCAGTACCCGCAGATCCTTCTACAAATATTAACTGACTTTTAGCATTAGTTAACAATGATTCCTGAACCTTTTCAAGTATCAACGACTGAGCCTTTAATTGATCTTTAGTTAATTTATGAAGAGGAGAAGCTTTAAATATTGCCGAATCCTCAACAACACTTTTTGTAGGGAACAATTCCTGATCATAGCTTCTTAGTGTTCTCCATATTTTTGAAAAAATTTCATCAAATTCACTTACTGGATAATAGCTTCCTTGAGGATTTCCTCTTCCATTAAACACTTTATCTATACTTTGAACTCCCGTTAGATAATGTATTAATCTATTTTCAACATCAAGCGTTAATGATTTATTAAAATGTTCATGACCTATAACATATAAATCTGAATTATTATTGTTAATATGTGATTGCCATCTTTTTTTATCTAATCGACCTGTTTCATAATGTTGTCTTGTTCTTTGAAATATATCGTTTGATTCTCCAACGTAAACTTTACTTAATCCATTATCTTTCCATACATGAATATAAACAACAGGATAACCATTTAATTCAACACTAATAGATTTGTCTTTCTCAAACTCATTTAAAGACTTTAAATTATCTTTAATCTTTATTATTTGTGGTTTTGCTAATCCCATATTATCACCTACAATTTTGTATATTTTGTACTAACGCCTTTTGCTTTTTCAACAGGGTATTTTTTTGCAGTTTTTTCCATTTTATCTAAAACTATTTGTTTAGGATCCACACCTAATTTATTCGCCATTTGAATACAATAATTTAAAACATCAGCAAGCTCTTCTTTGACTTCTTCTAAATCATAATTATCATTCCATTGAAAGCATTCTAATAATTCTCCAGCTTCGATACAAATACTCTTTGCTAAATTAACTGGAGAATGAAATTGATCCCAATCTCTTTCTTCATTAAATTTTTCAATCTTTTCTTGTAATTCTTTCATAAAGACACACCTCTATTTAATTATAACATAAAATTACGGTTTAACCGCAATTTAGTTTAAACTTGCAAAACAAATAAAATTGTAAAATTTTTTTAAAGTATTGTAATAATGTAAAAAAATATGTATAATATAATTATAAAATAGCATAGTATATTATGAAGAATATATTGACATTTTTCTAAAATGTGATATTATATATTTCACTCATCTAACCAGATTAGAAGGAGCATCAGAAAAAGGATTAGTATAAACTAATCCTTTTTCCGTTATTTTTTATATTTATTATATTCTTTCAATAAATCAATCTTTCTATCTGGTCTATCAACAACATAAGCTGATACTAATAAATAGTAATCTTTTCTCTCCTCTAGAATTATTATATAGTTTTCATCTTCAAAAAATATTTTTGTACGCGGCTGTTTTCCTTTAAATAATGCTGACCAGACTTTAATCTTTGAACAGTTATCATAACATTTTTGGCACTCTTGGTAATTCTTAATCATTTGTGAAATATAAGGAATCATACGAACCCTTTCTGGTTTATACAGCCTCATTTTTACACCTTTTTTATTTTCTTCAGATATTATATGAAAAAAGCTTTGAACTTTATTATCTATTATCGGATATTCACGAGTTCTAACTTCTTTTCCATTAAACATCAATTTTTCATCTATAATTTCTTTTTTAAATATTTTATATGCCCTATCATGATAATCAGTTGTATTCTCATTTTTGTTTTGTTCTATCGTTGTGAAATTAATCCTGCTGCATTTAATCATTTTTGACTTCTCCAATGAAAAATATTAAACTTTTTTTGGTTACTACTAGAATTGATTAATAGATTTACACCAAATTTAGATTCAATATAATTTACTATTTCCAATTTTGCAGTACTTGTTTCTAAACCACGAAGTTTATAACTGATGGCGCCTATTATTAGATCCGCAAGTTGTATTAACTGTACTTCATCAGAACGAATAGCTTGCACCTTATTAATATTATAAATATTATAATGTGTTAAAATCTGCTTAAGCTTTTCATTTTTTATACTAGAACGTGTATCTTTAATATCTAAATATAGATTATAATTTATAATACTTTCGTTAATAATATAATTAAATAAATAATAATACATTTTATAATACCAGTCATCATAGGTTTGATGAAACAAATCATTATCCAAAGATTGCTTGTCATGTGCTATCCATCCGCGAAATGATAAGTTTGAATCATATACTAAATCAATCATTTTTTTGTACATTTCAATTTTATTATTTGAAACTTTAGTCCATTTTATTTCAGTCATAGAATTTAATCCGTATTCTTTTTTTATTTCTTTCATTTTCTTTGAAATATAATTCTTATCTTTTTTTAGGCAATAGATGCATCCAAGAACCATAAACTCGACATTATCGTGTTCTAAATGACAACTTTCATCTGCATAAACATTTATTTCTATTTTAGAATTCATATATACCTCCTTAATTTCAAATAATTATTTTAAAACATACTTTTTATATGTCAACAATAACACTCTTTTATTAATATGCAAATACCATTCACTTATGTAATCAAGATATTAATATTATATCATCAAACCAGTTGTTTTCCTAGAAAAGAAGTCATTTTTATGAATAAAAAGTAGCATTGTTATTTTGCTCTCTTCCCCCTAGCTGTCAAAATTGCCAATTCTCAGGTACGCAAGACCATATGTAAATTCGTACCTGATTGTACCTTTTTATTATTTTATTGTAATATCTAAAATCCTTGTAAACACTGGTAAATAAAAGGTAAAATAGCATTTTATAACTATATATTTGCTCTTCTAAGGGGAAAGAGAACATTTATTTCATTATTTAATATGATAAAACAATATAACTAAGTTACTATATATGGTCATATCATCCTAAACATTTATGATTAAGCAAAACAAAAACATGTTTAAAAAAAGAGACTAATTAAATAACCCCTTTTACATTTTATTACTTTTACCTATGTTACATCTAGAACATAATGTTTGTAAATTACTCATTTCAGTTTTTCCACCTTTAGATACAGGTATAATATGATCAACCTGTAAGTTGGCTCCATCTTTAGAACTTGCGCCACATATTTGACATCTAAAGTTATCTCTTTTTAAAACATCATATCTCATAGATTCACTCATCCTAGCTCTTTCAACTCTAGAGCTAATTTTATATAATTCATTATCTTTTTTTAGTTTCAAATATTCTTGCATTTTATTATAGAATTGTTCTTTATTATATATTTTATATTTTTTCTTTTTGACTCTACCCTTTTTACTACTATAATTTATATATATAACAACTTTAAACTCTGGAATATTTTTGTTTTTAAGTTGTTCAAATATTTCGTTTTGGCATTTAATATATTCATCATTATTAATTTTTAATTCAATAGCTTCATCTACACTTATATATTTTTTTAACTCGTTATATTCATCATTATACTTATTATATGAATTATTTAACTCATCATATTTTAACTTATATTGTTTTAATAAATCATATTTTTTATCAATAGTCATTAATAAATAATCATCAAAATTACATGTTTCTAAATTAGATTTAAAATAAACATTATAGTTATCATAAAAAGGTTTAAATTCTTCAAATGAATATTTATTATTAAGTTCAATAATATTGAAATACAATTTTGATTTCTTTTTTAATTTATTCTTAACTTTTTTTATGTGTTTTGATACTAAATAATTCTTAATCTTTTTTCTATATACAACTAATAAAACAATAAGTGTTACTAAAAATAAAATTAATCCAATAATAATAATCATTTTATAATTTTTTTGAACAAAGACAACTATTGAATATATTATCCACAATATAAATAATCCAACAGCAGTTTCCCAATCGTCATTATAATTATTAAATTTTTTTCTATAATATTGTTTTTTCATACAGAACATCCTCCTACAAAAAAAGCACTATAAAAACTTGTTTGTCAAGCCTATACTAGCGCTTTATCATACATAATATTTATAACATAAATATAATTTTAAATCAAATTGTTTTTTAATATATAACATTTTCTATTACTAATTGTTTTACTTTTCTGTTATCTTTACCAATTTCATCCCAGAAATCTATCTTATTTAATAAAATCTAATCAGGCAAAGTACTGAACACTCCAATAAAATATTTGATAAGATTTGTAATAATACTCAATATGTAGTTTTAAATATGAAAATTAAATATATCTAATTAAAATTTACAAAATAATGATATTTTAAATAATTTCATATGCATATAATAAATAATCACTTTTTCATAAAAAAAGAATCATCGATTCTTTTAAATAAATTACATAGCTCTTTTAAAGGTAAATGTTTTTGTTTTCTCTAACTCTTTATCTTCTCTATTTATCTTTTCCCTAAAAATATAAGTATCTTTGTTATCTACAATAATCTCTTTTAATTCAATTAAATCTTCTATTTCACAAGTTGTTTTATATATTTTATCACTAAGATTTTTAAACTCTTCTTTAGACATAATAATCACCTTTTAAATTATATTCAAACAGGTTCCATTTTATCACAACATTTGCCTAAATGCAAGAAAAAAGATTATACACAAGTATAACCTCCATCAACAGGTAAAATAACACCAGTTACATAAGAAGCCTCATCTGATGCTAGGAATATAGCCGCAGCGTTAAGTTCTCCTTCTTTACCATATCTTTTCATAGGTACATGAGTGTTTGCGAATTCTTGAAACATCTCTGTATCTAGTACTTCTGTTGTAAGTTCAGTATAGAAATATCCTGGACATATAGCATTAACAGTAATGTTATATTTAGCAAGTTCTGCAGCAGCTGCACGTGTAAAGTTAACTACTCCTCCTTTAGATGCATGATAAGCAATTGTAGGTATTTGATCATTTCCTACCATACCATACATACTAGCTATATTAATAACTCTACCATAATTGTTTTCTTTCATGATATTAGCAAATGCACGAGTCATTTTAAATACACTAGTCATATCTGTATCAATAGTGAAGTCCCACTCTTCATCATTCATATCTAGAACACCTTTATCTTTACTAGAACCAGCACAGTTAACTAAAATATCTACTTTACCAAAATGTTCTTTAGCAAGTTTTGCAGCATTATTAATGTCTTCAGTTGAAGTAACATCACATTTAATAGCTAACACCTCTGTTAAATCACTTAATTCTTCTTTTAATTCTTCTAGTCTCTCAATTCTACGAGCTAGAATAACTAGTTTAGCACCTTGCTTAGCATACCCTCTTGCCATTTGTCTACCAAGACCACTTGATGCTCCTGATATAACTACAACTCTTTCACTTAAATCAAACATAAATCCTCCTTATCTTAACTTAATTATAAAAGTAATATATAAATTAATCAACAGTAGATTTTAAAACTTTGTATAAAAGTGTATATAAAGTTTTAGCCTCTTCTTCATTTAAATTAACACATTTACCTACATTAAATGGAATACTAGCTAACTTTTCTTTTAAATTATCACCAGTATTTGTAATACTTACCATTAAGTTTCTCTCATCAGTTAATGATCTAGTTCTTTTAATTAGTCCTTTAGCTTCTAGTTTTTTAAGTAGGGGTGTTAATGTACCAGAATCTAAGAATAACTTTTCACCTAGCTTTTTTACGTTTATTTCACGTTCATTCCATAAAACCATTAAGGCAATATACTGTGTATAAGTTAGCCCATATTCATCTAAATAAGGTTTATATTTTTTAATAACTTCTTTTGAAGCTGCATAAAGTGGAAAACATAGTTGGTTTTCTAACTTTAAACAATCAAAATTATTCATAACTCACCTACTTAACTAATTCTAACAACTCATCTTTACTTCTAAAACCAACAATTTTATCTTTTAATTCTCCATTTTCAAATAATAGAATAGTTGGAATAGATACAATACCATATTCTTCTGATACATTAGGTGCATCATCAACATTTAATTTATAAAATGTACAAGTATTAACTTCACTTGCTACTTCATCTATAATTGGTGATAACATTTTACATGGTCCACACCAAGGAGCATAGCAATCTACTAATACTTTACCTTCTTTAATACTTTCTTTAAATTCTAATTCAGTAATTTCTTTTACCATAATTAATCCTCCATTTCTTTAATAGCTGTAGTTGCTGCAATAGCGCCATCAGATACAGCTGTAGTTAATTGTCTTAAATCTTTTACTCTAGTATCTCCAGCTACATAAATACCTTCTTGATTAGTATGTACACCATCATTAGATATAATGTAACCTTTATCATCTAATTCAATAATATTTTTAAAAATCTCATTTTTAGGAGCTTGTCCAACAGCTATAAATAAGCCATCTACATTTAACTCTAATTTGTCTCCATCATTGTTGGTTACTTCAATTGCATTTAATTTATCTACACCAATTAATTTAGTAACATTAGAGTTTAATATAAATTCAACATTTTCTTTATTTTTAAGTTCATTTAAATAGCTTACTTCTCCTCTAAATGAATCTCTTCTATGAATTAAATAAACTTTATTTGCTATATTAGATAAATATACAGCATCTTCTAAAGCAGTATTACCGCCACCTATTACAGCAACAGTTTTATTCTTATAGAAGTTACCATCACATGTTGCACAGTAAGAAATACCACGACCTACTAGTTCTTCTTCTCTTTCAATATTTAATTTTCTATTTTCAGCTCCTGTTGCAAGTATAATAGCTTTTGCTTGATATGTATCTTTATTAGTAGTTACTGTTTTATCACTATCAATTCTAATAACTGTTTCAAACTTTATTATTCCACCTAAATCCTTAACTTGATTATAAAGATTGGTTGCAAAATCAAAGCCTGATACATTAGGTAGTCCTGGATAGTTTTCAAGTAAATTAGCATTTATTATTTGACCACCATAAGATTTAGCTTCTAGTACTAATACTTTTTTATTCGCACGAAGTGCATATAAAGCAGAAGTAAGTCCAGCAGGACCTGCACCAACAATTATAATATCGTACATATTATTCACCTAGCAATTCCTTAATTTTATCTTCTAATATCATAGGATCTTCAATAGGAGATAATCTAAACACAACATTACCTTTTTTATCTACTAAAAATTTAGTAAAATTCCATTTGATATCAGTTGGTTTTTTACAAGTTGAACTTAATTTCATTACAGCTTTCATAGCCATTTTATTTTTAAGTCCTTTAATATATTCTTCTGGTGCATTTTCTTCAATGTATTTAAAGAATGGATCAGCATTCTCACCATTAACATCTATTTTTTTGAATTGATCAAATGTAGTTTGGTATTTAGCTGTACAAAATTCGTGAATTTCATCATCACTTCCTGGAGCTTGATGACCAAATTGATCACATGGAAAATCTAATACTTCAAGTCCTAATTTATTATATTTTCTGTATAAGTTTTCTAAAGCTTCATATTGAGGTGTGAATCCACAACCAGTTGCTGTATTAACAACTAATAAAACTTTTCCTTTAAATTCACTTATACTAACTTCTTCGCCATTTCTTTTTTTAACACTATAATTATAAATCATTCTAATTCCTCCCTTTTTGATTTATTACAATTCAATTGTACACAATTTAATTTTATTTGTCAACTATTTTTTAAAAAAAAAGCAACTAATGTTGCTTATCTACAAACTCCAAACGAATGATGAGGAGCAAATGAATTTTTATTAAGTGTTTTAAAGGTAAATCCTCTACTCTGTAGGTTTTCTATAATGGATGGTAGTGCTGCTAAAGTTGCACTTTTAATATCATGCATAAGGATTACAGTGTTTTCAACAGCGCCTACATTATTAACAACAGTTCTATAAACTGAGTCTCTTGTTGGATATCCTGATGCATCACCACTACTTAAATTCCAGTCAAAATATTGATACCCCATAGATAGCATTTTATCTGCAATTAATCTAGTTACTCCTGGATTTCTAGAACAATGAACGGTATTAGATGAACCTCCTGGATATCTAAACATATTAGAATAGCTTCCTGTTTGTTGTTTTATTATTTCATTCATTCTATTAAAATCATTTATGTAAGAGTCAACGCTATTATATACAACATCATATGAATGAGTATATGTATGAACTGCTATAGCATGCCCTCTTCTTGCTTCTTCACCAATCAAATATTGATAATTTGGAAATTGATTAGTAACAAAGAATGTTGCTTTAACTCCATATCTATCTAACACATCTAGAAACTGACTTGTAAGACCACCTGGTCCATCATCAAATGTTAAGTAAACATTTTTACCTATTCCATCTTTTAATCTATCAACAACATTAACAGTTCTTATAACTGATTCTATATTACCTGACTTATCAGTTGCAGTATAAGTAATATTATATTTTCCAACTCTTGATGAATCAACAGAACCATTTATATCTAATTTTGGCGTATCATCACAATTATCAACTACATTTGCACCCATTTCACTATAAATACTTCCTGTATAAATAGTTATATAGTCACTTCCATTTAAAGTAATTGTAGGTTTTACATCATCAATTATATTTAATTTTCTTGTAATTGTCTCATTATTACCTGATTTATCACTGACACTATATATTACACTATTATCTTTAACTTCAGTCTTAACAAATTCTGTTAGATCACCATCTATCTCATCTATTGCTTTATATCCTTCTTCAATATAACTTTTACCAGGACATGTATTACCATTTCCACTTAACTCAATAATAGGTTTTTTCTTATCTACAACTTTAACTATTCTAGTTTTATGATTTTTAAAGCCGCTAATAGATAAATCGTATTCTATTTTATATTCACCTAATTTAGTAGTATCAACAACTCCTTTTACTTTTACCTTACTAGTTACATTATGAATAATAAAAGTAGCTATATATCCTGGATCTTTAAACTCACTATTATAATTAACCTCCATTACTTCATTACCTCTTAAAGTAATATTTGGTTTTGTAAATATAATTAGTATAGAAATAAGTGACAATAATAGTATGAATAATACTTTAATTATAAAATCAATCTCACGCTTCATACTATCACACCCTAACACACATATATTATACCAACTAATACACAAAAAAAACAAGTGGTTAACTTGCTTTTATCATTTGCATGTAATAATTAATCTTACCAGCCCATGCAGTGCTAGCAGCATATTTGGGATTTATAGTTTCTGGTGTAGTTAAACCTAAGGCATAATAGTTATTATAAAGATTATCCATAAAACCTTTTATACCTTCATCTAAACTTGCGTAGGCTTTATAAGAACCACCATCGCAACTAGGTCCACCTTTTTGTCCACCTACATTGTTGCAGGCTTTAACTAAATAACTACATTCCCAAGAACAACCTGTTTCATGAAGTACTATTGCGGTTGCTAGGTAAGGATCAAGCCCTAAGCTTAAAGCATAATCAACAAAAATATCACCTTTACCTGATAAGGTAGAGTTTAAATTTTTATTAATTTTAGCAACCAACTCATCACGAGTAAGTCCATCATAAACAACTGGAGTCTCAACAACTTCTGTAGATATGTTTTCATCATTAGATTCTATAACAGTAATACCATTATCTTCTGTCACATTATTTTCTATATTGTTTTCACTTACATCAGTTTTTTTATCTAATATATTATCAGATAATAATAACTCACTTTTGTTGCTTGTTTCAGTTGATGGATTTAATTTAATACCATGAATAGATTGAACTATTATAAAAATGGAGATTAAAACGGTCAGGGGTATAACCGAGGCAGCTTTAATCTTCGGTTCTGATTTCACTAAATTCACCTCTTAAATTTTTGACGAAAACAATATCATTTTACCATTTTAAGTGAAATGTGTCAAACTACACTAATATTATATGCGAGAATTCATTATTTATTAAAGAAATCAGCCATTTCAAATTCTTTTGGTAATTTATCTTCTATAATCATCTCTTTATTAGTTATTGGATGACTAAATATAATTTTATAAGCATGAAGACCTAGTCTATTCATAGGATTAGTAATAGACCCATACTTTTTATCACCTACAATAGGTGTATTATTGTCCATCATATGTACTCTAATTTGGTTTTTTCTACCTGTTAGTATTTCTATATCAAGTAAACTAAACTTTTTACTATGTTTAATTAATTTATATTTAGTAATAGCAAGTTTTCCTTTTGTATCACTTGTAGAATAAGTAATTAATCTAGAGTTTTCAGCTAAATATGATTTAATTGTTTTTTCTCTTTCACTAGGTATACCTTCTACTATAGCCATATAGTATCTTTTAGTTTTATCCCAGTTATCTTGAAGTATTTTCTTTATTTTTTCTGATTTTGCAAATACAATTATTCCACTCGTATCTTTATCTAGTCTATGTACTATAAATACTTTATTGTTTTTATTTTTTTTACGTTCATATTCTATTACTTTATGAAACATTGTCCTTTCTTTTTCATTTTGGGTTGCAATTGTTAGTAAATGCGTTGGTTTTGATACAACAATAATACTTTTGTCTTCATATAATATTTTAATTCTATCTTTTCTCATGCATTAATTATAACACATAAATAAAAAAAGAGTTCATTATAAACTCTTATTTTATTTCAATATAATTTTTTTCATTTGCTTGTTCTTTTTTAGGAACAGTTATTTTTAAGATACCATTTTTGAATTCAGCTTCTACATCAGTGTTATCAAAATCTCCTAGATAAAATGATCTAGAATATTTTCCATAACTTCTTTCTCTTCTAATATAGTTCTTATCTTCATCGTTATCTTCCATAGTCTTTTCGGCTGTGATAGTTAGATATCCATCTTTAGATTCAATTTTAATATCATCTTTATCAAATCCTGGAATATCCATTTCGATATGATAATCACCACCTTTTTCATAAATATCACATTTCATTTTGTTACTATTGAATGTAGGTACAAAATCATCAAAAATGTCATCTAAATAAAAATTCTTTGGGATTAAATTCATATCCTCGCTTCCTTTCACATTATAAATATACCACTATTTTTAGCACTTGTCAAGTATGAGTGCTAATTAATTATATTATGTGTTAATTTTTACATTTTTATACAAAAAAGATGAGTTAAATCTCATCTTCTTTTTTATATAATCGATTATATACTTTGTTAGTTTCAAGTAGTTCTTTATGGCTTCCTGTTGCTTGTAACTTTCCTTTATCTATAATATAGATTATATCCGAATCAACTATTGTAGATAGTCTATGAGCTATAATAATAACCGTATGGTCAATAGACAATTTATCTATCACTTTTTTAATATACACTTGTGATTCATTATCAAGAGCACTTGTTGCCTCATCAAATAATATAATTTTTGATTCTTTTGCTAAACTTCTAGCAATTGCAAGTCTTTGTTTTTGACCACCTGATAAATTAACTCCACCCTCACCAAGCAAAGTGTTATATTTTTTAGGTAATGACTCTATATATTTATCTAAATATGCCATTTTACAATATTTTTTAACTTCTTTTAAAGTAATATTTGGTTTTACTATTTTAAAGTTTTCTAAAATTGTTCTATTAAATATAAATGGTTCTTGTCTAATTATAGATATATTTTTTCTAAATGATGCCTCATCTATATCTTTTATATTAACATCATCTATATAAATAGACCCTTCTTCTACATCAAATATTCTTGTTATTAAATTAAATATAGTAGATTTTCCTTGACCTGATTTACCAACAATTGCAATTTTTTTATTAGGAACAAAAGAAGCCGTAAAATGTTTTAATGTAATATCTTCCCCTTTATACGCAAATGTTACATCATCGAATTTAATATTACCTTTTATATTTTTAAGTTTAACACTTCCGTATTTTTCATCTTCATATAAAATATTATCAATAAGTTCATTTATTCTTCTTAATGACACAAACATTTTTTGATACATTTTATTCATTCCAACTATAGCGTCTATTAAGGATGTGTATCTATATACATACCATGTCATAGCCATGAAAAATCCTATCGATACTCTTCCTTTTGATATTTCAAATACACACGTTAGATATATAACAACTTCAAGAAGTGTTCTTAGTGAACTCATTATAATTCTATATAATCCATCAAATTTAATATCTTCTTTTTCTTGATTAAATAAAGCTTCTCTTAAATTAGTTGCTTCTTTGAATATATTAGATTTAATGCCTAATGTTTTTATTTCTCTAATTCCTCTAATAGTTTCTGTTGATAGTGCGGCATATGAATCATTAGTCTTCTTAATACTCTCATTTATTTTTTTCATCTTAGGATCAAACAATTTCATTACTAAAGAAACAAGTATTAAGAATACAATAATTTCAATACCAATTATATACGAATTAAACATAATATAGATAAAAATTACTATACAAGCAAATATGCTTATTAATATATCTATTACACCTTCTAAGTTATTAGCAAATGCTTCTGTATCACCATTTATTCTATTAATTAATTCACCTGTTGTTTTTTCTTCAAAGGCATATGCAGGTAAGTTTAAGACTTTCTTATAAACTAATGAAGATAATCTTTTAGAAAGATTTAATTCCACTTTATTAGCAAGATATGTTCCTAAATGTAAAAACATATTATCCATTATAAAAAATACAACAAAATAAATCCCTAAAAATGTAACAGCCATTTTTATATTAGATGCTATAATTGACTCTAAAAGTTCACCTTGAATATATCCATTCAATATTCCAAACATTGATGATATAAACATACAAACAAATGATAAGAAACACGTTAATTTATAGTTTTTAAGCATTTTAAATACATTATGGAATTCTTTTATGCTTTTCTTCTTCATAATACACCTCCAACACAAATTTATAATAGCACATATTTGAAAATAATTAAATATAAATATATAATTGATTTAGGTGATATAATGATAGATGAATTAAACAAAATAATAAACGAATCTAATAATATTGTATTTTTTGGAGGAGCTGGAGTTTCAACTGAAAGTGGAATACCTGACTTTAGAAGTAAAGATGGACTTTATAATATGAAATATAAATATCCACCTGAAGAGATATTATCTCATCATTTCTTTTTAAAAAATACAAGTGAATTTTATAGGTTTTATAAAGATAAAATGAACTGTTTAGATAAAAAGCCTAGTACTTGTCATATATTTTTAAAAAAATTAGAAGACTGCGGAAAATTAAAAGGTATTGTTACTCAAAATATTGATGGACTTCATCAAAAAGCAGGATCTAAATGTGTAATGGAGCTTCACGGTTCAATTCATAGAAATTACTGTATGAAATGTGGCAAGCTTTATGGTGGAAAAGTGGTTTTTGATAGCAAAAATATTCCAATTTGTGATTGTGGAGGAATAATTAAACCTGATGTCGTCTTATATGAAGAACCTCTTGATAATTATACTGTGGAAAAGTCGATAAGAGCTATCAACAATGCTGATACATTAATAGTAGCCGGTACATCTTTAACAGTATATCCTGCAAGTAGTTTTATAAACTATTTTAATGGAAAACATTTAGTAATCATAAATAAAGACATAACTAAAATGGATAATAAAGCCAATATTGTAATTCATGATTCTATCAAAAATGTTTTAGATAAAATAAAAATTCAAGGTTAACCCTTGAATTTTTTAATACTTATACTTATATACAATACCATTATATTTAATTTCACCAGATGATATAATTCCATAATCATCAACAGCTAAATTAACAGCTTCGATTTCTAAATTATTTTCAATAAAATTTACATCATCTATTAAGACTGGAACATCATAATTAGGATCATTTTGAATATTAGTCATTATCGTATTATTAATATTATCAATATATTCTTTTAGTTCATCTGGAAGCGTATATTCTACTTTTGTCTCATCTTCAACTAATGATTTTTTTTCAATAACTACATAGTTTGTTTTCTTAGCCCATGCACCTATTCCTAAAAAAACAAAAACCAAAACTAATGTAAATATATTTAGACCACTTATAAATTTTGAAGTTGAATAATTACTTTTATTATTTCTTATAAACTTATTTATTGTATTCATAATTAATATCGTAATTAATATATAAATAACATATACAAATACATAATAGTATAAATAGTTTATCCCTGCATAATAAAGTTGAATACTGCGAGACGCAAGTTCAAACAATATAACAGTTGTAAATATTATCATAAATGTTTGAGTTGTATCTTGATCAGATGGATAATTTTTAGAAAATGTAAGAACAGTTGCTAGTCCTGATATTAAGAATGTTGCCAAAGCTCCATATATAATATCTTGATTACTATCTATTTGAACACCATAAAAATATGTAAATATACCCGTTAATACAATAAGAATTAAATTAAACTTGAACGCAAGTGCAAAGGCACTTTTTTCTCTTTCGTCTTTTTCTTCACTATTAACTATAGATACATTATCTAAAGCATTTTTAATATCATCAATATGTTTAGTATCTATAGGTGTATTGATTCGTATTGTTTTAGATAACTCTTCATTTACATTATCTTCCACCTTAATATCTTCTACTGGTTCTATAGCAAGTATATTAGCATTTTCATCCTTTATAGGTGGTTCTATTATATCATCAACTAATGAAGGAGATGATTCTTTATCAATTTTATCTTCAAGTTTTTTTACTGGAGTATCTTCTAAAGGAATGTTTTCCCAAACATTAATATCAACAGGTTCTATTAATGTTGTCTCATCATTTTTTATATTGTCTAATTCCTCATTTACTTTATCCTCAATAGATTTAGTCCATTCTTGCATAGTTTTATGAAGAGGAATAAAACATCCTTTACAAAATTTATTATTAGAATCATTAATTGTACCACATACATTGCATTTTACTTCCATAACGTCACCTCTATTATCTAAATTATACAACATTTTATTAAATTTTAAAAATACTTATAATTATATTTTTTTTAAAACTTCATCTATTATTGAGTATAGATAAATCTCAGTCTTTTTACCAGTTATAGATTCAATATATTTTTTATATCCATTTAATTGTTCTATATATAAAGGATCATCTATATTTTTAAGTTTATAATCAATTATTTTATATGAATCTTTATATTCAAGTAATAAGTCTATTATTCCATGATATTCTATATTATCCTCTTTGTACATAAATTCAAATTCTTTGTAAATGTTTAAAACATCTTTAAGGATTCCCTTGTTTATAAATGCATCTACTTTGTTTTTTTCAAAACTAGATAAATCACTATAATCTGGATTAAGTAGATTTATATGTTCAAATATACTATGTATTTTTTTACCAAATTCAATATTGTTATATTCATCAGGCGTTAATACCTTATAGTTTTCTTTTGAAAAATGTTTTTCATCTAGTATATCAGTATCTAGTTTTATCTCACTTACATTTAATAATTCATTTGAATCATTTAGGTTATCTTTATAATTTGATTCTTTTAAATAGTTATAGTTTTTAGATAGATTTAAATCTTCAAAATTAATTTCACTAGAATATTTATCTATTACATTTTGAATTGAATACATCATATCAGCAAGTGATTTATAATTCATTTTAATATCATCATTTAAGATTATATCTTCTATTTCTTTATTAGGTAAAACCATTATCATTTTTTCTTTAGCACGTGTTAGAGCAACATAGAAAAGTCTAATTCTCTCTGATATATTTTCTTTTATGTATTCTTCTTTAACTAAATCTTTATATATAGTTGTTCTAATACCATTATCAAAATAAGGAGTAACTATGCCATATTTATTATCATATAAAAATCTATTATTTACATCTTGCATATTAAATTTGTT
>JAGAYJ010000016.1 GCA_017940575.1 Bacilli bacterium | reverse complement strand
TAAGGAAGCGAATCATTAGTCATAATATCTATATTACTCCATAAATAATCAGGTTTTAAATTTAAATCACTTACTTTCTTTAATAATTCATTAAAATTCTTTTTATCACACACACTCTTATCAATACTTCTTGAATTAGATAAATAAATTAAATAATCTTTATAATTTCTAATAGATATAAAAGGATTACTATAACTAATTAAAGAAAGTTTATAGTTATTACATTTAGATGCACTTAAATAAGACTTTTCTAAATGTCCCTTTAAAGGAAACATAAAAGGTATATTAAAATATGGATAGTGACTAGCTATAACAACATATTTAGCTTTTATCTTAAAGTTATCAGTATAACAGATATATCCTTTATCACACTCTTCTATTTTTTTAATAGATGTATCTTCATATATAAAGTCTTCAAGCCCATTAATTAGTCCATATAAAAACTTAATAGGATTAATTAAATATGTATCTTTTACATAAAACATATATTTAAAGTCTACTATATCTAAATTTTTATGATATGTTTTTATATTATTATCTAGCAAAAAGTTTTCTAATTCTTTAACCTTTTCTACTTCATTTAGATTATTTGTATATATATAACTATTCACTTTTTCTAAATCACAATCTATTTTATTTTTCTTAATTAAATTAACCATTTCACTTATTGTATCAATTTGAGAATTTATATAGTTAAGTGTGACAGAATCGTTATAGTTATCTCTTATTTTATCAATTATATCATTTTGTAAATAGTTTAATTTACCTGTACTGTTACCTGTTGTAGAAAATCCTATCTTATTTTGTTCAACAAGCATTATTTTTTTATTTGAATCTAATAAATGATATAAAGTACTTATACCAGTTATACCTCCACCAATTATTAAAACATCAACAAATTTATCACTTTCTAATTTATTAAATTTCTTTAATTTTATAGAATCTTTCCATATACTTATATTTTTCATTAAATCACCTAATATTAATATTGGTATTTTTTTTAGGTTTTAAACCTTATTCGACATATTTCTACAAACAAAATATATATAATACACATCCAAGAAAGAAGGAATATAATGAATAATTCAAAAATAACAAATTCAATATTTGAAAATATCAAACATATTGATGAAAATGGTTTAGAATATTGGAGTGCGAGAGAACTACAAAAAACACTTAGTTATAATGAATGGAGAAAGTTTAATGGCGTAATCAATAAGGCAATAGAAACATGTAAAATAAGTAAAGGTAATTATATTAACGATTTTGTCTGCTCCGCCAAAATCGTAGAAGCTGGAGCTACTTCAAAAAAAATAAAGGACTATAAGTTATCACGTTATGCCTGCTATCTTATTGCTCAAAATGCTGATTCAAGAAAAGAAGTTGTAGCTCTTGCTCAAACATACTTTGCAATTCAGACAAGAAAGCAAGAATTACTTGAGACTAATATAGATGAACTTACAGAAATTGAAAAAAGAAAATATCAAAGAAATTTAACTAAAAAAGCGAATTTATCTTTGAATAAAACCGCAAATAAATCAGGTGTTAGAAATTTTGGAAAGTTCCACAATGAAGGATATAAAGGTTTATACAATGGAGAAACCGCAAACGACATAGCCAAAAGAAAGAACTTAAAATATAGAGATGATATATTAGATAATATGGGAAGTGTTGAACTAGCTGCTAACTGGTTTAGAATAACTCAAACAGATCAAAAGATAAAAAATGAAAATATTATTGGTGAAGAAAATTCTTGTAAAACACACTATGATATTGGAAGAAAAATCAGAAAAACAATTGAAGATATAGGCGGTATAATGCCAGAAGACCTACCTACCCCAGATAAAAGTTTAAAAGAAATAGAAAATAAAAAAACTACTGAAATACAGTAGTTATTTTATTATGGCTCCAGTACTCTTAGCTACATATATTTGAACTTTCCCAAAATCTCTTGTTTGTATGATTGCAACATCAGGCATTGTAAATCCTTCTATATCATATGTAAGTCCACCAAACTTAGAAGGAAGTAACTTACCACATTCATTACCAACTATAGGAGCAACTCCCATAGGATATACTCTCCAAGTTTTCGCACTCCTAGGTAAATATAAAGTTAAGTTAACTGATGGCTCTTTAACATTACTAGTTCTAACCCAATTATATCCTCCATCATCAATTATCTCATAATTATCTGGTAGAGATAAATATTCATTTGGTTTAACCGCATTATATAACATATAAATGCCATATTGATTAGGATACCAAGTGCCAACAAAAGAACCTATTCCAACTTCTAAATGACAATGGTTTCCAGTTGCATTACCACTAGTTCCCTCAGCACATAAGTTCTCACCCTGGTTTATAACGTCTCCTACTTTATGTCTTATTTTATTATCATGTCCAAATAAACAAGTAAGCTTTGTAACCTCACCATTTGCACATAACACTTCACTATTAGATTCAAACCAATACCAATTACCAAAAGACCCTGTTAATACTTTTTTAATAGTTCCTGTAAAAGGCGCAAGAACCCAATCTATTCCTGTATCACTTCCTGCTAAATCTAGTGCGAATGATCCTTTATGAGCTCCTATATCATATCCTTGTGTTATATTCATATATGGCATTGGAAATTTAGCTTTTTCCATAACATCACCAATATATTATATGCAAGTACTTTATTATTAACCCATCACTTGTCCACCATTTACATGCATAACCTCACCTGTCATATAACTAGAATCATCACTTGCTAAAAAAACAAATGTAGGTGCAAGCTCATAAGGATTCGCACCTCTAGCCATTGCAGCATCACTACCTAAAGATGGAATCTTTTCTTTTACCCAACAAGCAGGTTGAAGTGGTGTCCAAAAGAAACCTGGTGCTATAGCATTTACTCTAATATTTTTTAAAGCAAGATTTCTAGCTAAAGATCTAGTAAACCCAACAATTGCACCTTTAGTAGTTACATAATCAATCAACTGAGGATCCCCATAAAAAGTTGTTACACTAGATAAGTTAATTATAGATGAACCGCTTTTCATAAAAGGAAGAGCTTCTTTAGTTAGATAAAACATTCCATATATATTAACTTTCATTGTATAGTCAAATTGTTCATCACTAATACATTCTAAATTATCTTGTTGATATTGAACACCTGCATTATTAACTAAAATATCTATTTTACCAAATACTCTTATAGTCTCCTTTACTACATCAGAACAAAACTTATGACTTGTTATATCACCTTTAATTAAATAACAACTGCCACCCATATTTTCAATATATTTCTTAGTATCAATTGCATCTTTATCTTCATTTAAATAAACGATTACTACCTTTGCTCCTTCTTTAACAAAGGCTATAGAGCAAGCTCTACCAAGTCCACTATCACCACCTGTAATAATTGCTACTTTGTCTTTTAACTTACCACTTCCAATATAATTTGGATTATCAAAAATAGGAAGTGGATTCATTAAATACTCCATTCCAGGTTGTATAGGCTGTTCCTGTTCTGGAGCTAATATATTATAAACTGTACTCTTAATTCCATAATTTCCATAATACTTATAATAATTATTTCCGAAATTATAATCATAATCCATTTTAATCACCCAAGATATTATATGAGTGAGTTTTATATGTGCTACTGCACTTTAATACTATCTTTATCAATTATAATAGTCGCATCATAAAATGCCTTCATCATTTTATAAAGTTCATATATGTCATTTATAGAACATACTTCAATTGATGAGTGCATTGCAAGTTCACTTACTCCTACATCAATAGATTTGACACTTGCATGTCTTAAACTTATACCACTTAAAGTAGAACCAGATGATATATCATTTCTAGATGAGCCTATTTGATATTTAATATTATTTTTATTACATAACTCTTTTATAATAGCTTCAGTCATAGAATCTGTTGTTGTATTTGCTTCTTTTACAATAACAAAACCTTTATCTAAATAAAGCTTAGCTGTATCATCACTTAACTCATTATGATTAGGATGAACTGCATGAGTATTATCTGAACTTATAATAATTGATTTTGAAAGTGTTGATACTAAGTCTATATCAAAAGATGCAGTAATACGTTTTAATGTATCAATTAAAAAATTGCTATCAGCTCCTTCTAAAGTAAGAGAGCCTATCTCTTCATTATTGAATGAGCAAAAAACTTTTATACTAGATCCTATAGAATCAATAAAACTATTTAGTGATGTATAAACACTTGTTATATTATCTATTCTAGGTGATACCAATAATTCATTATTAACACCCATTATAACTGGCTTTTCTGAATTATATAAAAATAAATCATATGATATTACATCTTTATCTACTAATTTATTAAATAAATCAATATTATCTCCAACAGAAAATATAGGTTGCATATCTATTTGACTATTTAAATCCAAATTAGTATTAGCCTTACTATTCTGGTGTATTGCAACACTTGGAATAATAGCAATAGGCTTTTTAAAATCAACTATTTCTGTATCTAATTTATCATTCTTTTTTCTGACTATTCTACCTGCTAAAGATAGTGGATGATCTAACCATCCATAGTTAAGTAATCCTCCATATGGCATTACATTTAATTTTAAATAATTTTCTTTTGTATAACAGCAATCTACTTTTAACTCCAGTGATGGTGTATCTAAATGTGATGTTATAATACTAAAATACTTATTATAATTATCAGGTACAATAAAAGCTATTATACTTGTGTTATTACGAGTTACATAATATTTTCCTTTCTCTAAATTCCATTTATCATTTTCTTCTAACTCAATAAAACCATTTTTATTTAATATATTTTTTATCAGACTACAACACGTATATGAACATGTTGAATTTTCAACAAAACTAATTAATTCACTTTTAAATTTTTCCATAATTATATTATTAAACAAAATAATTTTTTTATTCTACCTTTTGGAAAGTTCTACTATCTTATTCCAAAGAAGTGGTCCTACTATTCCATTAACATCAAAGTCAAAATCATTTTGTAATTTTTTAATTGATTTTTCAGTTAATTCATCAAATACACCATTTACTCTAACTCCTGGAATTGACTTATCACGCCTGCATATAGTTAGTAAAAAGTTTTGAAGTCTTAAAACATCTTTACCAGTAGTTCCTCTAGTTAAGAAATAATCAGGATATAATTCATCTATATAATCTTGATATTCACTAGGGAAAGATTTTAATATACTATCATATGTATTTTTTAAAACTATCCAATCACTATATGTGAATACTCCAGTTACAGGAAGACCATATTTTTCTTGAAAAGCTTTTACCATTGTTATTGTATTATTTGAATATATTGAATTAGTCTGTAAACGTGGTATATCATCATCTAAGAAAGCTAGTGCATCTAAGAAGTAATGCACAAATTCAACTTGTATTCCTGTATCACCATAGTTTAATTCATCATCATATAAGAAAGTTGCCTCATCTACACTTAATCCCTCAGAATACAAATCAGATAGTTTCTTAACACTTGTATAGATATATTTAATTCTATACCATGTTGCTTTATCTACAATACCAGTTACAGGAAGAGAAAATATTTCTTGAAATTTTCTAACAGCATCCATAGTCTCTTTATCATATACTCCAATTGTTGATGTAATAGCAGGTATAGCAGGATAGTTTTGTCTAATTCTTCTTAAGTCTCTTTGAATAGCTAAAACAGGATTTCCAGCACTACCCATTCCAATATCAAAGCCAGGATAACCCATTAAAGTATCTCCAACTGGTGCATCATATTTAATCGTAATATCATTTCCATAATAGTATTTTAATATATCTAGTGGGCTTTTTCCTTGATTAGCAAGAGTTACTGTACCCCATTGTGAAAGACCTTCACATTTAGTTATTCTACCATCACAGTATCTAGTAAAATATGGTTGAATTTGATTTGCTTTAACTACATAGTTATTAAATATCTCACCTACTATATCATTTATATTTTCATATGTTGATCTATTTTCTATATAAGTTTGATCAAAACTTGGATTGGATGTTATATCGAAGTTATATCCTTTACTTCTATACCACTCATTATATATTCTGTTTAGTGCGAATGAATTAATGGCATAGATATTAGCTATTAGTGCATTTCTAGGCCATGTTGGATAAAGCTCACTAGATGCAACATTAGCTATATATTCAGTATAAGGAATTGTAATATTTCTGGCTGCTTCATCAGGAGCACCCAAGTGAACTGTTATATTATTTGGAACTATAGGATAACGTATCATAACTCACCTTTTTGTTTTACATTAATAGTTTGAACAACACATACACCTTCAAACATTATTACTTTATATATTGTATCAACTCCATTATAAGTAGTTTTAATATCATATTCTATGTTATTTGGAACATTTAAGTCACTTACTTCTAGTCTAGGGGTTGGAAGAGTAACTCTTTCAATCATTCCAGAGTTATCAGTTACGCCACTAAAAAAAATAATTTTATTATCACCAATAGTTTTACTAATTTCTACTTGCATATTACTAATTGGTATAGCCTCGCTTGCAGCGTATGCTCTTATCTTCAAATAACCAACCGTTGGATTATCTTTTAAAAAATCTTGATAAATACTTGAATTTTTAAATTCAGAATCAAATACATTATAAATATTCATAATTACCTCCAATTAATTATATGAAAAAAGACTATAATTAGTCTTATATATTAAGTACTTGTCCAACTGAGATAGAATTATTTTTTAGATTGTTTTTTGATTTAATACTATCTACACTTATATTAAACTTCTTAGCAATACTATAAAGCGTATCACCACTTTTTACTGTATATGTACTAGATGGTATTGTATCACTTCCAGGTATTTTTAAAGTTTGTCCTATAGATAAATTATTACTAGCCAAATTATTTAAGTTTACTATTTCACTAACACTCGTATTATATTTTTTAGCTATGGTATATAAAGAGTCTCCTTTTTTAACTATATAAGTAATTGAATTATCAGGAACATTAAAATCTTCACCAATACACTCTTCAATATTCTCAACATTTGTTCTAATTTTTAGTTTTTGACCAACTGATAAATTAGGACTAACAAGTCCATTATCTTTTAAGATAGTATCAACTGTTATATTATTAAGTCTAGCTATACTATATAGTGAGTCTCCCTTCTTAACTGTGTATGATGTATAAAGTGGCATTACCATATCTTCTTCTTTAGTATATTCCTCAGGTATTCTAAGTACTTGTCCAATAGATAATTTATCACTTTTTAAATTGTTTAAGTTTATAATTTCTCCAACTGTTGTATTATATTTTTGCGCGATAGTATATAAGCTATCTCCTTTTTTTACTGTATACATAAACATAGCATTAGGGTTACTTCCAGAGTCTGTTGGAATATTAAGTACTTGTCCCACCTTTAAAGTCGAAGCATTAACATTATTTAAATCTGCAAGTTCTGATACATTAACACCAAATTGATTAGATATACCATATAATGTATCTCCAGCTTTTACAGTATAAGTCATATAATCACCCAATTAAGTATATTAAAAGAGCATTTTATTTAGAATACTCAATTTACCTTTTTGTAAGTCTTCTTCTAATATAGCAACTGTTAAGTAATTACATCCACCATCTATAATACTTTTTAAAGCATCATTATGACATAACAATCTGCTTTTACAACTTTAAAACAATAGTCATATCCATTATATGTATTTATTATACTTTTTATATTATATTCGATATTGTTTTTATTAATCTCTACATATATATTTCTATATCTCATATTATCATCAATCAATTTATATCATAGTAATAAAAAAAAGAACTATTAAAAGTTCTTAATATCAAAAATGGCGTCCCCGATTGGAATCGAACCAACGACCTATTGCTTAGGAGGCAATCGCTCTATCCTACTGAGCTACGAGGACAACTTAGAAGAATTAATCTTCTAAAATTTTATTATACACTTCTATTAGTTTTTTACCTACTAATTTAACATCTTTTGCTTTCGCACATTTATATCCATTTTCTTTTAAAGATGGAAGATTACCTTCTAAGATATTTTTAATTTTAACTTCAAAATCATTTATATCTTTAGCTTTATATACATCCTTACTATCAATATATTCTTCAAATACTGGAATATCACGGACCAATGTAGGAATACATTCGCACATAGCCTCTAATATAGGAATTCCCTCAGTTTCTTCTAATGTTGGAAATAAATATAAGTTAGAACCACTATAAGCTTTTCTAAGAGTTGTTGGTTCAACATAACCTGCAAACTTAAGATTTGGAAGTTTAGTATTAACTGCATCTTTTATCTCTTTTGGAACATATTTTAAATCTAAGTAACCAAACCAAATAAATTTATATTCTGGCATCCTTTTAGCAAGTTCTACAAAGTCAAGTATACCTTTTCTTTTTAAATAAAGACCTACTCCCATTATTACTTTATCTATCTCATTATATCCATACATTTTTCTAAATTCTCTACCCCATACATTATCACGTTCAAAGAACTTTGTATCAAGTCCATTAGAAATAGCATATATTTCTCTATTTAAATTATAGTTAGTTAAAAGTCTTTTAGAGTATTCTGTAGGTGTTATTATAACATCACCAAGTTTATAGCACTTTGAGATCCACCACTTAAATATTTTAGAAACCTTATTAGATAAGATAAATGAATTTTTAAAATCTTCTTCTGTAGAATGTGCATGATATACAACCTTTTTACCTAACTTATGTGCTTTTTTAGCCAACAAATATGATTTTATTCCATAAAAATTAATATGAACAATATCACAAGTATTTATATCTTTAGGATCAAGTGAATATTCTATACCATTATCTTCTAAAGATCTAATTTGATGTTTAACAGCTTTACCTAATCCTGATTTACCTATTTTTTTAAGTCCTTCTGTATAAAGTAATACCTTCATATAACCACCATTAACATTATATATTAAATATTTTTTTATATCAAGAAAAAAGGACTACATAAGTCCTTCAATTTCTTTTTTTGATAGTTCAGTTACTTCAGATACGTAATCTATGCTCATATTTTTATGAAGCAATTTTTTTGCCATTTCTTTTTTTGCTTGTTCTATACCTTGTTCTATGCCTTGTTCTATGCCTTGTTCTATACCTTGTTCTATGCCTTGTTCTATACCTTGCTCTAAGCCTTTTTTCATGCCTTTTTCAATGCCTTTTTCCATACCAATTTTCTCAGCATATTTCATCTTGGAATTATATACTTTTCTCTCTACTGCCTCAGCATTATATAATCCTATGATTTTTTTATCTTGGCTTATTCTTTCTAACTCATCAATTGCTTCATCCATTATAGGATCACCTCTTAACTTATCAAGATCATCTTCTACAAATATTCTAAGTAGCTTTTCAAGTTCTTCTTGTTTTTCTTTTTCCATTAACATATCACCCCTTAAAACATTTCTATTAATGTTATTATAACATTTATCTTTTAAATGTTTCAAGTCAACATGATAACTTGTTAAAAGGTTATCTTCTATATTTTCTGTATCTTTTTCTCTCATTTTAAATTCATATACTAATTTATTACCATTATATTTATGAAAATCATCAAGATTAATTTGTATTATTTTTTTAAGATCTATATAGTCTTCTCCACTATCTAACTCTTCACTTCTAATTCTTGAATAGTAACTTGTATTTTTTTGAAATAATCCATCATAATATTCTTTATTCATTTCAATATTTAGCATATGACCTTTTATTTCAGCAATTATATCAGTTTTAAATACTTTATCTTGTTTATTATTTATCTTTAACTCTTGTGATGTATATTTAGCTTCTTTTAAAACTTCCTCATCAATATCAGTAATTAAAGATATAAGCCTTGCTTTATAGTTTTTTGTATTATCACTTAACATAAAACTTTTAAATACAACATCACTTGTTAATTCAAGTATTTTTATATTATCACCTCCTCTCAGGCAAATAATATAAAATGTTTTAAATTATAAAGCAAACAGCTATTTTTATATATTAAAGATAAAAAAAAGACGAATTTTTTTAATTCGCCTTATGAATATTTAAAATTCAAATATATTTTTTTACCAATTATCAAAATTGATAGTTTTTAATAATTTTCAGATTTTTTCTCAAAATAGCTTCCTGGATGATTACATACTGGACATACTTTAGGTGCAGTCTTGCCAACAACAATATGACCACAGTTTCTACATATCCAAATAGAATCTCCTTCACTTGAGAATACTACTTCATCTTCTATATTTTTAAGTAGTTTTTTAAATCTCTCTTCATGATGTCTTTCTATCTCACCAACAGATTCAAATAAATAAGCTATATGGTCAAATCCTTCTTCACGCGCTGTTGCTGCGAATTCTTTGTACATATCAGTCCATTCATAATTCTCACCATCTGCAGCATCTTTTAAATTAACTGTTGTAGTTGGAACTTCTCCATCATGAAGTAGTTTAAACCATATTTTAGCATGCTCTTTTTCATTTTGAGCGGTTTCTTCAAATAAAGCTGCAATTTGTTCGTATCCATCCTTTTTTGCTTTTGATGCATAAAATGTATACTTATTTCTTGCTTGTGACTCACCTGCAAAAGCAGCCATTAAATTTTTTTCTGTATTACTTCCTTTTAATTCCATATTTACCTCCTATAAACATATTATACATTATATTATTTATTTGTAAAATTATTTAGCTTCATACCAATCAGTACCATATTCTATATCTACATCTAGTGGTACATCAAGTTTAATAACATTATCCATCTCATCTTTAACAATACTTATCACTTTATCAAGTTCACTATTTAAGCAGTCAAACACTAACTCATCGTGTACTTGAATAATCATTTTTGATTTAATGTTTTCTTTCTTAAATCTTTTATCAATATTTACCATAGCAAGTTTAATCATATCAGCAGCAGTTCCTTGAATTGGCGTATTAAGAGCAATTCTCTCACCACTTTGTCTAATCATAAAGTTAGCGTTATTTAACTCTTCTATATATCTTTTTCTATTTGTTAGAGTTTTTACATAACCATTTTTATAAGCAAGAGCAATAGTACTCTTCTTAAATTCTTCAATACCTGGATAAGTAGCTAGGTAGTTATCCATAAACTCACCTGCTTCTTTAGGTGATATTCCTAAATTCTCAGATAAACCATATTTACTTATTCCATAAATAATTCCAAAGTTGGTTGCCTTAGCCATTCTTCTCATATCTTTAGTAACTTCACTTGTTGGAACTTTATATATATCACTTGCTGTTTTAGTATGAACATCAACGCCACTTAAGAAAGCATCTTTTAAAGATTCAATATTTGCCATATGTGACATAACTCTAAGTTCAATTTGAGAGTAATCACTAGATAATATTACAGAATCTAAGCTTGGCTCAAATGCTTTTCTAATCATCTTACCATATTCATTTCTAATTGGAATATTTTGAAGATTTGGTTCAATAGAAGATAAACGCCCTGTACGAGTTAGGGTTTGTGTGAATATAGTATGTACTTTACCATCTTCTAAGATAGTATTTTTAAGTCCTTCTATATATGTTGTATAAAGTTTAGTAACAAGTCTATATTCTATTATTTTATCGACTATAGGGTGTTCTAATCTAATTTTATTTAATACTTCAACTGATGTAGAATAACCACTTTTATTTTTCTTACCATGAGATAAATTAAGACGCTCAAATAATACTTCACCTAATTGTTTAGGAGAAGATATATTAAATTCTAATCCAGCTAAATCATATATTTCTTTTTCTATTTCAAGTTCTTTTTCTTTTAACTTAGAACCCATTTCATTTAATGTATCAACATTTACATAAACACCATTATATTCCATATCACCTAGGGTTTTAGCAAGTGGATTTTCAATAGTCTCAAACAAATCAATCATACCTTCATCAATTAATTTATCTTCTAAAATAACTTTATTATCATAAATAAATTTGGCTTTTAACAAAGATGCTTTAGCAACTTCTTCTATACTAGGTGCTTCATAGATTGCTCTTGTTTTAACTTTTTGATACATTGAATCATAAAAAGGAATACTAAAGCCCATTTGATTAGCAAGGTATGCAATATCATCTTTTATATTATAATTAAGCAAATTACCCGCAATCATTAAATCAAACATTTCATCAGGTATTTTAATATCTTTCCATTTAAGTGCTACATACATCTTTTTATAGTCATATGTATATTTAATATTTTTAATTTCTTTAATATTTTTTAAAACATCAAACGGTATATATAAAGATTGTTCACTATTATAAATAGCAAGCCCAAGTATTTCTGATGTGTGATAGTTAGACCCTAATATTTCTAGATAAGCACTTGAATTTTCTTTAATATTTAAATTATCAATATTATCTACTATAGTAACATTTATATCATCAAATTTTTTCTTTTCTTTTTTTATGAATGAATAAAACTCTAGCTCTTCATATAAATTATTTAATTTTTCTATATCTTTATCCTTATACTTTAAATCATTTATATCTATATCCATTGGAACATCTTTAATAATAGTAGCTAAATGATAGCTCATATAAGCATTATCTTTATCAGTTTCTAACTTTTCTTTTAATTTACCCTTTATATCATCAATATGTTCATAAATACCATCTAATGTTTTATATTCTTGAAGTAGTTTTAAAGCAGTCTTTTCACCTACTCCTTTAACTCCTGGAATATTATCAGATGAATCTCCCATTAAAGCTTTAAGATCAATTATATTAATAGGCTCTATTCCATATTCTTCCTTAAATGAATCCCTATTATATCTAATATAATCTTTTTGTTTTAATAGTTTTATTTCAATATCATTACTAATTAATTGAAGTAAATCTTTATCACTACTTATAATTGTTCCAACAAAGTTTGGATCATTATCACAGTATTTAGCAAATGTACCAATTATATCATCAGCCTCATAATTATCAATTTCGTAGTATTTAATACCCATATATGTAAGCATTTCTTTAGCAAGTGGGAATTGACTTTTTAACTCATCTGGAGTTTTTTCTCTACCCCCTTTATAGTCAACGTACTCTTCATGTCTAAAAGTCTTTCCTTTATCAAAGGCTACTAATATATATGTTGGATTTTCCTCACTTATTATTTTATTCATCATATTAGCGAATCCAAATAAAGCATTGGTTGGTTGTCCTTTAGAATTATTCATAAAATTACCATTATAAGCAGTTGCATAGTAGCTTCTAAATAAAAGATTATTTCCATCTACTAATATTATTTTTTCCATATTATCACATCCTATAACTATGTAATATTATATCATTTTTAATTAAAGAAAAAAAGAACAATATTGTTCTTATTTTAACATATTATTTACACTGAAACTTTTAGCTGATGCATCATTAAATATAACAATAATTTTATCTTTACCATTATATCCTATTTTAGTTATTTTCTTATTCATTATCTTTTTATATTTACCATCTATATCAAGTTTATAAAGATATGAATCTCTACCTACTAAAAGATAACTATCATTTGTATATACTTCACTAACTTTTATAGGAATATTTATTCCTTCTAAATCAGATAATTTAATACCACCATTTGGATAAACATATAAAGTTGAATCATTAAGTTTTATAAAAGAATAATAATCTTGCTTAAATTCATTTAATGAATCATCAAAGTATATTGCATTATCATTAGTAATAGCAGCTAAACTATTAACACCACAAATACTATCTATATTTACATTTTCTACGTAACCTATATTAGTAAATTTATATTCACTTTCTAACTTTTTAAATATATCAGGACTTTCAAAATCAATATTTTCATTTAAGTTTAAGTAATATAATGTACCTTCTTCAGTAAGTAAAACTAACCTATAACAGTCATTTTTACAATTGCAATATTTATAAAACATAAGTCTATCTATTTCACCTAAATCAGGATATTTATAATCTATATTACTTGATGTCATAATGTGAAGTATATCATCTATTAGGTATGCAGATATAGACTCATCATTTACTTTAACAACTGAAGATTCTTTAGTCATATCATAATTAATAGTATATTCATCAATTTTAAAATCACTTGTTTTAATATCATGAAATTCATAATTTTTATAAGATAAAACAACTTTTTCAATTGGATCAATTATCTCTTTTTGATTAAGTTTCTTATAAATCACATATGTTCCTATTACAAGTAGTAAAAAAACAGTTAAAAAAATTATTTTTTTCTTCATATTATCACCAATACTATTATAAAATAAAATTTGTAATTTAACAAGAAAAAAGGAAATCCATAAACACTATAGATTTCCAAATTGTACATAAGTACACTATATTATATGTATTTAACTATTTGATTATTTACATTTGGTGTGCTAAAATTAAAATGGTGATATTAATGAAGAAAAGTATGATTCCAAATTTACTAACACTTATTAGAATTTGCTTAGTACCAATAATGATTATACTTAGTATATTTAAACTTTATTATATTGTAATAGTACTTGCTATAATTGGTGCGCTTACTGATTTATTGGATGGAAAATTAGCTCGTGCTTGGCATGTAACATCGATTATTGGAGCTAAACTAGATGATGTTGCTGATAAAACATTTGCAATTGGATTATTACTATGCTTAGTTTTTAAATATAATTCTGTCATATTAATACTACTTTTAGAAATTGTAATAGCATCACTAAATTATTACTATTATAAAAAAACCAATCATACAGAAACACTAATGGTTGGTAAAATTAAAACAACATTCTTATTTGTAACAATTATATCTTATTTTTTAAATATCATTACAAATAACTTAGGTATTATAAATAATGGGTTTAGATATGCTACTATAAATTTGCAAATAATATGTATAATCAAATACTATTTAAACTATTATAGATTAACTCATAAATTAACAGTTGAAGATTCAATTGAACATAAAAGAATAATGAATGATGAAACTATTATTGTAAAGAGCCTAGATGATTTATATAAGATAGCAAAAAAAGATGATTAATTCATCTTTTTATTTATACTCAACTATAACATTTATATTCTTTTTAAAAAAATTAAGTTTAGTAATTGCATGATCAATTCTTATATTTGTTGTAATTTTTCCCTCTTCTATAGGATTGGTAATAGTATATGATGTATCTTCTGCTTTAACAAATAAAGAAACTCCAAATGATATTACAAATATTAATAAAAGACATACAACAAATCTTTTCATACAAACACCTCAAAATCTACATATATTATAGTACATTTTTAAAAAAAATCAACTTTTTTAATTTTTTTA
>JAGAYJ010000015.1 GCA_017940575.1 Bacilli bacterium | reverse complement strand
TTTTTAATCATTCTTTGATCATCTTCTTCTGATATAGACCATCTAAATATTGGATCTTTATTAATTCTATCTAGCTCTTCCATATATTTATTCACCACCTTATTTTCTTTTGATAATTCTAAAAGGTTATCTCTTTCTTCCCCTATCATTATCAAACTTAAATTTTTTTCTTTTTCTTCAGTTGTCATTTCTAATCTATTTAAATCATACCATTTTTTATTATATAAATCCATATTAATCTCTATTATTTTAAAATTTTTAACAAACATATTTCCTTTTTCATCTTGCATTTTATATACTCTAATTCTTTCTTGTTTTTTAGGTAAACCAAAGCTTAAATTAATTTGAATTATATTAATATTTTCACTATAGTTATCTTCTATAGTAGTTGATGATTTATACATATCACATGCATAAGCAAAATTCCTTGGATGAATATAAGAAGGTTGGCTTGTATTTACTTCTATTCCTATTAATCCTTCATTAGTATTAAGCAGACAATCAAAAGTTTTTTTCTTGATTTTTAAATGATTACTTAACCTTTCTGTTGGTTCTAATTTTATATCATAAATCTTAACATTTAATATTGCCTCCAATAAAACTTTAAGTAAATCTTTATTAGATTCTTTTAAAAATATTTCTTTAAATGCTTTATCATACTTTCCTGTATAATATTTTTCTTCTGTATCTATCATAGATATCTCCTCCTTGCGGCATATACTTTATATTATAAAAAAAATATTTCAACCATTTCGACAAAAGAAGACAAAAAAAGAACCCACTATTTGTGAGTTCTAACAAGTTCTTTATAAGTTCTACCTTTTTCTTCAAAATTTTTAAAGTATTCATAGCTTGATGCTGCTGGAGACATTATACAAGTTTTTCCTTTGCTTGTTACTTCAAATGCTTTATCCACAGCCTCTTTTAGAGTATCTACTAATATTACTTTATTTTGATCTAGATGTTTAGCTAACTTATGTCCAGTTGTTGGCATACATATTAAATGTTTAATACTAGAATTATTTAAATAATCTATTAGTTTTGTATAGTCTATTCCTCTATCCATACCACCAAATATTAGAGTATCTACATCAGTTAATGTTTGACAAGCACTTATTGTTGCCTCAGGGATAGTCGCAATAGCATCATTATAAAAGTTAATATCATTATATTTACCAACATATTCCATTCTATGTTCTAGTGGTTTAAAGTTCTTTATAGAAACTAATGCTTTATTTATATCTAAGTTATATAAACTAGCTACTAGTAGTGCGAACATAATATTTTTTAAATTATTATCACCTTTTAATTCAGTTTTAATATCTTCTCTATTTAATAATAATTCATTATTTAAAATTATATTATTATCTTTTAAATAAATAGTTGCTTCTTTATTAATTGATACAGTAAGTTTATTACCTATAACATTTGAAAAGTCTTGTTTTTTTAAATATTCATTATCTAAATCATATATTGCAAAGTCAGTTATCTTTTGATGTCTCATTATATTCATCTTAGATGCGTGATAGTTTTCTAATGTTCCTGCATGATCTAAGTGATCTGAATATAGATTTAAGATAATTCCAATATGAGGTGAGACTTTAACAGTCTCTAATTGATGTGATGACATCTCTGCTACTATAGTAGCTCCTTCATATTCATCTATTTTATCTAATACTGGAACACCTATATTTCCTACCAAGAAAACTTTATCCATTTGATCCTTTAAAATATCATAGATTAAAGTTGATGTTGTACTTTTTCCCTTAGTACCAGTTATACCTATTACATTATCACTATTTACTTCTAATAATAATTCCATTTGAGAAGTAATTTTAGAGATGGTTTTTTCACTAAAACCTAAGATAGGTACACCTGGAGTTTTAATGATTAAATCAAATTCTCTTAAATCTTCTTCTCCATTATATTTTTTATATGAAGTATTTTTATCTTCAGGAATAATTTCTCTTGCATCCAAAATAGTTAGTTTAATATTTTCATCATGTTTTCTAATAAAGTTATATGTTGATATACCTTCTCTTCCATATCCGAGTATTGCTATATTATTATAACTTCTTAACTTTTCAAGTATTTTATCTTGCACTTCTAATCGCCTCTTTTAAAATATCTAAATATTCATCTACGACATTATTTTCATAATATATTTTAGATAAATCAATATCCTCATTTTTATAGTATTTTTCTTTATAAAGATTAGATAGATATGAATCATCATTTTTAATTATTCTGTTCATTGCAAATCTAACTTCTTCAATTGTTCCAATACATTCAAACGGTTTAGTTTCTGCCTCACCTATTAACTCTATAAAGTATTTTTCTAATTCTTTATTATCTAGCATGTTATCCCCAAATATATCAACTACATCTTCCCTAGACATAAATGCTCTTAGAATTATAAATACAAATAAACATTTAGGACAATTACAACACCATATCCAAGGATTTTCCTTAGATCCAACATTACAACTTCTAAATATTTTATGATATTTAGTATATTTAGAGAAAAGATAAGCTATTTGTATTTCTTTAATAGGTCTAAGTAAACTAAAATATTTAATATCTATATTAAAGTATTTTTTTGTATATTCATAAAAATCACACTCAAATTCATAAGTTTTAGAGTATTGATGATTTATATTAGTACCAATTACAGTTGGTTCATTAGCTGATCCTTCATTAGAAAGTACTATATACTTTCTATTAGTCAAATAAGCCATTAAATATGAAATAAAAGCTACAATTGCACTAAAAGGAGTATGACCATTTAAATAGCCTAACTTATTAAGTTCAATTAAGTTTTTATCAATTACTCTTTTAACTGCGTAATAGTCTAATTCTCCTGCACAATCAATATGTACTTGTTTAGGATTAATCATGAAACACTTATTATCATAGTCTTTTAAAAGTTCAAGTGTTACATTAGAGTCTTTTCCACCACCGATAGGTATTAAGTTACCAAATCCTTTATATTCTACATCTTTAATATCAATTTTTTCTCCTCTAATATCAAAGTCAAATAATTCATCTATACTAACACTTATACCGTTTACATAGAAAAATTCTCCAAGTCCATTATAAAATAGTTTTTTAAACCAATCTTGTTCAAATGAATCAATATATCCAGCTTCTATAACTACTTTTTTAGGACATACACATTTATAATAGCTAATTAACTCTATCATACCAATTCTGAATATTATAGAATTAAGTAAATCATTATTTATAGAATCATTAGTTATATCACTTTTATTTATAGTTAAAGATGGAGTAAATACTTTTAAATTAGGTATCTCAAATGTAAATACTATTTTTAAAGCTTCACCCTCATCTATTATTTCATATTTTTTATATATAATACTTTCAAATTTATTTCTAAGTTCATTAAATTTATCCATACAATTCACCTAATTAATTATAACACGTAAATGATAGTTAGTAAATTAAAGTAATTTAAATTTAAAGATTAAAGCTACTCTATTACTTTTTCATCATCTATATAAGCATAATTTAAATTATTAGTATTTGATAGAGCTTCTTTTTTTGTTTCTTTTTCATATAACTCTTTTGCAACTTTAGCTACATTTCCACCTCTTTTGGCAACTTTTATATTCTCACTTAAGCCAATTGGTTTTTCATTATCTACAATATCATGAGTTGTAAGTTCACCTAAATCAGTTAGAAGCATTTCTATTCTAGACATATTATCTCTTAAATTCTCTTTTCTAATATTTTTAAAAACTTTATATTCACTCGCTGTCATACCAGACCATTCTTTATAAATTGCATTTGTTAAGATAGCAAATTCACTAGATCCTTTAATACCTCCATCTTGCCATTTTTTAGTTAGTCTTTTACGATCAATAATTGCTTTTATTCTAGTTTCAATCCACTTTAACGTATAACCTTTTTTTAAATAAAAATCAATCATTTCATCTATACCAATTGATGGATCAAATGCTTCATCAACTTTTTGTCTACCAAGTTTAGCAAGCCATAATTTAAAAGGCTCTGCTTTTGGAGATGGTACTGATTCAATAAGTCTAAATATACCTTCTGTATCTAATGTATCTGTTTTATACATCTTACCATCTTTTGATGATTTCATTTTCAGTTGTACACATTTTGTGTACAACTCACTTTTTTCTTCCTCATTCATCCTCTTTTTTAACATATTCCAATAATTTCGTGGATTATCACTATTAGTTAATGCTTTAATTACATCAACAACGCTAAAATAATATTCTTCCTTTTCACTATCCCATACACTTCTAATCTCCATACCTTCAAATAATTTTGAAATTGTCTTTATTTTTTCTTTCATAATAAAACCTCCTTTTTTTAAATTTCAAAATCATTTACAACATACTACATTTTAATTATAGCGAACACTTGTATGCTTTGTCAATATAAAAAAAGAACTTAAATTTTTAAGTTCTTACATGAATTTATTCATTTGTTTCATCATTTGATTAACTTGTTTTTGGCTTGGAGTTCTACCCATTCCACTCATCATTGCTTTAATCATTTGTTCATTAACTGGTGGATTTTTCTTTAGGTATTTTTCCATGTATTTTTTAGCAAGTAAGAAACCTACTACAACACCAACTACAAGTCCACCTAATATTTGAAGTATATCTATTAACATAATTTCACTCTCCTTTTAATATTTTACTATAAATCCTTTAAAAAGTCATCTATTGTAAGAACATGTTCAGTCTCTTCTGTTTTAGCATTTTCTTTTTCAATAGTTATTTTATCTTCTTTACTAGTTAATTCAACTATTACATTTGAAGATAATATTTTATTTTTTGTAATACTTGAACCAGCTGAATTTTTATCACTTATTGATAGTTCAGTTAATTTAATATCAAATACATCTTTTAAGTCTACTATTGTTAGCATTTCTTTATAATTTATGATATAACTTGATACTATATGATAAGGATTTGTTTTAATATCTTTAATAATTCTATCTCCACGACGAGCTCGAGTTGATATATTAAATTCACTTAACTTAATTCTTTTTCCTGTTCCTTTATCAGTTAAGATTGTTAAGTATTCAAGTGACTCATCATATAACATACCAGATACTACTGTATCATTTTTAAGAGCAATTGATTTAACACCACTTGTCTTAAGTCCTACAACTGGAATCTCTTCTGTTTTAAATGCTAATGCATAACCATTAGTTGTAGTAATCATAGTAAATTCTTTTGATTCATTTGTAACAGATGCAACTAAATCACCTGCTTTAAGTTTAATAGCTGTTATTGCTTTTGAATAACGAAGTGCCCTAAATTCAGATAACTTAGTACGTTTAACCATACCATCTTTTGTAAATATTGTAATATATTCATCTTCTTCAAAATCATATACTGGAATACTTGCTATTACATTTTCATCACTTGATACAGTTATAACATTACTTACGTGTTTTCCTAAGTCTTTCCATTTAAGTTCAGGTATTTCATAAACAGGAATGTGTAAGTAATTACCCTTATCAGTAAACATTAGTAATGTATCCATTGTATTCATCTTATATTTACCAATAACTATATCAGAATCTTTTAGTCCAGTTTCATTATCTGTCATACTTCTTGGACTAACACGTTTGATATAACCTTCTTTTGTAACAACTACGATTACATCTTCTTTTGGAATCATTTTAGTTGTATCAATTTTAATCTCAGTTATCTCATCAACTAATTCTGTACGTCTTGGTGTTGCATACTCGTCTTTTACTTTTTTAAGTTCATGTTTCATTAATGATTTTAATTTAGCCTCATCACTTAATATAACATTTAGTGCAGCTACTTTATTTTTTAAATCATCATATTCATTTGATAGTTCAACTACATCTTCATTAGTTAAACGATATAATTGTAACATAACAATATATTCAGCTTGTTCCATAGTAAAGCCATATTTACTTACTAAGTTTTCTTTAGCGTCACTTTTATTTTTACTTTTTCTGATTGTCGCAATTACTTCATCTAATATAGATATTGCTTTAATTAATCCTTCTATTATATGAAGTCTTTTATTATAAACATCTAAATCAAATTTACATCTTCTTGTAATTACTTCTTTTTGATGTTCAATATAAGCATCTAATATTGGAATAATACCAACTGTCATTGGTCTACCATCTTTAATAGCTACCATATTATAGTTATAAGACACTTGCAAATCAGTATTTTTTAGTAAATAATTTAGTATTAATTCCTTGTCAGCATCTTTCTTTAAAATGATATCAATTCTAGTTGGATCTTCAAAGTTAGATTCATCTAATACCTCTTGAATACCCTCTATTTTTTTATCAATTCTAATTTCATCTATTTTTTTAACTAAAGCTGATTTATTAACTTCAAAAGGTATCTCAGTTACAACTATCATATCTTTACCTTTAGAGCTTATAAATTCACATTTAGATTTAACCATTACTTTACCACGACCTGTAGTAAAGGCATCTATTATTCCTTTTTTACCTTCTACTATAGCTCCTGTTGGAAAATCTGGCCCTTTTATAATTTCAAGTAGTGTATCTAATCTACAGTTTGGTGAATCAATTCTTTTTATTGTAGCATCTATTACCTCACCTAAGTTATGTGTTGGTATATTTGTTGCATATCCAGCTGATATTCCGTTTGCTCCATTAACAAGCAAGTTAGGAAATTTAGAAGGAAGCACAACTGGTTCTTTTAAGGTATCATCAAAGTTCCATACCATATCAACAGTATCTTTATCGATATCTTTTAATAGCTCCATACTTATTTTTGATAGTCTTGCTTCTGTATAACGCATTGCGGCAGCAGAGTCACCGTCAATTGATCCATTATTACCATGCATATCAATGTATGGAGTATTTTGTTTCCACCATTGACTCATACGAACCATTGCATCATATATAGAAGAATCACCATGAGGGTGATAATTACCCATTATATTACCAACTGCTTTAGCTGATTTTTTATATGGTTTATCAAATGTATTTTTATCTCTATACATTGCATATAGTATTCTTCTTTGTACAGGTTTAAGTCCGTCTCTGATATCTGGAAGAGCTCTATCTTGAATGATTGATTTAGAGTATCTACCAAATCTCTCTCCCATTATCTCTTCTAGTGAATAATCGTATATTTTGTTAAGTATTGTCTCCATAACATCACCTACTCAATTATAACAAAAAAAAGGCTTTTAGGCAAAGAAATTGCTTAAAAACCTTTAAATTCTCAAAAAATAATTATACTTTTTAAAACAAACTTAATTGATTTGATTCAGGCATTCCTTCAAATATTCCCATAAGTCTCATCTTTTCAATCATAGTAGATGATACCTTACATCTAACTTGGAAGTCTTCAATGGATATAAAAGGTCTTTTTTCTCTTTCTTCTACTATGTTATTAGCAACTGACTCACCAAGTCCATCTATTGATGTGAATGATGGATACATAGATGTATCATCTTTAGGTTTCCATGTTCTTGCATTTGATTCATATAAATCAACATTTAAAAACTTAATTCCACGAGCTGATGCTTCTAAGGCTAGATGTAGAGATTCCGCTACACCAGCATCTTTGTTAGTTGCCTCATTGCCCTTATTTTGAATTTCAATTAATGTATTTTTAATTGCATCATATCCTCTAATCATAGCATCTACATTAAAGTCTGTTGCCTTGCTTGAGAACCAAGATGCATAATAATGAACTGGCATATGTACTTTAAACCAAGCAATTCTAAATGCACTTATTACGTATGCAGCAGCATGTGCTTTTGGGAACATGTATTTAATTTTAGCACAGCACTCTATATACCAATCAGCTATGCCTTCTTTTTTCATTAAATCAACATATTCAAGCCATTGTTCATGATCTTTTGGTTTACTAGCTCTACCTTTTCTGACAAACTCCATTATTTTAAATGCTTTAATAGGTTCTAGTCCGTTATACATTAAGTATACCATGATATCGTCCCTACAACCTATAACTTCACTAAATGGTACAACACCATTTCTAACTAAGTCTTGAGAGTTACCTACCCATACATCAGTACCATGAGATAGTCCTGATATTTTAATTAACTCAGCAAATGTTTTAGGTTTTGTATCTTCAACCATTGAGATTGTAAATTTAGTACCAAACTCTGGTATACCAAGTGTTCCTGTATTACACATTATTTGTTCAGGTGTTACACCTAATGGTTTAGGGGACAAAAATATACCCATAGTCTCTTTATCATCAAGTGGAACCTTTGTAACATCCATACCAGTAGTTTCTTGAATCATTCTAAGTTGTGTTGGATCTGAGTGACCTAAAATATCTAGTTTAAGTACACAGTCTTCAATTTTGTGGTAATCAAAGTGTGTTGTTCTCCAAGCACTATTTGGATCATCTGCAGGATATTGGAATGGAGTAAAGTCAAAGACATCCATATAGTCTGGTATAACTACTATACCACCTGGATGTTGTCCTGTAGTTCTTTTAACTCCTGTACAACCTAAAGATAACCTTTCAACTTCTGCTGTACGCATTACAATATTTTTATCCTCACAGTATCCTTTAACATAACCAAATGCAGTTTTACTAGCTACTGTACCAATAGTACCTGCTCTATAAACATTATCAACACCGAATAATACTTTTGTATATTCATGAGTTGCTGCTTGATTTAAATCACTAAAGTTAAGGTCTATATCTGGAACCTTATCAGCATTAAATCCTAAGAAAGTAGCGAATGGTATATCTTGTCCATCTTTAATCATATCAGATCCACACTTAGGACATTTTTTACTAGGCAAGTCTATTCCACATGAATACTTACTACCTAAAGTTTCACCATCATCATCATTGAATATTGAATGCTTACAATTTGGACATCTATAGTGAGCTGGAAGTGAGTTAACCTCAGTTATACCCATCATGGTTGCTACAAAGCTTGATCCAACAGATCCACGAGAACCTACTAAGAATCCATCATTGTTAGACTTTTTAACAAGTCTTTGAGCAATTAGATAAATTGGGTCGAATCCTGCTCCTATTACACCACCTAGTGAAGATTTTAATTTTTTTTCTAACTCTTCATCAGTTAATTCTTCTTCAATAGTTTTCTTTAGATATTCTCTAACATATCCTTTTGTATTATCTGATCCTTTTAATATTACATCATGAAGTGTTTTAAATCCAACTTCATCTGTATAATTATCGCCTAAGTTATATTTAACAGCCGTAAATACAATATCTCCATATAACTCTTTAGCAATTCTCTCTTCTATGTTATAAGGAAGTGGAGACCCATACCATGATTCTGCTTTTTCATAAACTAAATCTGTTACAACTCTTGGACAGTCTAGATATGTTCCATCATCATTTTTAACACGTGGTGAGAATGGTACTCCACCAGTATCTATGATAACTTCAATATCACTAATCATATCAGCTATTTTATTAGTATTAGTTACTACTAATTCATATGCTTTATCTTCCCCTAAATAAGCAAAGTCAGATAGCATCTCACGAGTTGTTCTAAAATGATAACTAGGAATTTTATTATAACGAGCTAAAGGATGTCTTCCTCCACCTGGTACTTTTTGATTAACTATAATTTCTCTATAGATTTTATCTTCAGGTTTTAAATGATGTACATCTCCTGTTGCAACAACTATCTTTCCTGAATCTTCAGTTGTTTTAATAATTTTTTTAACAACTTCAATTAATTCTTCTTTTGATCCAAAGTCACCTGATTCTAGCAAATGGGAATATAAATCAAGTGGTTGTATCTCTACATAGTCATAAAAACTTATTATATTAGCAAGCTCTTCTTCTGATTTACTTCTTGCTTCTATAAATACTTCAGATTCATAGCATCCACTACCAATAAGTAAGCCTTCTCTATGTTCTTCAATAACACTTCTTAATATTCTTGGTGTTTTATATAAATATGTAGTATTAGCTAACGATATAATTTTAAATAAGTTTTTAAGTCCTGTTTTATTTAAACAAAGTAAATTAACATGGAATGATCTACCATATTTATGTATTTCATCCTTAGATACTAATTTATCTAAATCTGTCATTAACTCATAGTTTGTATTATTTAATTTAGTTAACATTTTAGCAAATACTAAAGCAGTTCCCTCAGCATCATAGTCAGCTCTATGATGTGATTCTTCATCAAAAGGAACATTATATCTTTTAACTAAAGCAGATAAACTATGTCTTGCATAAGTATTATCCATTGTACGAGATAGCTCTAATGTATCTATAACGGGATTAGTTAGTTCTCCTAAGTCATATTTTTTATAAGCCATCTCTAAAAATGATGTATCGAATTTAGCATTGTGAGCAACTAAAGGTAGGTCACCTATCCAATTCTTAAATGCTATTACTGATTCTTTCTCTTTTGGTTTTCCTTTAACCATTTCATTAGTAATACTAGTGACAGAGGTAATACGTTCACTAATTTCCACTTCTGGATCTATTAATTGATCATATCTATCTATAATCATTCCGTCTTTTAGTTTAACAGCACCTATTTCAATAATTGAGTCTTTACCACCTGCATTAAATCCTGTAGTCTCAAGGTCGAATACTACATAAGTATTATCTAACAGTTTTGTATTAGTTGGTCTTTTTACAATATTAACTGTATCATCTATTAAAGTAAGCTCTGTACCATAAATACCCAAGAACTTATCTTTTTCATCTAATCCTTTATTCATTCCTTTTATTAAGTTAAATACATTAGGAAATGCTTGACAACCATTATGATCAGTTACAGCAATACCTCTCATACCCCATTTTTTAGCAGTCTTAACTAAATCATCTGGTGTTACTACACCATCCATTTGACTCATCATTGTATGAGCATGTAACTCAACTCTTTTAACTGGTGCATCATCTATTACTTCTTCAATCTCTTTTTCTAAAATATTAATATCTAAAATAGAAAGTGATATATCAGGATTATATTTATCAGCTTCTTTAACACGTGCTCTAATCTTATACCATTTACCATCTTCTACTTTAGGAACTTCTTCTGTACCATTCATGAAAAGTGTTGCATATATACTATCTGTATAATCTGTTAATTTTAAGTTTAATATTTTAAATTCTCTACCATCTTTTGTTTTAATTTCTCTAAGCTCACTACCAAATACAAACGCTTCAACAGTTACAGTTTGATTAACTTCTACTATTGTATCCATACGAGTAAATGTATCATTAATGAGTCTTCCATATAAAACATCTGGATGGTCTTCTTTTACTTTATCTTTTCTTACATAGTTGAATTTAGGTTTTGCTTTTTCCTCTTGAACTGGTTCAAATGCAGGTTGTTCTACTATAACTGGTCTAGTAACTTCCTTTTTCTCTTCTAATTTAATTTTAACTAAATATCCTACTTTATTAAGCGAATTTTCTAATTCTTTTAGCTTAGTCTTATCAACTAAATCATTAGTTTCAATTGTAAGAGTACCTGCTTTATATAAAATATCATCGTTTCCTTTTAACTCTTCTATATTTAATTTATCCACAAAAAAATCATAGTATTTATAAAATTCTTTATGGTTATTACCACCTGATATTATATTTAAATTAGTTTTTATTTTAAAATAACTATTTAAAAGTTCTTCCATTTTTAAATATAAATCTAAATCTAAGTGGTCTTTTAAATTAAGCACTACAGTGCAGTTATCCTTTGTATTATTTAAGATAATTCTATCTAATTTTCCGCCTTCAAAATATTTATATAAACTATTATCTAAGTTAATTTTTTTAAGTAATTTTTCTAAATTATCTTGCATAATACCACCCTATATCAATTGTATCAAAAATAATGTTTTTAATAAACCTTATTTGACATTTTTAGGCAATTTATTTTCAAAAACAAAAAGGACTTATCAATTAGTCCTTTTATCCAATATAGTATACTGCTTTTGTTATATTCGTATTTTTTAAATTAGTTAGAGCACTTCCACTTTTTGCTTTTATATCGTTTAAGGCTTGATCTACCGTTGATACTTTCCAAGAAGTATCACTTGGTGTATATGATACTTCTTCAGCATCGTAAAAAATAGTTGCTGCATAAACTAATCCTGTTCCAACTAATAATCCAACTAAAATTCCTAATATAAATTTCTTCATTTTATCATACCCTTATAATTATCTATTTAAAGTATATCATTATAAATATATTTTATCAAGAAAAAACACAACTCTTATGGTTGTGTTTAAACTATTTATTCGTATTATTATAATAGTTAAATTCAGCTAATCTACAAGATAAAACTTCTAGTTCATCATCTTCATAATCTATTAGATAATCTTCAATTTGAAATAATAAATCATTAAGAGATGAACAAGCTTTATAATTAATTCCTACTCTTTTAAGTATTTCTTCTTCTTTATTATTTAGCATAATGCCATTTCCAATATCACGCATAAAGTCTTTTTCAACATTTATTGTTTTTATATATTCGTCCATTATTCACCTATTAATTTTTTTAAAGCTGAAATAAGTCCAAGTTTACCATAAGTATAAGTTAGTGCACCTTGTTGATAAGCAATATATGGTTCTCTAATCGGTCCATCACAAGATAATTCTATACTAGATCCTTGAGTAAATGATCCACTTGCCATTATTACTTTATCGCTATATCCTGGCATATCCCAAGGTTCAGGTATAGCATTTGCATCAATTGGAGATGCTGCTTGTATACCTTGAACATATTTGATTAGCTTATCTGGATCATTAAATGTTATTGCACATACTATATCTGCATGAGGTTCATTATATTTAGGTGATACTAAGCATCCTAAATTTTCTAACATATAACTTGTAAGTATTGATGTTTTAAGAGCTGATGCAACAACGCTTGGAGCCATAAAAAGTCCTTGTAAAATCAATTTATTTTGGCCAAGTGATGGACCAACTTCTTTAGCCTCACCTGGTAAATTTAATCTTTCACTTGCAAGATGTACTAATTCTTTACGACCAACTATATATGCACCATTAGGAGCAATTCCAGCACCTAAATTTTTAATTAGTGATCCAACTATTATATCCGCACCTACTTCAGTAGGTTCTACTTTATCAACAAATTCACAATAACAATTATCAATCATAATAATTGTATCTGGGCTAATATTTTTAATTAACTTAATTACTTTTTCTACTTTATCTATAGTAAGTGTTTCTCTGTTAGAATATCCTCTTGATCTTTGTATTTCAATCAATTTAACTTTTGTGTTTTTTAAATAGTCTTTTATTTTTTCATAATCAAAATCATTATTTAATAAATCTATTTCATCATAATCAATTCCAAATGATTTTAAAGATGAATTATTCTCTTTTATACCTATTACTTCGTGTAATGTATCATATGGAGTACCAGATATAGAAAGCATTAAATCACCTGGTCTTAAAAGTCCAAATAAACAAACAGTTAATGCATGTGATCCTGATATAAATTGACTTCTAACTAAAGCATCTTCTGCTTTAAATATATCAGCATAAATTCTCTCTATTGTATCTCTTCCGATATCATCATAACCATATCCAGTTGTTGCATTAAAATGTATTTCGGATAAATTATTTTTCTTAAAGGCATCTAAAACTTTCTTACTATTAAAAAATTCCACTTCATCTACTTTATTAAATATATCTTTGAGTTCTAATTCCGCTAATTCAACTTTTTCTTCTATCATAAACTTCCTCCATCAATTCTAATAACTTCATTATTTATATAATCATTTTTAATTAAAAACAATACAAGAGTTGCTACTTCATCAGGACTACCAAATCTATTTTTTAATATTTTTTTAGATTCTTCACTTTCTAACATTCCATCTAGTTCTTCATTTAATTTTGAAACTTTACTAGACATAATCCATCCTGGTGCGATAGCATTTACATTTACATATGGAGCATACTCTAAAGCTAAATTATGAGTAAGTGAAATAAGTCCAGCTTTAGAAGCATCATATTCTAAAGTAGAAGGAGAATATTTATCTATCGCATTATTACTTGAAATATTAATAATTTTTCCCCATTTATTTTTATACATCATACTTCCAAAGTATCTGCTAAGAATAAAAGGCGCTACTAAATTAACATTTAAAACATTACTAAAATCCTTGTATGTTTTATCCATAAAATCAGTTGTTAATTCTATTGCTGCATTGTTAATTAGAATATCTACATAATCTATTTTATTAAACATTTCTTCTATTTCTTCATTATTAGATAAATCACATTTGATTGTCATACATTTTACATTATATTTACTAATTAGTTCTTCTTTTAAATTGTTTGCTTTTTCTTCATTTCGATTATAATGAATTATAATATTGCATTTTTCTAAAGCTAAAATATGCGCTACTGAAGAACCTATTGAACTAGTACATCCTGTAATTAATGCACATTTGCCTTCTAACATAAAATCACCTCTTTTATCTCAAAATAATATACCATAAAATTAATTAAAAAAAAAGACTATTAGTTATAAGGAAGTGTTATTATTGTCTTTGTACCAATATTCTTTATAGATGAATAATTAAGTTCACCTTGATGTGCTTTTATAATTTCATTTGATAAGTAAATACCAAGTCCTGTCCCTTTTTCTTTTGTTGTATAAAAAGCTTCTTTTATTTTATCAATTTCACAACTATCCATTCCATCACCATTATCCTCAATAATAATAGATATTCTATTTTTATTTTTCTTTAAATCAATTTTAATTAAACCATCATTTTTAATTGCTTCAACACTATTTTTAATTATATTAACAAGTGTTTGTTTTAATCTATTATAATCAGCTACAATATAAATTTCATCATCTATATTATTAGCCTCAATTTTTATTTTTTTATTTTTTAAAATAGGCTTAAAACAGTTAATTGTATCTTCTATTAAATAACAAATATCCATCTCATCTTTTTCAATTTTAATTTTTGATATAGACAAAAAGTCTTCTAAGAGTGTTAAAACTCTATTAATTTCAGATTTAATAATTGGAATATATTTTTTAAAGTGATCTGTATTATTTATATCAAACATATCCAAATAACCCTTGCATACAGCTATAGGATTTTTTATCTCATGTGTTATTTTAAATAATGAATCAACTAATCTTTTTTCTTTATCAATTTCTTTAATATCCATATATAAAGATACAACATCTGAGGTAAGTAAAAACAAATAAGCAATAAAATTAATAATTAATATAAATGTTAATAGTAAAAATAAAATATTTAAAATGTTAAAGCTATTATTACTAAGCATTAAATAAATAACGAACATAACTATTTTTAAAACAGAAAATATATTTATAAAAAGATGTCTTTTTTTTATTATAAAGTATAAGAAAGAATACATTATATATTCATATATAAATATAAAAATACTTATATTAAACATATGATAGTAATAATTAATTAATAAAATAGATAATATCAAAGATGTTATATATCTTTTCTTTAAATATGAAATAACAAGTAATATATCAATTAATATAAAGTATATTCCATTAACTTCAAAATAGCCTAATTTATATATTAAGTAATAAGAACTTATCAATGCACAATCTAAAAATAAATTATTTTTTTTAAAGTCTAATGTTTTAGAATAAGTAACATATATAAAATAAAGCATAATTGGAAATGTTACTAAAACCAAATTTATTATTAATCCATTAAACATATAATCATCACCTTTCGACATAATTATACATTTTATTTATGTCGATAAATGTCGAAAAAAAAGAGTTAAATATTATTTTAACTCATCTATATATCTTTTTATTAATCTAGCATCTTCTCCTAAGATGATTTTAAGTTGATTTTCTATCTCAACTATACCTTGAGCTCCTAATTTTTGAATAGCTTCCTTATTAACTTTTGATACATCTTTTAAATTAACTATAAATCTTGATTTATTATATTCATATTCAATTATATTATCTCTACCACCTAGATACATAACAAGTTTATTTGTATTAATTTTAAAATCTTTCTTTTTTGATTTTGTAATTGCGAATGCTATTATAAGCATTATAATTAGTATTAATAAATATTCAATATAATTCATACCTCACCTATTTTAAATAACTTTCTATTTTCTTTTTTTCTAATTTAGTAATTTCCATTACTTTATCAATTCCATATTCTTGAACAAATAAATCTAATATTGATTTTAGAGTTGAAATATCTGCATCTTGAAGTAATAGTTTTTTTCTAAGGTTTACAATTTCTTTATCATCTTTCGTATTGTTTTTTTCTAACTCATCTACTTTTCCTTTATAGATTTCAATATATTCATTAAGTTCTTTAATCGTTGTTTTATATTTTATCTCATCAATTTTATATTTTTGAATGGTACTTTCATTACTAGCTTTCATGACTTCGAAACTATCCATAGATTTAATTGCATCATTTAGCATTACTTCTCTTTTTTTAGCTATGGCCTCTAAATTTGAAAAATTCTTATCTCTCATATTTTCAACTCCTATTTTAATTATACAATAAAAATTTTAAAAATAAAAGATATAAAGTTTTTATATAAGTTATATCTAACTTAATTATATGATTATTAAAGTAAAATTATTGTCAAAAAAAAGAGTATTAAACTCTTTTTAACGTGATCCTCCTCCGAAAGAGCCTCCTCCTCCACCAAAGGAACCTCCTCCACCTCCACCAGATGAGAATCCTCCTCCACCTGATGAATAGCTTTGAGCTCTTGAATAAGCACTACTAGCGCTACTAATTCCAGAATATGATACTGAGTTAATATATATAAATGTATTATAATCATAATCAGTAATAACATCTGGATATAGTTTTTTAAATTGTTTAGCAACTTTCTCAGCTACACCAAATATTTGAGCATACATTAAATACTCTTCCCATAGATGAACATCAATTGCCTCTTTATCAGACATATTATCAAATTCTTTAAAGAATTTTTTTAGTCCTGCCATTTTAACTGCTTCTTCATACATAGAATCATTTACTTTATATTCTGTACTTTTAAATAAGCTATTAGATTCTATTTTATCAATTTTACCTTCTTTAACTAATTTATCTGTTTCACTATCGATAACTTTATCAAACCAGTTAAGCATTTTAGAATAATGTTTTGTACACCAGCGTTCAAACTCTTTATTCTCTAATATACCGTCACGACTTGCTTCATACATGTATTTATATAAATTATCTTCATTAATATCACCTGTTTCAATTGAAGGTGTATTAAAGACAATCTTTGTATCTTCACGCTTAAACACTGTACCTTTAGCCTCATTTACAACTTTAACTTTTTCTTCCTTTATCCATTTAAGAAGCATACTACCTAAAAAGTCGGTTTTCTTCTTCATTAAGCCATATTCACCAGCTATCCAATAAGCTCTTTTTATATCTTTATTACAAGGTAAATCTCTAAACATATTTAAGTTATTTCCTGTTGGAAGTTTTTTAAAATCTTTAGAAAATTTTAATTTTTTTGTACCATAATTAGGCTTAGATGAAAGTATTGCAGCTATGATAATAATAAACCAAATTCCAAAATTAAACAAAAATACAATAACGCCCATTATCACATCAAAGATGGATGATTTATTTTTTTCTACATAATGAGTAGCTCCTTCTTCTGCCATCTCTTTAATATCATCTATTGTATAATTAAATACTTTTTCAGTATTAAATATCTTCTCATCAAACTCAGCTAAAAAAACCATTGAATCACTATTACTTAAATGATCATTTGATAAATAGATTGCTCCATCATAAACATATGCAAGTCCACCATAGTTTCCATATCCCCAAACAGGTAAAGTATCACTAAAAGGTGTATCTCCATATATTTTAATTTCTACTTCACTTGGAGCTGGATTAATTTTATTAAGCATTGTCCAATACATAACTTGTTTATCGTCTAGAGTATTATATACAAAGTTTTTAATTGTATAAGTTAGTGTATATGTATGACGGTGGTAACTACTTTTACCAAAGCATAATTCAACACCATCATAGTCATAATTATATCCATAATGATATTTTTTATCATCAATAGTTCCATCTAAATCCCAATCAATATATGTATATTCATGTTCTTCATCTTTTACTTTTAAATCTGTAATAGAAGACTCTCCAATATTATAATAAGCATGATAATATTCAGTCTTCTCAGTTGGATATGCATCCCATACTTCTGTTACATGAGCATCACCAAATGAGTCAACATACACATCCATTTTTATAGAACTTATTGATTCAGCTTTAACTAATCCTATGAATAAAAATGTAGTTAATATAACTAATAAATAAGATAATATCTTTTTCATTCTATCCTCCTATTACTTCTATAATAATATCTTGCTTTAAAACAGGCTCTTCAACTACCTCAAAACAAGAAAGTATTTCATCAATTCTAATGTCTTTTTTATTATAGTAAACTTTTAATAGTTCTTCTCCTGGTAAAATTAAATCACCAACTTTTTTATTTATTACAAATCCAACACCATAATCTATTTCATCTTCTTTACTAAGTCTTCCTGCACCTAAGTTTCTTGCCAATTCTCCAAGTTTTAGTGTATTAATACTTTTTAAGAAACCTTCTTTTGATGAATTAATTTGTAACATTTTACTAGATATTTCTATATTATCTATATCTCCATTTTGTGCTTTTACAAATTGCTTAAATTTATCTAACGCTTCACCAGAATTAATTTTTTCATTCATTAATTTTATAGCATCATCTTCACTCATACCAACTGACACTTTCATAGCAACTGTAACTAATTTTGTAATTAACTCTTTTAAATCACGAGAAGCTTTACCATTTAAATAATCAATACTTTCTAACACTTCAAGTCCATTACCTATATTTTTACCAAGAGGCTCTGACATATTAGTTAAAACACATACAACATTTCTTTCAAACTTTTTACCTATTTCTATCATATAATGAGCTAACTCTCTTGCACTATCTAAGTCTTTCATTAAAGCACCATTACCAACTTTTAAATCAATTATAATATTTTTAGATCCACTAGCTATTTTTTTACTCATAATAGATGATGCGATTAAGGGAATTGATTCTGTTGTTCCAGTTACATCACGAAGTTGATATAACTTTTTATCAGCTGGAACAATATTGCCTGATTGACTAATTACAGACATACCAATTTCATTTACTTCTTTTATAAATTCATCACGAGATAACTCAACCTTAAAGCCTTTTATTGATTCTAATTTATCAATAGTTCCTCCTGTATGACCTAATCCTCTACCACTCATCTTAGCCATTTTTAAACCCATACTAGCTAAAATTGGACCTAGTATTAAAGTTGTTTTATCTCCAACACCACCAGTTGAATGCTTATCAACAACGTCTCCTTTTATTTCAGATAAATCATTAACATCTCCGCTATAAAGCATTACATTAGTTAAATAGTAAGTTTCTTCCATATTCATACCATTTAAGACAATTGCCATTAAAAGTGCTGACATTTGATAATCTTTAACAGTACCATCTAAATAACTATTAATAGCATATTCAATCTCTTCTTTTGTTAATACCTCTTTATTCTTCTTTTTTACTATGATATCTATTATATTCATATTATCACCATCTTTATTATACAATAAAATATTTTTTTTTAAAAGAAAAAAAGGTATATTATACCTTTTTCGCAACAAACATATATGTGCTAATTAATATTCTATTCAGTTTAAATATATCATATGTTTTACTATTTGTAAATAATTATTTTATTTTTATTTTTTCAGTGTTTTTTTCAATACTAATTCTTTGTACAATTGCGAGTGCTATCATTAACGATAAAGTAAATGATCCACCATAAGAAAGATATGGAAGTGGCACTCCTGTAAGTGGAATTGATCCAAAAAGTCCACCTAAATTAACAAGTATATGTAAAGCTATATAACTACCTATTCCTAAGCAAATATATTTACTTCTAATATTTACTGCCCTAGAAGCTAAATTAAATATACGAGATAATACTAAAATGTATAAAATAAATATACCTGTACATATAATAAATCCATATTCTTCGGCTATAATTGCAAATACACTATCTGTATGTGATTCAGGAATATATGATACCTGTTTACTATTACCTATTCCAACACCAAAAAGTCCTCCTGAGTTTATTGCAATAAATCCATTACATATTTGATATCCACCTTCTTCATACTTAGAGCATGGATTATAAAAATCTAATCTTGCTTTTTGTGTATCAGATAATATTTCACCTTTTGAAGTTAGTAAAACAAAACCACCCATAATTAAAGCAACTAACATAAATATAATTGTTTGCATTTTCTCTTCTTTTTGTATTGGACTAGCTAAAAACATAATAGCAAATATACTTGATAAAATAATAGTAGTTCCTAAATCTTTTTCTAGGAAAACAAAGGCTGGAAATACCGCACCAATTAAAATAATAATACCAATTAATTTATAGTGATCAGATCTTGTATATTTTCTATTATTGTTAAGTTTAGATTGAAACATCTCCAGTACTAGCGCAACTGCAACAATCATTATAGGTTTTGCAAATTCACTTGGTTGAATTTTAAATTTACCAAATTCAATCCAGTTAATTGAACCCATATGTGAATGACCAAAACGAAACAAATATAAAAGCAATAATAATTCAATCCCATATACATATTTAATTAATTTATAATACTTTTTAGTTGGAATATTAATAATAAATAAAGTAGCAACTAATCCTACTATTAAAAACAATAGTTGTTTATAAAAATAAGCATATATACCTGTACCATATCTAATAACAACAGCTTGACTTGATGCATTTACTATATTAAGTAAGCCAAATATAAAAAGTATCAAACTATATATTAATAAAGGCACATCCATATTTGAAATGAAGCGTTTTGTCTTTTTCATTTAATCACCCTACTATCATACTTATTATATAGAAATAAAAGATTTTATTCAAGGTTTAGACTAATTTATTAACTATTTTTATTTAATTTAATACAATATATTAGAATAGATAGGAGGCGTATTATGTATTATTACGGTGGATACCAAGGATACGGTAATAGCTGTTGCGGTGGATACGGTGGATATGGATACCAAACAGGTGGATATGGCGCTAGTATAATCTTAGTTTTATTCATCCTTCTTGTTATAATTATTGGAGCTCGTTCTTTTGGTAATAACTAAAAAGGTCTTTTGACCTTTTTTATTTGATAAATAATTAAAAGTGTGTTAAAATACATAGTGAATTCGAGGTGATTAAAATGTTTAAAAAACTGGATATTATAGATGATTCTAATAAAGTCTTAAGAGAAGTTTCAAAAGAAGTTACTTTTCCACTTGATCAAGAGACTAAAGATATAATAGATCATATTATTAAACATTTAACATATAGTCAAATTGAAGAATATTCTGAAAAATATGACATAAGACCAGGTATGGGACTTTCTTTTGTTCAACTTGGTATTTTAAAGCGAATAATTGTTATAGTTGATGAATATGAAGAAGGTAAATTTGACAACTATGTAGTTATTAATCCAACAATAGTAAGTAATTCAAAAGAAATGATAGCTGCTGATGTTGGAGAAGGATGCTTAAGTGTTAATAGAGAAATTGAAGGACATGTACCTAGATATGCAAGAGTCACAGTTGAAGGTTATGATATGGATGGTAATAAAATTAGAGTTAGAGCTAGAGAAGAATTATCAATAGCCTTTCAACATGAAATAGATCACTTAAATGGTATTCTATTCTATGATAGAATTGATAAAAATAAACCATTTTATACAGAAGATGAGATAAGACTTATATAGGAGGTAATGTTTTTGAAGAAAACTATTTTAAAAGTGGTAGGATTAATACTTCTAGCATGTATATGCTCAATACTTATCTACTACCACTTTAACTAAGAGATTTTATCTCTTTTTTTATTAATTTATATAATTTTTATAATTAGTAAAAAAATAAAAGAACACAACATATTAGAAATTTAATAGTTGTGTTCTAAGCAAACACTTGGAGCACACATAATAAAGTGTGTCTCTAATTAAATTATACTCTAAATTATTATTTAGTCAATTATATTTTAATAAATACCACTCATCATATTAATGAATTCTAGACTATCAAATAAGTCTAATGCACGCACTTGCTACTAATTACATAAAGACCTACTATCTTCATCAACAATACATGCAACATCCACAGATAAATCATTCGAATATATTGCACCTATTGGAGTAACACCAACCTGAAGCAAAGAACTTTCACATGTTGTATATTTAGTAGCTAATTGGCATGTATATCCATCATATGTAGATGTATTATTTTCACTATTCCAATTAAAGAAATCTAAAAGATTTGTTTTCTTTGTTTCATATTTTGTATCATTCCATTTTTTATTAACATCATCATATGTTCCTTCTCCACCAGTTTGACAAAGTGTACCCCATGATGTTTTTAAACAAGACTCGGACTTAATTATTATGCCTTCACTATTTACAGTATGTTTTAAATATACTGGATTACTTTTACTTTCAATAGGATATCCAGCATAATTTGTTGATATACTTAATACATCATTTAAATCTGTAGAATATATTCCTGACATTTCATACGTATCATTCGCTGAAATATTTGTACCTGATTCAAAATCATATTTAGTATAATTTGTATATGTTCTATTATCTAAATCTATTTTATCTCCAAGATATAAATGATCATTACTATATCTATATATAATAGTATTTCCTACTGGTTTTGGTTTTCTAGCAATAGGACGTCCTTTTCCTACTGTTGTAGTTTCTCCATCATAACTAACTACATAGTCACCTATAACTAGTGAATATCTATTAACTCCATTCTTAGTTACTTCTACCCATCCACTTTTTGGTTTATTACCTTTTACTTTAACATTATAACTATCTAGTGGAGCATCATAAACTCCTATATTAATGTCATTTTCTTCGTTAGAATCCATTAAATTTAAAGCCATTTGTTTATTAACAGCATCATTATAACCATTAGCCGACTGTTCCGCTGATCCTTTTCTTGATCTTTCTACTATGCCTGAGATTGTTGGAAATGCAATTAATGCTATAATTGCTAGTATTACAATAACTGCAAGTAATTCTATTAAAGTAAACCCTTTTTTCATACATACCTCCTATTTTTTACCATTTTAATTATATAAAATATAGCCTTATACATCAATATATATTTACACTAATTTACAAAAAAAGAACTAGTCTTCTATATCTAGTTCTTCTTCATCTTCATCTAATAGTGGAAGTGGTTCATCATCGTCAGCATCTAAATCAGATTCATCATCATATAATGTATCATCACTAACTTCTTCTTCCTCTATTATTTCTTCTTCTGTAGTTTCTTCTTCAACTTCATCTTCTTCATCTTCATCCATAACAATTTCAACAGAATGATTATCTCTAATATCCCATTCATTATTGTCTAACATAACAAATCTTTTATCCATTGTTAAAGATGTATAATAATCACCTATTTTATCTTCATATGTTGATTCAGATAAATCTAACATACTACATATTTCTTTAAATAAAGTTGGTGTATTCATTGTTTTCTTAGTTTCTTTTAGCATCATATATGTAATATCAGTATATGACATAAGTTCTAATTCTTCAGGGTTTATATTTTTTAACTTCATGTTAATCCTCTCCTATGTATAACTCGTGATTAATTTTAGCAACATTATATGTATATGTCAATATATTTTACATAAATGTTGGAATTTTTATCATAATAAGGTCTAATAATTCCTCTAACATTTTATTAGTTAAGCTTAAAACATATAACCAATCATTCTTTTTAAGCTCATTTTCTTCATTTAAAACATAGTTATTTTGATAGAAATTATTAACTAAAACAGCTAAGTTATAAATATAGTCAGCTATATAACTTGGTTTTCTCTCTTCATATGCATGATTAAGTGCAATATTAAATTCAGTTAAACCAAGTCTTAAGTTTCTATCAACTTCATTATATATATTATCTGATAATTCATTAATATTCATATTTTCAATTATCTTTTTAATACGTAAATCTGTATATAAAATGTATGGACCTGTCTTACCTACTACATTAGAAAATTTATTTATATCAAATATATAATCTCTTTCTCTTGAATTTTGAAGATCTGCAAATTTAAGTATAGCATTAACTATTATATCTAAATCACTATCTTCCATACTCTTATTTTCTTCCCTTTTATTTAGGAATATTTCTTTAACTTCATTAAATAAACTATCTAATTTTGGAGCATCTCCACTTCTTGTTTTATATGGTTTACCATCCATTCCATTAACTGTTCCATATCCTAAAAACTCTAGTCCAGTATTAGGAGTAAGATTAGATTTCTTACAAACTCTAAATACTTGTTCAAAATGAAGACTTTGTCTATTGTCAACTATGTATAAAATATGATCTGGATTAAATCTTTCCATTCTCTCATAAATAGTCGCTAAATCAGTTGTACCATAAAGATATGCTCCGTTTGACTTTTCAAATAAGAAAGGTGGAACTTCTAATTTATCAGTATCTTCTTTTACATCAACAATCTTAGCACCTTCACTAACCTCTATTAAATTTTTACTATTTAAAAATTCTTCTGTAGCACTTATATATTTATATGCATCAGATTCACCTTGCCATAGGTCAAATGACACATCTAAATATTTATAAAGTCTTTTAATATCATTTCCTGATATTTCTAAAATAACTTTCCATAACTTTTGATACTCTAAATTTCCATCTTGTAACTCTTTAGTAATAGTAGCACATTCTTCTTTTACAGTCTCATCTACTTTACATAAAGCACTCATTTTAGGATAAGTCTCTTCTAAGTACTCTAGTGTTATGTCATTTATATCAATACCATCTTTTTTAATACCATATATAACTTGTCCAATTTGTAGGCCATAATCTCCTAAGTGCACATCAGATATAGTCTTATGTCCCATATAAGAGATAATTCTTTTAATAGACTCACCTACTATTGCTGTTCTCATGTGACCTACATGAAGAGGCTTAGCAACATTAGGTCCACCATAATCTAAGAAGAAAGTATCTTGTTTTTCAGGAGTTTTAAGGCCAAATTTAGGCTTATTCATCATATCACGTAAGACTCTATTAATTAACTTGTCACTTACAGTTATATTAATAAATCCTGGACGTACAAATTCAACGCTTTTAAAATAGTCTGAAAAATCACTTGAAGAACAAATTTTTTCAACTATCTCTTCACCTATTTCCATTGGATTTCTATGTTCTATTTTAGCTAGTTTAAAAACATCATCAGATTGATAATCACATAACTCACGTCTATTAGATCTAATAACATGAATATTATCATTACCTAATATTTCACTTATTTTTTCATTTAAAATATCTATAATCATTCTATCACCTCATAAGTAAGTTCTAAATCAAATAAAGCATCATCTAACTTATATTTTGCTTTAATATAATTATTTTTTATCTCAAGCGATTTTTTTAAAACTTCTATATTAAGTTTTCCAACATTAATATTTTTAAGTTCATATATACAGCTTGACTTATCAGCAAGTATTATCTTTAGTTTATATTCATCATTTTCTCTTCTTAGTTCCAAAGAATTATCATTTATAGTAATGCTAAACTTAATATCATTTTCCATAAATGTAAGCCTATTACTTTTAAAAATTCCTATAGTTTTAAAATGTTCATTATTTATTTTATAGTCAATTCTACATTTTGCCATAAAATCACTCATTTCAAACGTAATTATACCATATATTTTTATTTTATCAAGTGTTATAATTTCCAATATTTTATAAATAATAAAATATAGGTGATTATATGAAATTCTTAAAAAGCTTCTTAAAGATGATTATATTTCTAATTATTCTTATATTATTAATATATATAGGAGTTTTTATATATGCGAAAGTAAGCCCAAAACTTCCAATTAAAAGTGCGAATAGTTATTATATGTATGATATGGATAGTAAACTATTTAATGGAACAAATAGTAACTGGGTTAAATTAGATGATATATCACCTTATTTAATAGATGCGACATTATCTGCTGAAGATAAGAATTTCTATAAGCATTTTGGATTTGATATTTTAAGAATTATGAAGGCAATGTATACAAATATATTAAACAAAGATAACTTGCAAGGTGCATCTACTATAACACAACAGTTTGCGAAAAACTTATTTTTAACATTTGATAAAACTTGGAATAGAAAATTAATAGAAGCAATACTAACTATTAGATTAGAAGCACATTATAGCAAAGATACTATATTAGAAGGCTACTTAAATACTATAAACTATGGTGGTGTTTTTGGAATTAATACTGCAAGCCAATACTATTTTAATAAAGACGCAAAAGATTTGAACTTAGAAGAAGCAGCAATTCTTGCAGGTATTCCAAAATCTCCAAGCAACTATTCACCACTATCAAACTATGAAAACTCTAAAAAAAGACAAAAGACTATTCTTAATTTAATGGTTAAAAATAAATATATAACAGAAAAAGAAGCAACAGATGCATATAAAAAAGAATTAATATTTAAATCAAATGAAGAAAATCAAGAATCAACAATTTCTAAATATTTTGAAGATGCTGTTATGAATGAACTTAGAAATATAAATACAATTCCACCATCATTAATAGAAACAGGTGGCCTTAAAATATATACAACATTTGATAGTAATGCCAATAATATACTAAATAAAAATATTAGTAAATATATAACTGATGATAATTTAGAAATTGCAAGTGTTTTAATGGATCCTTCAAGTGGTGAGATAAAAGCTATAGCCGGTGGTAAAGATTTTTCTAAAAGTGAATATAATCGTGTCACACAAAGTGTAAGACAAGTAGGTTCTACTATAAAACCAATTTTATATTATGCAGCACTAGAAAATGGTTTTACACCATCAAGTATCTTTACAAGTGAAAAAACAACATTTAATTTAAGTGATAAAAAAACATATAGTCCAAAAAACTATAATGATATATATGCAAATAAACCAATTAGTATGCCTGCAGCAATAGCCTATTCTGATAATATATACGCAATTAAAACACATATATTCTTAGGTGAAGATACGCTCGTTAATACAGCAAAAAAAATAGGCATAAATAATCTAAAGAAAAATATTTCATCCGCACTTGGAACAGATGAAGTAAATATACTAGATATGATTGAAGCTTATTCAACATTTGCTAATTTAGGATATAGCGTTAAACCACATTTTATTCGTAAAGTTTTAGACATGGATGGTAATGTTTTATATAAATACAAAAGTGAAAAAAAAGAAGTACTAGATAAAAGTACAACTTTCATTTTAAATGAGCTCTTAACAAGTTCTTATGATTCTAACTTGCTTGATTACAACACTCCAACTTGTTTAATGATAGCACCTAAAATGAGTAGAAAATATGCTATTAAAACAGGTACTACAGATACTGATCATTTAATATTTGGCTATAATAAAAATGCAATTTTAGGTATATGGATGGGATATGATGATAATAGATTAGTTGATGTTAAAGTTGGAAATGCAATGAAGCATTTATGGATAGATACAATGGAAGAATATCAAAAAGATGATAAAGATACTTGGTATAGTGTTCCTGATAATGTTGAAGGAGTTATAATCAATCCTATTACAGGAAAATTAGCAACTAAAGATGATAAGAAAGTAAAATTACTTTATTATATTAAAGGAACTGGCCCTATTAATTAAAAAAAGAACAATTTACATTGTTCTTACTCTATCCATTTCACTATCTAAAGTTTTAGCAGCTTTTAATCCATCTAAAGCTTTTTCATATGCTTTAGCTTCATGCGACATACTAACTAACATACCAATTTGTTCAAATGTATTTGGATCTATTACTGATTTAATTGCTACTTCAACACATAGCTCATGCGGATTTACTTTATCTCTACTTTCTGGATTATCATAAGCATAATTCATTGCTTCCATTATTTCAAAGTTTTTGTCCATATTAACAAATCCCTTATCTAACATTGCATTTGTAAGCAAATTAGCATCATTATTAAAGTATGCATTAAATAATATATCATCTCCTAGTATATAGGAAATTATATTAGTAGAGATTATCTCTGAATCCAAATCAGATATATCAGATTCATTTCCAACTAAATTATTTGTAAGTATTTCTGTATATCCAGCATTTAAAGCTCTAAATTGATCATTTTGATTAAATCCAGTCATTACGCCATTATTAGTAATTACTTGAAGCAAATCATACATAAGAACATGTTTCATATCATATCCTTCATTCATAACATCAATATTGAATTCAATTGTATTTGTCATGTAATTATATTTAGATACTCTTTTATTTAAAAACTTATTTGATTTAACTATTTTTAAAGTTCTTAAATTATTGCATAAATTGTTAAGTGAGATATCAGGATATTTTTCATTGAAGATATGAACTAAACCATAAATATTATCTCTTAACTCATCTGTTAATTCTAAATTACTATCTAAAGCAACTTTAACATCTTCAAGTGTCATTATCATCACCCTATGTTCATTTTAACACATTTTAATTTTTTTTTATAGTATTTTTTAGAAATAATTCAAATAATTTATTCTTAATGATATAATTAATTAGGTGATATTATGACTGACATAGACATTTCATATAACTCAAAAAAAGAAAACATTTATGATATTGCAAAGAAAATAGGTATTTGCGATATTATTCCTTATGGAAACTACTTAGGTAAAATTGATTATAAAAAATACATGAGTAAAAAATGTGGTAAATTAATTCTTACAACATCAATTAATCCTACTCCATATGGTGAAGGTAAAACTACCTTAGCTATTGGTATTAATGACGCAATGAGAAGCTTAGGTAAAAATTCATTAGCTGTTTTAAGAGAGCCTTCTATGGGACCTGTATTTGGTGTTAAAGGAGGAGCTACTGGTGGAGGTTACTCACAAGTAGTACCTATGGAAGATATTAACCTTCATTTTACAGGAGATATGCATGCTATAACAAGTGCTAACAACCTGCTTTCATCAATAATTGATAATCATATACATCAAGGAAACAGCTTAAATATTGATTCTAATAAAATTTTATTTAAAAGATGCTTAGATGTTAACGATAGAGCTTTAAGAGAAGTTAAACTAAATAATAGATTAGAACATTTTACAATTACTGCTGCAAGTGAAATTATGGCAATTCTATGTCTTTCAAATGATTTAGAAGATTTAAGAAAAAGGCTTAATAATATTCTTGTTGGATATACATATGATGATAAAGCTATATATGTACGTGACCTAAAATGTGTAGATAGTTTATTAATTGTATTAAAGGATGCAATTAAACCTAACTTAGTTCAAAGCTTAGAGAATAATCCAGTCATTATACATGGTGGACCTTTCGCTAATATCGCACATGGATGTAATTCTATTATAGCTACTAAACTTGGACTTTCTTTATCTGACTATGTAATTACAGAAGCTGGATTTGGAGCAGACTTAGGCGCTGAAAAATTTTTTGATATTAAATGTAGAAATAATATAACTCCTGATTTAGTAATAATAAATGTTACAATAAAAGCACTTAAGCATAATGGATATGCTCCTAAAGAAGAGATAAATATACCAAATATTGATTATATTAAAAAAGGTATATCTAACTTAGATAAGCATATAGATAATATGAAAAAATATTGTTCAAATATACTAGTTGTATTAAATAAATATAAAACAGATACATTAGATGAAATAAATTTTATTAAAGAACATGTAGAAGGTTTAAATGTCCCATTTGAAGTATCAGATGCTTATAATCAAGGTAGTGTTGGTGCTATAGATGTAGCTAAAAAAATAATTGAATTATGTGAAAATAAAAATAATTTTAAATTTTTATATAATTTAGATTTACCTATAAAAGATAAAATCAATAAAATATGTACTGAAATATATGGAGCTAATTCCATTAATTATACAAATTTAGCTGAAGAAAAAATAAATGAAATTAATAACTTAGGGCAAAATAATCTACCTATTTGTATTGCAAAAACACAATATTCTTTATCCGATAATCCAAAACTATTAGGTAATCCAAAAGATTTTGCTGTTGAAGTTAAAAATGTTGAACTTAAAAGTGGTGCTGGATTTATAGTAGTATTTTTAGGAAGTATTATTGATATGCCTGCATTATCAAAAACTCCAGCATATTTAAATATGAAAATTGATGATAACGAAAAAATAGAAGGATTATTTTAACCTTCTATTTTTTAAAATCTTCTTTAATTATTTTAATTAGTTCTTTAGTTTCACAAGTTGATTTATATATTTTTCTATCTTTACATCCATAAAAAATAGTGTTTCTAATATCAACACCAGTTAATGATCCTAAAAGTTCTGCATCAGTTAGTTTAGTTCCGTTTAAACTTCGACCATATAATCTTTGTGCATCAAGAACTGCACCTTTTGAATGACTAAAATTTGTATTTTCAACTTTAGCCCATCTAAATGTTCCATATAAGTTACATCCATTAAATATAGTATATCTTAAATCCTTATCAATTACCTCATCAACATATATTTTAGCGCCACCAATACAGCCACTAAAATCTGTACCTGCAATATAAACATTTTTTACATCAGATATAATTTTTGCATCATTTAATTTAGCACAACTCATATTTTTAAAAGCAACTTTCTCAGGATTAATTCTTGCACCATTTGAACCAGTAAAATCTGTTCCAATTATTAAAACATCATCAAGTGAACCTTTTATTGTTACACTATTTAATTTACATAAATGCATATCCTTATTAAGAATCTTTTGGGGATTTATTCTTACACCTTTAGAACCAGTAAAATCTAAACCAGAAATATCAATATTAAAAAACTTGAATCCCGTTAAATCTAATTTTTTTACAAGTTCAAAATCAATTGCAAACTTTTTATTTTCAATCAAGATTCTTTTTAACAATTTATCATCAACACTTAGTTTTATATGGTCTTTTCCCATATAACTTTCTAATTCCTCTTTAAGTGCTGTTCTAAGCTCAATAATATGATTATATTTTAACATAGCATCATTCCCTTTTTAATAGAATTTATTATATCACAAAATATTATTTATACAACAAAAAAGAAGATTAACTTCTTTTAATGTTTATATATTTTTTTACCTTTTGTTCTTCAAAATCAAGTTTATCATAATCTGAATCATCAGACAATGCTAAATCACCAGATATAATTTTTGCATCAGTTAGCTCTGTATGCTTAATATCATGCTTATAAATTTTATCTAAGTCAACAATAGCTCCACTAGATCCAGTAAAAACAGTACCTCTTATGTAAACTCCATCTAATGGTCCAGTAATAGTTGTATCAGTTAAAACAGCACCTGCTAAATTTTTACCTCTTATTTTTTGTGGATTTATCTTTATACCTTCTGTACCTTTAAAATTTGTATAATAAATAATAGCATCATCCATTGAGCCTTCTATTTTTGCACCTTCAAGTACACAATATGATAAATCCTTATTATATACATTTTCTGGATTAATAACTACACCAGTTGAACCTTTAAAATTTAAAAATCTGATATTAACATTATCAAAAGAAAAATTTGATAAATCAAGTTTTTTTACTAAATCAAATGGTATTGCAAAACTATTATCTTCTTTGTTAAGCATAATTTCTCTATATATTTCTTTATCTATATCAAGTAAATAAGGCTTTGGAAAGTTATAGTGTTCAAGTTTAGATCTTAAATTTTTTCTTAACTCTTCTACTGTTAAAATATTATAAACCATATAATTCCTCCTAAGTAGTATTTATAATACATTTAACTTATATTTTTGTCAATTTTAAAAAGAACTATATTTAGTTCTTTTTCTTTGACGTTATAATTATAATAAATATAATTAGCACAATACTACCAACAATAATATAAGGATAGTCTATATTAATATTGCTTATCATTTTTTTTAAATATTCACTAAATGTTAATTCCTTTTCTTCTGATTTATCAGAATCATTTAATTTAATAATATATTCATTATTCTTCGAATATGAGTATTGTTTTCTAATATATCCGCCCATTCCATCTTCAGTTTCATATTTTTCTATTTCATTGCGTTTTTCTTTTTCTTCTTTTTTTAAATTGTTTAATTCAGTATTAAGTCTATGTTGTTCTAATTTTAAATCATATATTTTATATATATTAAAAAACAACTGAAAGAAAAAGTAAAATATTATTAGTATACAAGGTATACCAAAGACAATGAGCCTTTTTTTGGCTTTTCTGGGCATCTTTTTACTCATATTATCACCATAAAAATTATATCATTTTTTATGTTTAAGCGCAATTAAAGAATAACTTAAGATAATTAATAATATTTCATATATATGAAAATAACCACTATTAATATTTTTTAACAACAAAAAATATAAAAGAGTTATTAAAAAAACTATTGATATAGTACCCATTATTTTTACAAATAAATTCTTATTATATAGAATTTTTTTATTAATTAACAAAAAATAAAATATAAAAACACCATATAAAAGTGATAAAACAATTGTTTTTATTTGAACAATTAAACTCATTTAAATAATTTATTTATTATGGATTCTTTTTCTTTTTTTTCGTTAGATTCCATATATGTAAGTCCATTTATCTTACCCTTTATTGCAACATTACCTTGATATGTGTCTAATTTAATAATCTCTAAACCTTCTCCTTTAATTACAATATATCCCATAATAGTTTCAAGTAAGAACTCTTCATCATCAAAACTATCTATTTTTTTTACTCCTGTTATATTAATGCTTTTTCTTTCATTAATTGTAATACTATGATTATATGTTATATCTTTATCCATTTTATTCACCCACTAAAGTTTATGCGAATAAATTTTTAATATGAAAAAAACTTCTTATTCAGAAGTTTTTGATTGTAATTGTTTATTATATTCTTCTAAGATAGCATCATTAAATAATTGTCTACAATCAGATGTAATTGGATGAGCTACATCTCTATATTCACCTGAGCTAGTTTTTCTACTAGGCATTGCAGTAAATAATCCTTTTTCACCATCAATGATTCTTATATCATGTATAGCAAAGCAATCATCAACAATTACAGAAGCAATTCCTTTCATTTTAGAGTCCGCACTTTCAGCGATTCTTACGTTAACTGATGTTATTTTCATGAAATCTCTCCTTTCAGTTATTAACTAACCTAATTGTATAACATTATTTTTTAAATTGCAAATTTTCATAATCTATCTTAATTGTTTTATTTATAACATCTGAGTAAGAAAAGGATTTTAGTGAACTTGAATTGTTTATATTTACTTCTACTGTAAAAATATGATTATATAGTTTTTTTATAACAACATCATATTTTTCAAACTTATTTCTTCCCATATTACATTTAATAATAGCTTTATCACCAACATGTGAATTTAGCTCATCTTTAATTATATCAATTGTCATTTATCCTCCTTATCTAGGATAACCTATATACATAGTTCCTTTTGTCTTAATACCTCCCATTCCACTACTTCCATATTTTGTTTTATCTAAAATACCTTTTAAGTCAATATCTTTAGTTATATCAGATAGACTTATTGTAGATGCTATTATAGCTGGATCTAAAGCATGAATATTAACCCTTTTAGGACTAGATGCAAAATTAGCTCCAGCTTTAATTAATTCTTCATAGTTAGACTGACATCCTCCAGCTATAATTATTAGTTTCTCATGACTTTTCTCATACTTTCTCGCTTCTTTTATAGCATCTACAAAATACAAACTATTCTTATATGAATTTAAATCAGAACCTCTTTTTTTTAAATAAGCATCATGGCCTGTTATAACAACTATATCAGGTCTATATTCTTCTAAATATTCTATGATTTTACTTGAGATATTTTTTTCGCTTTCAAGTATTCCTTTTGCCCATATATTTGACTTTTCATAAAAATTCATACATCTATTTAAGTATTCTTTATCTGCATCAATATGAAGTATTTTGCCAGGTAGATAAAAGTAATCATCTCTATCTATTTTTTTAGGCTCAATACGTTTTAAAAATTCAATATCATCATCATTAGATTCATTATATAGTGATAAATCACTAATATTACTATCAGCAATTAATCTAATATTCACACCTTCTAAAATAGATACATCATTATTAATTGATTTTATTCTAAATAACAAATCATTATTATAAGAATTTCGTGTTACTAAATCACCTATTTTAAATTTCACTTAAATCACCATTAAATGATATGTAAAAATATAAAAAAAAGAACTAAAAAGTTCTTTCTCCACTCATAATTTTTGTAGCATCTTCTTCAGTTAGTTTTAAATCTTCTAAACTATTTGCATTATTAAGTCTTTCTAATTTCTTTTGAATTACATATATATTTATCTGAGATGCCTCTTTTTTTAGATTTAAATAATGATCATGTTTTGCTTCAAAATCTTTTAATTTATTATAATACTCAGATTGTATATTATATAACTCATTTTTATATTCCTTTGAATTTCTTTTAAAAATGCCAAATTTTTTCTTTAAAGCTTTTATACTGCTTTTATAAACATCTTCAGAATCATCTACTTTAAGATTATTTTCTAATTCTTCCATTTGAGCTTTTAAACTATCGAATAAATTCATTTCATTATTATATTCATTTTTTAAATATTCTCTTAATTGTTCAAACATACTATTCCCTCCTTAAATTTTCAAATATTTTCTAACAGCTTGAAGACTTCCCAACATACCTACAAACATACCAATTAAAAGTAAAACTCCTGATACTGAATATAAGAAAGGTGTTGGATTAACAAGTCTTATAAATTCAGAGAACATTTTACCATCAAATTTCTCATATAGAATTGAATATGCATAGAATGTTGCAACAATTGGTATAATTGCCCCCATTATTCCTAAATATAATCCTTCAAATAAGAAAGGTATTTTAATATTTAAGTTAGATGCACCAACCAAACGCATAATTTCTATTTCTCTTTTTCTTGAATAAATTGTTATTTTAATTGTATTAGTAATTAAAAATACTGTAACAATTATTAGCGCAACAACAGTTCCAAGTGATATATTTCTTACAATTTTAAATACTGATACCAATTGTTCAACCATACCTTCACCGTATTTAACAGTTCCAACATGTTCAATTTTCTTAAGCTCATTTGCTGTTTTACCAATTGATTCAATATTTTTAACTTTTACTAAATATGTTGATTGAAGTGGATTTTCTTCCTCAGTCCATCCATTCATTATATTAGCATATACTTCTGATGAATCTTTCATTTCACTAGCTATCTCTGTTTTAGATTGAAACTCAACATCATCTATATTATCTAATTTTTTTATATCTTCTAAAACTTTATTAGTTTCATCTTCAGTTATATCAACATCCAAAAAAGCTACTATAGTTACATCTTCTTCTATTAGAGATGCTATATTATTTACATTACTAGAAAGTATTAGTGATAGTGAGACAACAAGCAAGGTAATTGTAATACATGATATAGAAGCAAGTGATAATGAAAAGTTTCTAAATACTCCCTTTAAAGCATCTCTAAAACTTCTACTTAGAATTCTTAATGTTTTCATGATTATAAGTTCCTTTCTCAAATATTTTTAAAATACGTCCACTATCAAGTAAGATTGTCTTTTTCTTTAACTTATTTACTATATCAGTATCATGAGTAACCATTATAATAGTTGTACCCATTTGATTGATTGCCTCTAATACTTTCATAATTTCCATACTAGTTATCTCATCTAGATTACCTGTTGGCTCATCACAAATAAGTAATTTTGGGCCATTTACAATAGCACGAGCTATAGCAACTCTTTGTTGTTCTCCACCAGATAATTGGTTTGGATAATTATTAGCTTTATGCTTAAGACCAACTAAATCTAATACTTTAACAACTTTTTGATATATTTCAGATTTTGGTGTACCTAAAACTTCAAGTGCGAATGCTACATTTTCATATACTGTTGACTTTTGAAGTAACTTATAGTCTTGAAATACTACACCTAGTTTTCTTCTTAATTTATATACTTTACTATTTTTTATTTTACCAACATTTAATCCACCTACTAAAATAGTACCACTTGTTGGTTTTTCTTCTCTATAAAGCATTTTAATTAATGTTGATTTTCCACATCCAGTAGAACCTATAATAAATACAAATTCTCCTTTTTCTATTGCAAGGTCAAGATCATATATAGCAGTAACACCTGTCTTATATACTTTTTTGACATGACTCATTTTTATTAAACTCATGCGTTCCTCCTTACTCCACCACTTACTTCATAGGCATCTGTTACCAAGAAGAAAGCTTTTGGATCAATACTTAAAATTCCTTCTTTAGCTAAAAAATAATCTTTTGTTGGTATTATACACATGATAACCTTTTGATGATCTCCTGTGTAACCTCCTCTACCATCTAAGACAGTTACACCACTACTTAAATGATTCATTATATATTTTTTTACATCTGTTTCATGTTCAGTAACAATATAAAATGCTTTACATTGAGATATTCCAAGTATAACTTTATCAGCAATTAAACTAATAATATATAAAACAATTATGGCATACATTACATTTTCAAATGCATAATATCTATCACTTAGGAAGAATCCTGCTCCTAGTACTATTATCCCATCAGTTAGTAACATAGCTTTACCAATAGACATTTTACCATATTTTGCAACTATTTGATTTATTATATCAGTACCTCCAGTTGAGAAGCCTGATTTAAAATTAATACCACTACCAAATCCTGTAATTAAGGCACCAAATACTATTACTAGTAAAATATTATCTGTATTAAAATCAATTACACTTGCTATTGGATCTAAAATACTCATCATAATAGGAAAAATAATTGAACCAGCAATTGAACCTTTTGTTTTTTCCCAACCAAGTGTAAAATAACTTACAAATAAAAGTATTAATGATGCAACAAGTACAAACATTGATTTATCCATATTAAATGTTCTATTTAATACTATTGAAATACCAGATAATCCACCATAAACTACATTATTTGGAGCAAAGAATAAATCAAATGCAAACGCCATTAAAGAACATCCTAATAATAAACTAAAATATCTATATATCAGATTTTTATTTTGAATTTTCTTAAATATTTCATCTACATATTCTTTTCTCTTTTTTAAAAACATTATTTCACTTCCTTCAAATATGAACTTATAAATATATCAATATCTCCATCCATTACTTTATCAACATTTGATGTTTCAACATTTGTTCTATGATCTTTCACCATAGAATATGGATGCATTACATAACTTCTGATTTGTGAGCCAAAGTTAATATCATCTAAATTACCTTTTAATGATACTAATTCACTTTCTCTTTTTTCAAGTTCTAATTGATAAAGTTTATTTTTAAGAACCATCATAGCAGTTGCTTTATTCTGAATTTGACTTCTTTCGTTTTGACAAGTAACAACTATTTTAGTAGGTATATGTGTAATTCTAACAGCAGAATCAGTTGTATTTACACCTTGTCCACCTTTTCCACTACTTCTATATACATCAACTCTAATATCAGAATCTTTAATTTCTATATCAATATCATCAGTTTCATAATTAGGTATTACATCTACTGATGCGAATGACGTATGTCTTCTTGAATTTGAATCAAAAGGTGATATTCTAACTAATCTATGTACTCCTTTTTCACTCTTTAAATATCCATATGCATTTATTCCTTTAATCATTAAAGTAATACTTTTAAGTCCTGCAGTATCTCCAACTTCCTCATTCAAAACTTCAATTTTATAGTTATGTTTAAAACACCATCTATCATACATTCTATATAACATATTAACCCAATCACAAGCTTCAGTTCCACCTGCTCCTGAATGAAGTTCCATTATACAATCTGATCTATCATATTTACCAGATAAAAGTATTTCTACTTCTAATGAATCAAGTACTTCATTAATGTATTCAACTTCTTCTTCTACTAAATTTCTAAGTTCTACATCATCATTATTTTTTAATTCTTCAATCAAATCTAAATTACTTAGTATTTTTTCTTTTAGAGATGATACATTATCTATTTTCTTCTTTATACTATTTATTTCATTTATGACTTTTTCTGCTTCTCTTCTATTAGACCAAAAGTTAGGATCATTAGTTTTTTCTTCTAACTCTTTTAATCTAGCATTTAATTTATCTGTGTCAAAGTGACCTCCATAAATCATTTATTCTTATTTTGTAGTCATTATATATATTTAATAATTCACTTATTTCCATATCTTCACCTACTCTAAATAATTATAACATTAAATAGAAAAAAATACGAGTAAAATTCTCGTATTTTTCATCTTTAAATTATGGTGCTGCCATAAAACTATATGATTTTGCGCTCTTACCAATTGATGATGCACATAATTTATAAAAAATAGTATCACCTTTATTAACATTTACTGTTCCAGTTCCATCATGATATCCCTTTGGAATTGTATAAGATTTAGTTGATGTATTTAAAGACTAAGTTACTTTTCCTCTATTTGTTATCTCACCTAATTTATTAATAACGGAAGTTAAAGTATACCCTCATACGAAATATTTTGTCAAGATAATGTAGTTTATAGATACAAAAAGTACAACCATATAAGTTGTACTTTAAATTATCTCTCTTGTTCCACCATTTCATATCCTTCAATGATATCTCCTACTTTTATATCATTAAAGTTTTCAATAGTAATACCGCATTCAAGTCCTTTTTTAACTTCTTTAACTGTATCTTTTTCTCTTTGTATTGAGTTAATATCACCATCATATATAACTATACCATCACGTATAATTCTTGCTTTAGCATCTCTTTTAATTACACCATCAATTACATAAGATCCTGCAATTGTACCAACTTTAGAAAATTTAAATAATTGTCTAACTTCAGCTGATCCTGTAACTTTCTCAACATATATAGGCTCTAACATACCTTTCATAGCTGACTCCATCTCTTCAACTACTTTATAAATGATGTTATAAAGTCTAATATCTACGCCTTGTTCTTTAGCATAATCACGAATAGTATTAGATGGTCTTACATTAAATCCAATGATAATTGCATCACTAGCTTTAGCTAAAACAATATCACTTTCAGTAATTGCTCCAACACTACTTCTAATTACTTTTACTCTTACATCTTCAACTTCAATTTTTTCTAATGAGTTTTTAACAGCTTCACTAGATCCATTAACATCAGCTTTAATAATAACGTTAATTTCTTTTAAACCTTCATTGATTTTAGAGAATAAGTCATCAAGTGTTACTGCTTGTTGAGCTTTATGATCTTTTAGTCTTTGAGATGTTTTTCTTTCCTCTCCAACAGCTCTTGCTTGTTTTTCTGATTCAAATGCCATGAATTTATCTCCAGCTTCTGGTATATCATTTAAACCTGTAATAGATACTGGCATTGAAGGAGGAGCTATAGTAATTTCTTCATTCAAATCATTTTTTAATGTTCTAACTTTACCGTAAGTTGTACCTACTACTATAGGATCCCCTAGTCTAAGTGTTCCATTATTAATAAGAATTGTACAAACAGGTCCTACTTGTTTATCAAGTTTAGATTCAATTACTGTACCCATAGCATATCTATTAGGATTAGCTTTATATTCATTCATCTCTGCAATAAGTAAAATATTATCTAACAATTCATCAATTCCAGTTCCGTTTAGTGCTGAAATATTTGTGAATATTGTATCTCCACCCCAGTTATCTGGAACTAGTCCACAATCAGTTAATTCTTGCATTACTCTATCTGGATTAGCTCCTGGTTTATCTATTTTATTTACGGCAACCATAATTGGAACTCCTGCTGCTTTAGCATGATCTATTGCTTCTCTAGTTTGAGGCATAACACCATCATCTGCTGCAACAATTATAATTACAATATCTGTAATAGATGCACCTCTAGCACGCATTTCTGTAAATGCTGCATGTCCTGGAGTATCTATAAATGTAATTGGTTTATTTTTATAAATAATTTGATATGCACTTATTGCTTGAGTGATACCACCAGCTTCACCACCTGCTACATTAGATTTTCTAATAGTATCAAGAAGTGTAGTTTTACCGTGATCTACGTGACCCATAATTGTTACAACTGGAGGTCTTTCAACTAAATCTTTTGGATCATCTTTAACTTCATATTCTTCAAAGTTAGCAATATTAGTTTCTTCTTCTCTTTTTAACTCTTTATCATAATCCATTGCGATTAGTGATGCATTATCAAAATCTATTGCATTATTAACATTTGCCATAATACCAAGTGCAAATAATTTTTTTATAATCTCTTTTGAATCAATATTTAGTCTATCTGCAAATTCTTTTATAGACATATTGTCTTTATATAAAATAACATTTTCATCTATCTCATTTTCATTAGATTTTAATTTAGATTTATTTTTATACATTTCTTTTTTCTTATCAGCTAATATATTTTGATTATTAATAACTTCTTCAGCTTTCTTTTTGTTTTTCTTCTTTGCTGTACTATTTTCTTGATTGATTTTTTCTTTTTTAACATATGCTTCTGCTAACTCATCAACCATTTCATCTAATTCTTCATCATCAAATTGTGCATTATCAAGTTCCACTATTTCATCTTCAGTAAGCATGTAATCTTCCTCAGCTGTAATACCTAATTCTTGACATTTTCTTAAAATTTCATTAAGAGTTCTATTTACATCAAGTGCGTATTCTTTAACTGACATCATATTATCACCTCTACTTTTCTATTATTCTTCTTAACTCTTCAAAAACATCACTTTTAACTTCTACTTCTAAATGCTTATTTAATATTTTATTCTTTTCTGCCTTATTTATGACATCTATATCTTTTTTTAAATAAGCACCACGACCATTAAGTTTTCCAGACTCATCAATAACAACTTCTCTATCTGGTGTTCTAACAACTCTAATAAGGTCTTTTTTTTCAAGTTTTTCACGTGTAACTACACATGTTCTAAGAGGAATTTTTTTCATTAAATCACCTACTCAACTATATTAATTCCAGATTCTCTTGCTTCTTCAATTGTTTTAACATCAATTTTATAGTGTGTTAAGCGAGATGCTAGTCTTACATTTAATCCTTTTCTACCAATAGCTAAAGATAAGTTTTCATCATTAACAATAACCATTGCTTCTTTTTTATCTTCATCTGTAATAAATACATGTAAGTCATGTGCTGGAGATAAAGCATTTTCTATAAATTTAGCTGAATCTTTAGTATATTCAACTATATCTACTTTCTCACCATTTAACTCTTCAATTATATGGTTAATACGAGAACCACGCTCTCCTATACAAGAACCAACTGCATCAACTCTTTCGTTTTCAGAGTAAACTGCAATTTTAGTTCTAACTCCTGCTTCTCTTGCAACACTATATACAAGTATTATTCCATCATTAATCTCTGGAATTTCAAGTTCAAATAATCTTTTTACAAAACCATAGTGTTTTCTAGAAAGCAAAATGATAGGTCCTTTATTATTTGAATCAACTTTTGTAATATATACTTTAATAGATGATCCCATTTTAATAGTCTCACCTGGTATAATTTCTGATTTAGGAAGAATTCCTTGAGTTTTTCCTAGGTCAATATAGTAGTTTCTAACGTCTTCCATTGCAACTAGACCAACTACCATTTCACCTTCTTTATCAGCAAATTCACCAATTATAACGTTTTTCTCAGCTTCTCTAATTTTTTGTACGACTACTTGTTTAGCTGTAGCTGCAGCAACTCTACCAAAATCTTTTGGAGTTACTTCTTCTTCTATAGTATCACCTAGTTCTATATCAGGAACTATTTTTCTAGCATCTTCTAAAGTTAAGTGAATTCTCTCATCAAATACGAATGGTAATACTTCTTCATCAGTATCATCATCATCACTTATTGTTGAAAAATCTATATCACTAAATTTTTTATATTTTTCTTCTAAAGCTCTATCAACTACTGTTTTAAATGAAAATACTTTTATATCTCCAGTTTCTCTATTTATTTCAACTCTAACATTAGAAAGTGAATTATAGTTTTTCTTATATGCAGCAGTTAAGGCAGCTTCCATAGCCTCATATATAGTTTCTTTATCAATACCTTTTTCTTCATATAAAAGATCTACGGCTTTTTTAAATTCTTTTGTATTCATTTTAATCATTATCTCCCTTCGAACAAACATCTAGAATATAACTTTCATCAATTGGGTCCTCTTTATCTAAAATAGGATTTACTAAATTAGATACAGTTACACAATCTTCAATATCCATAATACCTTCTTTATCAATGTAAAGTCTTAAAAACATCATGTTATTTTCTTTTACATATTCTACTTTATATAATGTGTAATTGTTATCCCTGATGACACCTTCAAGTAAATTTCTTATTTTTTCTTCTATCATATTTCCTCCACTATATTAAAGAGTGGGCTTTTCTGCTCACTCTTTTTGATAGAACTATTATAACACATAATAATCAAAATTGGTATCTTTTTTTATATTTTTTTGCTATAATTAATTAGGTGATTATATGAAAGATAGATTAAAAGAAGTATTACTAGGAGTAGGTGCTTTATTTACTTATTTTTTCTTAAACATGTGTGCGACTATTCCTTTCGATATTATAGGTGTTGATATAAATAGTTTACCAAGAGAAATAAAAGTTATATATATATCTATATATGAACTACTAATTCTATGTATAATTTTAATAATATTTAATAAAAAAATAGAACGTGATTTTAAAGATATTTTAAAGCATCACAAAGAATATTATTCTAAATCAATGAAATATTATTTAACAGGTTTTATAGTAATGGTATTTAGTAATACAATTTTAGCTCTTCTATCTAATGGCGGTATTGCAGGTAATGAAGAAAATGTTAGAAATTTATTTAAAGTAAATCCAATTTATGTATATATATCAGCTGTAATATTCGCACCTATTGTAGAAGAGTTAGTATTTCGTCAAGGCATTAGAAATATATGTGGAAAAAATATCGTATTTGTTATAGTATCAGGTTTAGTATTTGGATCTTTACATGTTATAACATCTATGACTACAGCTCTTGATATATTCTATTTAATTCCATATTCCGCACTAGGTATTGTATTTGCTCTTATGCTTTATAAAACTGATAATATATTTGTATCAATGGGATTTCACTTTATGCATAATGGAATCTTAATGGCAATTCAATTTATGACATTTCTATTTTAGAAGTGTCTTTTTTATGATATAATTTTTATGGTGATACTATGAAAAGAATAATTGAATTTTTTACAATTATATTATTTATAATAATTGTTGTATTACTTTATAGTAGATATATAGGTGTATCTGGAATAAAAGTTAATGAACAAAGTATAAAATATAATAATTTAAGTGATGATTTTTATGGTTTAAAAATTGTACATATAACAGATATACATTATGGAAGAACAACTCATGAAAAAGAACTAAAAGAATTAGTTAAAAAAATCAATCAAACTAAACCTGATATTGTAGTTTTAACAGGAGATTTACTTACAAATATAAAACTAGATTCTAAAGAATATGAAAAAATATCTTCTATTTTAAGTGAAATAGATGCGAGTATCGGTAAATTCACAATTAAAGGTGATAATGATATAGATGGTTTTGATGAAATAATAAATAACAGTGGTTTTAAAGATATTAGTAATAGTTATGAGTTAATTTATACAAAAGATACAGACTATATTTTACTTGCTGGCATGAGTTCTAATATTAAAGATAAAACTTCTATTGATGAAAAGTTAAAAACAACTAATGAATTTTTACAAAACAATAAGCCAAATTATAGTATACTACTTATGCATGAACCTGACTTTATTGATAAATTTAATCATAATTCTTTTAATTTAATACTGGCTGGTCACTCATTAAATGGACAAGTTAGACTTCCTATTATTGGTGGTATAATAAAAAATGAAGGCGCAAAAAAATATATAGATTCCACTTATACTGTGGATAAAAGCAAAATGATTATATCAAATGGTATTGGAACATACAAATATAGTTTTAGATTAAATAATCGTCCATCATTCAATTTATATAGAATAATAAAATAGTAAGCAAATGCTTACTATTTTAATTTTTTTAAATTATTTACCCTATCCATATGATTTACACAATTATTTGAATTAAAAGTAAAATTATTTGGATGAAGTCTTTTTTTAATTTCCTCAATTTTTTCAGTATCACTTTTAATTTTAAGTGGTGTTACTATTTTTGTATTATTTGGTTTAATAAATCCCTTTTTCCATTCTAACACTATTTTACCTCATCAATTATTTTAATTACTTCTTTGTATTTTTTCTTAATAACTATATTATCAATTATATCAATAACAGCATAAACTGCTATAAAAGCACCTACTATTTGTGTTGTTATAACAGCTCCTAATATTGGATTTATAAATAAAATAAGTCCAACTATAATTGTTAGTGTTGCTGCTATAAACATATATAGCCAATTATCATGGCTTTTTTCCTTAAAAGCTGCGGCTATTTCTAATTTTTTAATACCTTGCATTAGAAGTGCTACACCTATAATCATTGGTATAATTGTAGCTAGTATATTTGTATTTAAGCATAAAATTAATCCAGCAACAAATGTAAATGCTCCAAGAGTAAGTGCTGCATGTGAATTAGTTTTTGTATACATTATAATTTCAAATATACCAAATATCATTGAGATGGCTCCTATAATAACTGATATTGTAACAATTACTCCTTCTGGATTAAAGAAAAGTAATAGTCCAAATACTAAGTATAAAATTGATGATGCAAATGTTATTTTAAAATAATTATTAAATATATCACGCATATTATTACCTCCATATAAATTTTAACACATTTAAAAAAACAAGTAAAATTACTTGTTTTTAAAACTCAACTTTTGGTGTTTCTTTTTCAGCTTCAGATGCTTCAAAGAATTTTTCTGGTTTAAAATTAAACATTCCAGCTACAATATTAGTAGGAAACATTTCTATTTTATTTTGATATTTCATAACTGCATCATTATAGAATTGTCTTGCATATGAAATTTTATCTTCAGTATCTTTTAAGTTATTTTGTAAGTCCATAAAGTTAGTATTTGCTTTTAAATCAGGATAAGATTCAGCTAAAGCAAATAATCTATTTAAAGCTCCAGTTAATTCACCACTAGCCTTCATCTCTTCTTCTTTAGATGGTGCTGCAACTACTTTATTACGAGCAGCAATAACAGCTTCTAGTGTACCTGATTCATGTCCTGCATAACCTTTTACAGTTTCAACTAAGTTAGGAATTAAATCAGATCTTCTTTTTAGAAGTACATCTATTTGAGACCATTGATCTCTAACTTTATTTCTTAAAGATACTAATGCGTTATATGCACCAATTAACCAGAATATAATAAGTGCAACAACTACAAGTATAATAACTAATGCTATCACTTTATCATCCTCCTATATTCATTATACATTTATTTTTAAAAAAAGAAAACTTTTTTGTATAAAAAAATATTAAATAATCAAAATATATTTGGAGGGTACATATGAGTATAAGAGACTATATAATTAAAAATTTAAAAGAGTGTAATATAATGGATGTAAAAGAGACTGTTATAGCATCTGTTACATCAAAAGATGAAGTAGTACTTCCAGGTTTGGGTGTTTTATTTGAAATGCTTTGGAATAATAGTGATGATAACTTTAGAAATGAAATTGTTGAAATAATTCACGAAAATATAAAAAAAGCCTAATTGGCTTTTTTATTTTAGATTAATCATATCTTTTGATACTTCTTCTAGTGCTCTTCCTATATTTTTTTTAGAAACATAATCACTTTCAGGAAGTTGATAGTTTCTTTTTTCTTCCATTTCTTTTACTCTTTTAGATACTAGATTCACTAGTAAATATTTAGATCCCACTTTATTCAATAATTTATCAATTGATGGGTAAATCATTTTAATCCCCTCCCTATATTGATAATATAATATATAATTATCAATTTCAAGCAATTATAAATTTTTTGACATAATTTTACAAAAAAAGAACTTAGTGTTCTTATAATAAAATAAATAATACTGTAGTAGCAACTCCACCAACAAAGCCTGTAACAAGAGCCATAACAAAAGCATCTACATATCCAGCTTTTCTATTTTGTGTTTTAACTAATACTTTAGAGGTTTCTGCCTGAGTTGGTGCTATCTCACCACCTCCTGATACCTCATTATCAATATCAACAGGTTTTATATTATCTTCTACATATGGAGTGAATGCTTCTTTTTTGTTATTACCTGCTAAAATATTATTAGCATCTCTCATACTACTTGCATTAACAAGTGAATTGATTTGTTCTTTAAGTATTGGATCACTATTATAAACTTTCTCCATTTCATTAAAGAATTCCACTTGTTCTTTTTCTAATTCAATTCCCATTTCTTTTTCCTTTTTCATAAGTACGTAGCGCATTAACTTTTGTTTATTCATATTCTCACCTATTTTAATTATAACACTAATTAAAAAAAAAGAAATAGTTAACTTTCTATTTCTCCTTTATTTTTAAAATTAATTACAATTGGTGTTCCTTCAAAATCAAATGACTCTCTTAGCTTGTTTTCTAAGTATCTTTCATATGAGAAGTGAACAAGTCCTTTTGAATTAACTGATATATTAAATGTTGGCGGACAAGTACTTACTTGATTTGAAAAATAGATTTTAAGTCTTTTGTTTTTATATGAAGGTGGTATATTAAGTTGATATGCATCCATTATAACATCGTTAAGTAGGCTTGTTTTAATCTCTTTATGTGCATTATCATATACCTTTAATATCTCTGGCATAAGTGTATGTATTCTTTTTTTAGTTAAAGCTGATAAAAATACTACAGGTGCATATGTCATGAATGCAAATTCTTCTGCTATTAGAGCTTTCCACTTTTTCATCTCAGCATCTTTATTATCAACAACGTCCCATTTGTTTACAACTATTACTACAGCTTTACCAGCATCTATAGCATAACCTGCTATATGTTTATCGTGTTCAATAATACCTTCTTCTGCATTTATTACAATGACACATACATCAGATCTATCAATCGCCTTCATTGATCTAAGTAAACTATATTTTTCTATTTTTTCATATACTTTGCCTTTTTTTCTCATACCAGCGGTATCTATTACAACCATATCTCTAGAATGGTATGTAAATGGTGTATCAACAGAATCTCTAGTAGTTCCTGCAATATTAGATACAATTGATCTATCTTCATTTAGTATTGCGTTTACTAAACTACTTTTTCCAACATTAGGTCTTCCTATAATTGAAAATTTAATTGTATCTGGTTTATATTCATCACTAGTCTCTTTAAAGTCACGGGTTGCTGATTCAAGTAAATCAAATATACCCATATTTTGTTCACCAGAAACATTTATATATTCTTCAAATCCAAGTTCATAAAAGTCATATAGGTGATCTTTAAAATCTTTACTATCTGTTTTATTAATAGCAACTATTACTCTTTTATTTGATTTAATAAGCATATCTCTAACTACAAAATCATTACTAGTTAATCCTTCTTTACCATCAACAACAAATATAACAACATCAGCTTCATCGATTGCTAGTTCTGCTTGTACTTTTATCTCATCATTAAATGATGCGAATTCCATATCAATACCACCTGTATCAATCAAATAAAAACTATGATTATTAAATAAAGCATTTCCATATATTCTATCTCTTGTAACACCTGGAGTATCTTCAATAATAGCTATTTTACTACCTATTATACGATTAAAAATAGTACTTTTACCAACATTAGGTCTTCCAACAAGAGCAATGGTTTGTTTTTTCATAAAATCACCTCTTAATCAGTAGTATTATAACATATATTATATTTTTTTAGAAGATAAAATTAATTTTTCAGTATCATATATAAGATTACTATTTTCAAGTAAAATATACATATCTTTATCACTTATATCATTTTTAATTTTCAAATATATTTTTTTATCATTTAAAAAGTAATCAAACTTATTTTTATCAAAATTAAAGTTATCAATTTCATATAAAAAACTACTTTTAATTATCTTAATGTTTAAATCAACTTCTCTAGTTAAATAATACTCAAAACTATCTATATTAATTAGTTCCATAATAGAACCATAATAGTCATCCAAATATATATTTAAATTATATAGTCCATTCATATCAATATTATACTTATTCTTTATTTGACTAAGCAAATTTATAAAGTAATCCTCTAAATCATTTATATTTTCAAATACGCTTGTTTGTAGTTTATTTAAATAAATAATATATTTATTATTATCAAACTTTATTTTCATGAAAAAACTCACCTAATTTATTTTATGTGAGTTTTAATTAATTGTTAGATTATTCTTTCAATTTTTTCTTGTACTTCTGATTTACCAGCTTTAGTTACATTTGAAAATACCAAAAAGTCATCTCCAACAACTAAGTCTAAATCATTTAAAAGTAAATTTCTTTGAGATTGATGCTTTGTAATACCAATCTTATCTGCTTTAGTTGCAACTATTGTAACAGGTATTTTATAGTATTTTAAGAAATTATACATCATAATATCATCTTGAGATGCTTTATGTCTAAAATCTACTAACATAAATACTTGTTTTAAATTATCACGATTTGTAATATAGTCTTCCATCATAAGGCCAAATTTTTTTCTTTTAGTTTTAGATAATTTAGCAAATCCATATCCAGGAGCATCTACTAAATAAAATGAATCATTAACTAGATAAAAATTTATTGTTTGTGTTTTACCAGGTTGTGATGATGTACGAGCAAAATTCTTACGATTTATAATTGTATTTATAAAACTACTTTTGCCAACATTCGATCTACCAACAAGTAGAAACTCTGGTTTTTTATCTGTTGGATATTGACTACGTCTTACAGCACTGATTGTTAAATCGACACTTGTTATTTTCATAATATCACCCTTTTAATGCTTATGGTGCGTAATAACAATTCATATTACTAGAACCATTATATCCCCATTTACAATTATCTATTTCATTACATTCATCGGAAGTTTGTGCATCAGCACAATTTTTTATAACTGTACCATCTGCATTACCATTTCTATCAATGCATGCAGTAGATTGACAATTACCTGTTATAAAGCATGTTACACAACTGTTAGTTGCTCCATCGCCATCAGCATTAGCTTGATCAAATACATTAAATGCTGTCTTAACTATAGTAATTGATATAAATACAGCAACTGCAGCTATAATACTTTTAATAAAAGATGAATTAGTCTCTTTTATAACTTTATCATCCCCACTCATAACAGCTTTTAAATATCTAATCATTCCTGTAACAATTAAAATGATAGGAACTGCAATTTGAGCAATTAATATTAATTTAGAAACAAAGTTAGGTAGTAATGAAGGTATCTCCATTCCATCACCACACTTAACACATGTTCTATCTAATGCATAAATATTATCTATTCCAATAAATAACAAACTCATTAAAAAACTATAATTAAATATTTTTTTCATATTCTCACCAACTTAATTATATAGTATAATCAATCTTTTTTCAAGATTGTTTTATTTAATTCATATAAAGAATAAAACGCATTTATTTTTTTAATACTTTTTCTTTATCTTTGTAAATAAAGTCATATTGAAAAGCATTATCCATATAGATTAATCTTTTAATTTCTCCGTCATAATATTCATTAATATCCATTCCATGCATTAAAACATAATCAGATAAACTTCCAAGTTCTTCGCATGAAATATATCTTTTGCTTAAGAATTTCTCTAAATCCGTTGATATTAAGAAATCCTTATTTATATTAGAATACAAATATGCATTTAATATTGTTTGTCTTGATATCAGAACTTTAATATTTGATATTTCACTAACAGGAATATATAAGGAGTCAACAAATTTGTTATACTTTTCATATCTAAATAAATTATCTGTTAAATTTTGAAAATAATTATACATATCTAATTCTTTTTTTTCAAATGCTTTATTCATATTATCAAATATATCAAATTTTGATAAATAAACATAATCTTTATTTACAAGTTCCATAGTTTACCTCCAATTTATAATAAATTCTAAATAATTAGTTTAAATATAATTTTTAATATGGTGCTGGAAATAGGACTTGAACCTACGACCTGCTCTTTACGAGGGAGCTGCTCTACCAACTGAGCTATTCCAGCATATTAATCATTGTTGATCATATTTCTATTTAAAACTTTTTGTCTACTTCTTTTATACTTTGTTTTATCTTCAAATACAGTAGGTCTTGGCATAATATCTCTTGATCTAGTTTGCTTTAATATTTTTAATTTTAAATCTAGTTTTTTATCCTTCTTTTTCATTCTATCACCTATTTAATTATACCATTTAATATCAAAAAGAAAAAGAGGTTTAACCTCTTAATAAATAACTGTTCCAATTATTATTGCTAGTAATATATATAAAACTATAATAAATACATATCCATTGCCTCTTCTTTGACATTCATTATTTTGTTCATTTTGACAAGTCATTTATTACACCTCCTTAAATATAAGCCCCTAGTATAATAATTAAAAGAATAAATAATACAAGAACAATTGCTGCACCAGAAATTCCGTTATTAGTATTACACATAAGCATTCCTCCTTTTTTATCTTTCACATTATTCTATGGAAAATTATTAAAAAGGTGTGTATTAATATGATAAAATTGTGAATTTTCTTGTATTTTTTATTAATTAGTGATAATATGTTTATGTACAAGGAGGATATGGAATATGGCAGAAAAGAAAACAAATACTGCAAAAAAAACAACAAGTTCATCAAAAAAAGCTACTACTAAAAAAACTACAACTACTAAAAAAACTACAACTAAAACAGCCGCTAAAAAAGCTCCAGTTAAAAAAACTGAAGTTAAAAAACCAGCTGCTAAAAAAGTTGAAGTTAAACCAGTTGAAGTTAAACCAGTTGAAGCTAAAAAAGTTGTAAAAACTAAAAAGGAAAAATTTGATATAGCAAAATGGTTAAAAGAAAACTACATGATTGTAGGAACAGTTATTATTGCAATTCTATTAATTATCAATATTGTTATTGTATCTTTAGGACATAAAGTAAAATTACAAGATGGTAAAGAAGTTATTGCTACAATTGATGGAAAAAGCTTTGTTGCTGAAGATTTATTTACTGAATTAAAAGCAAAATATGGAACAGATTCATTATTAAATATGATCGATGAATTTATTGTTTCAAAAGAAATTAAAGATGAAGACAAAGTTGAAGCTAAAAAAACAGCACAAAGTCAAATTGAAACAATTAAAGGACAATATGAAAGTGCTGGATATAAATGGGAAGATGTTTTAAAACAATATGGTTATACTTCTGAAGATGCTTTAGTTGATGAAATGACTTTATCTGTTGAAAAAGAAACTGTTGCTAAAAATTATTTAGCAAGTAAAATTACAGATGATGAATTAAATAAATATTATGAAGAAAACGTATTCGGATCTTATACAGCTAAACATATATTAATTACTGCATCAAGTGAAGAAGATGAAGAAGCTGCTAAAGCAAAAGCACAAGAAGTTATTGATAAATTAAATAACGGTGGCGATTGGAAAACATTAGTTGGTGAATATTCAGAAGATACAGGTTCTAAAGAAAATGAAGGATTAATTGAAAACTTTACAAAAGGTGATGTTGTTGATGAATTCTGGAATGCAACTGTAGCACTTAAAGATGGTGAATATACTAAAGAACCAGTTAAGAGTACTTATGGATATCATGTTATCTTAAGAGTTAGCTCAACTGATAAAAAAGCTCTTAAAGATATGAAAGATGAACTTGTTGATAAAATAGTTGATGAAAAATTAAATTCAGATACTACATTATATACTACTACTTGGGCAGACCTAAGAAAAAAATATAATTTAGTTATTAAAGATACAACTATTAAAGAAAAATATGATAATACTACAAAAAAGAGTGAATAATTTCACTCTTTTATATTATTTATTTCGTCCATATTAAATCCCTTTTTATAAAGCCTGGATTTTATTTCATAATCAAGTTTTTCATCACTATATTTTTTAGATAGTTTTCTATATAAACTATCATATTCTTTTTTAATTAGGTTGGTTGTATCAGTATCAAGGCTATTTAAAATTGGAATTATATATTTGCTATCATATCCTAAGTTAATAAGATATAAATTTATTTTTTGTTTGAATACATAATTAGAATACTTTGTATTCTTTTTCTTTGATATTATTTTTTTTATTTTATCTTCAAATATAGAATCATCATATTTTTGAAATTCCAAATCAATGATATCTTCAGCTATTCTTTTTGATAGTAGCTCTCTTTTTATTTTATTAGGTCCATCACTTGATAAGTTAATTTTATCTGATATAAATGCCTCTGCATATAATTTATCATTTAATAAATTAATATTACATAGTTTATTTATAATTTTTGTTTTATCACTATCTTTTATATCAAATTTTTCTAAATATTTTTCTACTTCATAAATACTACGCATCTTAGTCAATACATATTTAAGTGTCTTATTATAAACAGCATAATACATATTTTCTTTTTCTATTTTTTTAAATAATTTATCATCAATTTCCTTTTTATAAAGTAGATTATTATCAAGAATAACATCCTCATAAATAATTATAGAATTACCATTTTCAAATTCTACTTTATATTTATTACCAGATAATTTTTTTATGCAATTAATCTTCATGATATCACCTATTAGTTTTAATTTTCTATTTAATTATACCACTTTAATTATTTACTCTTCAATACAATTCTTTTTACTAGATAAAAATGTTACTTTCTCAGCAATAACTTCTGTTTTTTCTCTCGTTTTATCTTCATCTGTTTCATACTTTCTTGTTTGAATTCTACCTCTAATTCCAATTAAGTCACCTTTATGACAATATTCAGCTGTATTTTCAGCTACTCCTCTCCATAATATACATGGAATAAAATCAGTATCATATTCACCATTTGTATTTTTATAACTTCTTGGTACAGCAAGTGTTATACTAGCAACTTTTGTTCCTCCTTCTATCTCATGAACCTCAGGATCAGTTGTTAATCTACCTACTAATACTGTTTGATTAAGCATATTATCACCTCCTTTCAGGCAATAATATAAACGACTAAAATTATGAATGCAAATGACAATTAATAAAAAATGGAAGCTAAAAAAAAACGAATTTTAAAAATTCGTTTAATGATTTTTCTAAATTGAAAGCAATTTTTTTATCAATTTATAAAATTTAAAGTTTTTAAAAATAATTTTTTAATAATTGATTTAACTCAACAGCATATTCCATTGGAAGTTCTTCTCTAAAGCGATCAATAAATCCCATTATAACAAGTTCTTTAGCTTTTTCTTCATTAAGTCCCCTACTCATTAAATAAAATAATTTTTCCTGACTTATTTTAGATGTAGTGGCTTCATGATTTAGATTTGAATTTTTATTACATACTATATTAGTTGGTATTGTATCACTTTTAGAATTATCATCAAGAATTAATGTATCACATTTAATAGTACTTGATGAGTATTCTGCTTCTTTAGTAATTTTTACAAGTCCTCTATAAGATGCATTACCACCACTAACTGATATTGACTTATTAATTATATTACTTGATGTATATGGGGCCAAATGAATCATCTTGGCACCTGTATCTTGTACTTGATTTTCCTTAGCAACAGCTATACTTATACAATTACCCTTAGCATATTTACCATTTAAAATACAACATGGATATTTCATATTAACCTTAGAGCCAATATTTCCATCTATCCATTCCATTAAACCATTTTCATCAACTATAGCTCTTTTAGTAACTAAGTTATATAAATCAGTTGACCAGTTTTGAATCGTTGTATATCTGCACTTTGCATTTTTGCCAACATATATCTCAACTACTGCTGCATGAAGAGCATCTGATGTATAAGTAGGTGCAGTACAGCCTTCCATATAATGAAGTTCTGAATCTTCATCTACTATTATAATTGTTCTTTCAAATTGACCCATATTTTTACTATTAATTCTAAAATAGCTTTGAAGCGGTCTATCTATTTTTGTATGAGGTGGGACATATATAAATGTACCTCCACTCCATACTGCTCCATTTAATGCTGTATATTTATTTTCATCATATTTAACTAAATTATTAAAGTATTTTTTAAATATCTCAGGGTGTTCTTTAAGAGCTGTATCTGTATCAGAGAATATTACATTTTTATCTTCTAGCTCTTTTATCATATTGTGATATACTACTTCACTTTCAAATTGAGCACCAACACCGTCTAAGTATTTTTTTTCAGAATCAATAAGACCAATTTTGTCAAATGTATCTCTAATATTACATGATACTTTAGACCAATCTTTTTCAACCTTATCATTCATTCTTTTATAATAATTAATAAGGTCAAAATCTAAGTCTATTTTAGGACCAAATGTTGGATTATCTAACTCCTCAAATTTTTTATATGACATAACCCTAAAGTCTGTCATCCAAGATGGTTCACCCTTTATACTAGATATTTCTCTAACTTTTTCTTCAGTAAGACTTTTAGACATAAGTCACCTCTTTTTTTATAAAAAAAGAATAATTCTCTTTTTAATTATTTTTTTGTTTTAATAGTCTTTTAACTTTTATATCAATAGCTTTTATATAATCTTTTGATGTAGTTCTTTTTTCATTAATATAATTTAAATCAAGTGCATATAAAGTATCTAGATTTATATCTTGATTTATAGATATATTATTATTTTCATCGTGTTTTAAAATTGGATATTCAACTCCTGTATTTATATCAATTACAGAACCATCATTTACAATACCAATTATATCTAATATATCTTTATTATCTTTTTTTAAATATAAATTATTAAAATTATAATGTGCATCATAGTTTTTAAATTTTCCAACTTTAGCTCTACACATTCCGCTTTCTATATTTATCATTATTATCCCCCCTATAATTAACTAGTGTTATTTAACTAATTTTTTAGTTTTTTCTATTTTATCTGAATCACATAAATCTTTATGCATATATTTTGCATAATAATTTAATACAGGCGCAAATAATTTAGCAACTATTATATTTTTTAAATAAATTTTATAATCTATATTTTTTACAAGTTTATATGATATTACATATTCCTGATTTAACTTTATATTATCTTTTATATAACCTCTGTTATCTCTTTTGACTATAGGATATATTTCAAGATTATCATTATCTATAGTAAACATCCAATCGTCATTTATTTTTATAGCTAATCTTTCTTTAGTATCTTCAGACATATAATATCTAAGCGATGTAATATTATTATCTACATCATAAAATTTTCCAATCGTAGCTTTAAACATTTCTAATCTCCCTTAATTTTATTTACTACTTTTTCTAACCCCCACCAAGGTAGTAGCGCGCATTTTTTTCTGTTTGCTTGTTTATAGATATCATCATATACAATAGCTTGCTCAAGTATATCTGGATCATACTCTTTCTCATCTATCATGTTTTTAAAATTATTGAGTATTATTATTGCTTCATCTAAAGTTTTACCAATAATTGTATCAATCATAATCGATGTAGATGAGGTACAAATAGCACATGCTTCTCCATCAAAATGAGCATCAACTATTTTATTATCAGAAAGCTTTACCATCAAATTAACTTCATCAATACAAGATTCATTATTTGTATTAACTAAAATATATGAGTCATCATCAATTAGTCCTTTATTCTTAGGATTTTGATAATGCTCAAGTATTATACTTCTTTTTAAACTTGGATCCATAAACATCACCATAAATAGTTTAACACTAAAACATTAAGATTACAAGAAAAAAAGAGACTAGATAGTCTCTACAATTAACTTAATTGCTGTTTTTTCTAAGCCTTCAATAGTAATATCTGTAAAAGCTGGAATACATACTAAGTTTTTTCCACTTGGTGCGACAAAACCACGAGCAATTGCAATTGCTTTTATTGCTTGATTTAAAGCTCCAGCTCCAATTGCTTGTACCTCAACTGAATCCTTTTCTCTAAATACATTAGCTAAGGCTCCTGCTACACTATTTGGATTAGATTTTGATGAAACTTTAAGTGTTTCCATATATATTAAATCATTCCTTTCTACAATAAATATATATGAAAAAAAACTAATAATTATTATTAGTTTTTAGAATATCTTCTTAAAATTTAAAAATAATTTATTATAATTATAAAGTTGTGCGAATTTTTTATTTAACATATAGTCTGAGTTTTTTATAACTCTTTTCGTTAAATCATAAACTCTAACATCCTTATAAACATCTGATGTATCTTCTTTATCTAATTCCTTATATATGGCTTTTACTTTTTTATCCATTATAATATTTTCTAATGTATCAATAAATTCTTTTTTAGAAATACCAGTTTTAAGTAAATCACATACTAATATTGATAATTTTTCTATCATTCGCATTGCAGCTACTTTTTTATATTCTTTTTTATTCTTTATATCAAATTCTTTTGTAGTCATATATAAATCATAATATACATAAATAGTGTCTTCAATCTTTTTCATAACTTCAGCTTTAGATAATCTTCTTTTTTTATAACTATGATTAAAATTATATATATATAATTCATCAGGCATGAATAAAATTGATTTCATATTTTTATATATTTTTAAATTACAAGCTAAATCTTCACAGTAATTTAATTCTTCCTCTACATCTTTTATATCTTTCATAACTGATTTTTTCATTAATTGTTTACATATTGTATTACAATAATTTGTCTTATATAAAAGATCAAAGAATTGAGGCTCTAGATGTTCTATATCCATAAGTACATTTCTATTTAAATAAGACTTTGGTGTTATGATATGATTGTTTACATACTTTTGATATTGACATCTAACTACATCAGCTTTTGTCTCTTTCATAGCATCATACATTTTTTCAATTGTATCTTTTTTTATCCAATCATCTCCATCAAGATAGAATATATATTTACCCTTGGCTTTTTTATATCCTTCTAATCTTGATAAGTATCTACCCTTATTTTCTCTTTCGATAACTTTGATTCTTTTATCATTTGATGCTATTGCATTAATTTTTTTTGAACTTCTATCTGTTGAACCATCATTAATAACAATAACTTCTAAATTGCTATAAGTTTGGTTTAAAATAGATTTTAAGCATTTATTAACATATTGATCTGTATTATATACAAGAACAATAATACTAATCAGCTCACCTTTCATACATTACCACCTATCTTTGGTCTCTTTAACCAAGCAATAAATACTATGCCACAATTTTTGATTTTTGTCAAATAAAGACTTAAAAAGACCATTATTTGGTCTTATTTGTTTCAAGCATTTCTTTTATAGTTGAACCTATAGTTGCGACATTTGATAAATCAGATGGAACTATTATTTTAGTTGATTGTCCATCAGCTAAATTAGCAAGTGCTTCAAATCCTTTTAAAGTAAGTACTGAATTATCTGCTTTAGCATCTTTAAGAAGTTTAATTCCTTCAGCTTCCGCTTGTTTTATTTTAATTAATGCCTCAGCTTCACCTTCAGCTATCTTAATTTGTGATTCTTTTTTTGCTTCTGCTCTTAAAATAGCACTTTCTTTTTCACCTTCTGCTATTAGGATACTAGATTTCTTTTCACCTTCTGCTTGAAGAATCTTTTCTCTTCTTTCACGTTCAGCACGCATTTGTTTTTCCATTGCTTCTTGAATGTCTCTTGGTGGAATTATGTTTTTAACTTCAACTCTGTTTACTTTTATTCCCCAAGGATCTGTTGCTTCATCTAAAATAGCACGCATTTTTGAGTTAATTATATCACGTGATGTTAATGTTTGGTCTAATTCTAACTCACCAATTATATTACGAAGTGTTGTTGCTGTTAAATTTTCAATCGCATTAATTGGACTTTCAACACCATATGTATATAACTTTGGATCTGTTATTTGAAAATATACAACTGTATCTATTTGCATAGTAACATTATCTTTTGTAATAACAGGTTGTGGTGCGAAATCCTTTACTATTTCCTTTAAAGTAACAGTTGATGATATTCTATCAATAAATGGTATTTTCATATGAAGACCATTACCCCATGTTTGACTATATGAACCAAGTCTTTCAATTACATATGCTTTAGCTTGTGGAACAATTTTAATGTTTGGAATAACCAAAGCTACAATTAAAATTAAAATAATAACTAATATATCCATTTTTAATCCTCCTTAACCTTTTCTACTATTAGTTTTGTACTATTAATCTCTAGTACTTTTACTATACAATTTTCTTTTATAGTAATATTAGATGATGCTGACCAGACTTTTCCATCTACTTTAACAGCACCAAGTTTGTTTTTAGTAATTTCTTCAACAACAATACCTTCCATACCAACTATTCTATCTATATTAGTTTTTTCATTTTTTGATTTAACTAATTTATCTAGTGTTTTTTTGGTAGTTACTAAGAATATTGTTCCAAGAATTACAAAGACAGCAAATTGAAGTGTAAAATCTTTGCTAAAAAATGATATTATAAGTGCAACTATTGCACTTGCTACATACCATATTGTAACTAAGTTTACTGTTAATACTTCAATAATTGCTAAAAAAAGTATTAATATAACCCAAAATAAATTCATACTACCTCCTAATTAAATTATACGCTTAAACACTTATATTTACAACAAAAAAAGTTATACATGTGTATAACTTTTATCTTGTTTTTGTAGATTCAGCTAAAGTTTCAGCTTGAGCAACTGGTGCCATTGCTTGAGACATAAGCATCCATCTTTGTTCAAATACTTTAAGTCTTTCTATTTCTTTATCTTTAGCATCCATTTCAATTTTATTTGCTTCAACTGTTGAATTTAATGATGCAACTTGTTCATTTAAAAATTTAATTTCAGTTTCTTTAGAAGCTATTGTACTATATGCATTATCTTTATCAGTTGCTAATTTTTTGTTTTGACTTGTAAGTTCATCAATTTTTGATTTATTCTCACTATCAATTTTTTCAGCTTTATTAGTTAACACATCAAATTCATTTTCATAATCAGCTTTTTGATTTTGTAATTTGGTTTCATATCTTCTAGCTTGTTCATTAAGCTTAGATTCAACCGTTTGCATAAATCTAATAGATAATGCTTTTATCTCTTCATTAAAACCATTAGTTAATTCAGCTTTAATCTTTTCAATTTCATTTTCTTCTTTAGGTTGTTCTACATTTACACTTGGCTCTTCAATTTTAACAGGTTCTGTTGAAGCATTAACTGTATTTTTTAATTCTTCTTCAACATTTTTCAATTCTTGTTCTACTTGAACATTAGATTTTTCTTCTTGAGCCACTTTATCAGCTTCTGCTTCTAAATTTTTAGATACTTGATCAATTTCAACATCACTTGTGTTTTCGATTGGTTTAATATCAGCAAGTCTATCTTCTACTTCTTTAGTATCAATTTCATCAATTTTGGCTTGTATTTCATTTGCACTTTTTTCTATACTTTTAATTTTTTTCTCATTATTAGTTTTTTTCAATTCTTCTTTACTAATATTTTTTTCAGTTTCTTTTAATTTGACTTCATTATTTGCAATTGTCATTTGTCTATCAAATTCTTCTTTATAATTTTCTAAATTTTCTTTAATATTTTTTTGTTCTTCATCTAATTTATCAAGTTGATTATTTTTAATATTTAAAACAAGTCCAAAATAAAATTTTCTAATCTTATCTAAAATTGAAAGCTTAGCTTTACTTTTATTATAGCCATTAATTTTATTTTTAAATGTGCCTAATAACTCACTTGTTTTTTTTAAATTTATATTATCTAACATATTATTCCTTCCCTTCTTTAACAATGCTATTCATAACACTTTTTACCATTGTCCAATCTTCAGGAGTGATTTTTTCAAATACATTTACGCCGTCTTCAACTTTAACCATAGAAGAATATAAGATAGTCATTCCCTTTTCATCAGTTTCATTAAATGTATATATTATAAAATTCTTATTATCTTTTTCAAAGCATAGAATAACTTCTGCTTCTTTCTCTACTCCATTTTGATCTGTTACTAAAATTGTTTCTTTTTCCATACACTAGCCTCCCAATTATTCATATTAATTATAACACAAGAAAATTATGTAATCAACAAAAAAAGCAAACATTATTAATATTCTTAAGTATCTAGTTCATAATAATATATACTTTTATTATCCTCATCAAATAAAAATAAACTATAATTATAATATATTTTTATATTTAATTCTTTATCATATGTACTATTTCTATCAATAAAATAATAATATCCATTTTTAATATTTGGAATATTATATCTTTCAAGCACATTTGTACATTTTTCTATTGAACAAGATTCAACTAAAATCTCTTTTTTTATATCTTCATTTAAAGGTAATTTATTCCACTTTAAAATAGCTGAATAATTCTTTAATGAAGAACAATCTAATTTAGCAAAATATTCCCCATCTCCATGAAATCCACCATGTGTATCATTATTATAAATAATTTTACATTCATATAAATTAACACCTGCTATTTCACCTATTTTTTTTATTTTAGTGCCTGGTTTATTAAGCATATCTATAGTCAATATAAAAGCTATTAAAATAAATATAAAAGACCAAATAATGTAAAAATTTTTCATAAGCATTCCTCACTTCTAAGAATATTATAACAAAAAAAAATAACCCAGTCACAATGACTGGGCATTCAGGGGGTTTTATAATCACTCTCAACTAAATATCGTAAGAGTGTATGCGTGAGTTAGTATCACGCTATTATAATTATATTTATTTTATTTAACCTTGTCAAATTATTAATCTATATTTTCATCTTCTTTAATATAATCATCAATATTTTCCTTTTTACCTAAAAAAATTAAACTATCTTCTTTTGCTTTAAGTAAAATATTAAAATCTTTTTTTATATCAGCAAGTCTAAACTTCATATCTCCACTTTGTCTAAGTCCAAATAAGTCTCCACTTCCTCTTAAGGTAAAATCTTCTTCACTTATTTTAAAACCATCATTGGTATGAGTTAAAATATCAAGCCTTTTAGTTTCTCTATTACTAATTAAAATACAATATGACTGAAGATTATTTCTACCAACTCTTCCTCTTAATTGATGAAGTGCAGATAAACCAAATCTAAACGCATCAAATATAACCATCATTGTTGCATTTTTAACATCTACTCCAACTTCTACAACAGTTGTACTAATGAGTATTTGTATCTCATTATTTTTAAACTTATTCATTACCTCTTCTTTTTCGATATCCGTCATTTTACCATGAAGTATTCCAATATTATAAAGTTTTCCAAAAGCTTTATTCATATTTTCTTCTAACTCATAAACATTCTTTAAATCTGATTTATCACTTTCTTCAATTAAAGGTGCAATTGCATAGACTTGATGGCCTTCTTTTAATTCTTTATACATAGATTCAAGTACATCTTTAATCTCGGATTCTTTTTTTAAAGTAGTGATAATTTCTTTTTTTCCACTTGGAGATGTCTTAATATTTGTTATATCCATATCTCCATATAAAGTAAGTGCATAAGTTCTTGGTATCGGAGTTGCACTCATATATAAAATATCAGGTGTTATTCCTTTATTTTTTAAATTAGCTCTTTGATTTACACCAAATCTATGTTGTTCATCTGTAATAACTAATCCTAAATTATTATATTTAACACTATCAGATATTAAAGCATGCGTGCCAATTATAAAATCAACCTCGCCAGACTCTATCTTCTTATATAATTCTTTTTTTTCTTTTACTTTTAATTTACCTGTTAATAAAGCAATACTTATATCATAATCCTTAAATAAGGTTTTAATATTTTGATAATGTTGTTCTGCAAGTATTTCTGTTGGAGCCATTAATGCACTTTGGTATCCACTTAAATAATTTATATACATAGATATTATTGCAACTATAGTTTTTCCACAACCAACATCACCTTGGATAAGTCTATTCATTCTTTTTTCACTCATTAAATCATTATAAATATCATTAACAGCTTTTAATTGATCTGGTGTAAGTTCAAAAGAAAGAGTTTTAATGAATTTATCAACAAGTTTAAAATCAACTTTTCTTTTTAAACCAATTCTGTTTTTTTTATTTGTTTTAAGATAATTCATTTTAAGCATAAATGTAAATAATTCTTCATATTTTAATCTATTAATAGATTTTTTTAAATTATTTATATTATTTGGTAGATGAATATTTCTAATATCATTAATCTTATCATTAAACAAATACTTTTCTTTTATAATATCAGGAATATAATCTTTAACCTCACAACAGTTTTCAAGTGCCTCTTTTACATAAAGACTAATTTGATTATTAGTAATACCATATGTTAAGTGATAAACCGGTTCAATTTTCTCTTTAGAAATACTGCCAAATCTAATTTCACTTGCTATTATTCCATTATGTTGTTTGTCATATTTTCCAATTAAAGTAACACTACTTCCAACACTTAATTTATTTTTTAAAAATCCTCTGTTATATATTGTTACATTCATTAAATTAGAGCCTGTATTAAGTTTAAAACGCATTAAATCAAGTTTTCTTTTAAGTCTAAATAACGTTGGTGTTGTCTCAATTATTCCATCCATTACAATTTTATCATTAGTTTCAAGTGTATTTACATCACTTCTTCTTATTAAATTATATCTAAAGGGATAAAAACAAATTAAATCTTCTATACTATAAATACCAAGTTTATTAAGTATTTTAACGCCTTTTGGTCCTATTCCTTTTAAATCTATAAGTTCGATAATATCACCGCTTTCAAAACAATAATATCAAACAACTGTTCGTAAGTCAATATAGTGCTTAAAAAAATATTTTTTTTAATGTTAAAAACTTGACTTTATTTAATTTTAGATGTAGTATATAAAGCACCAGTTCGGAAATGTCGAATTGGTGCTAGTATCACACTAGCCAACCCCTTTTTATTCTTTTATGAAACTGTTCTCAGGGGGAACAGTTTCTATTTTTTTATAAAAAAAATGATATAAAATATATCATTTTCCCCTTTTTTGAACTTATTAAAAAGTTCATTCTTTTATGTCTGTTCCCAGAATAAGTTACTTCTAACTTACAATTAAAGTATAACATAAGATTTTTAAAATAAAAGGCATATTAAGTCTTTTTTTATTATCTTGACACATTTTTACACACTTTTATAATTTGAATATTATTTAGTTTGACTTATCTATAATCTATACTTTATAATTTAATTAGGTGATAATATGAACTTTGAAGATATGAACTTTGACATTAAAAACTATATTTCATCATCTGATTTAGATGGTTTAAATAGAATTAAAATATACTTAGATTATGCTTTAAATTCTACTATTAGGAAACAAATGCCTGATATTAGTTTTAGTGATGAAAAATTATATGCTAAAGAACTTTTAAGAAACTATTTAAAAGGTGATATGCATTCATTTACTAGTAAGAATAATATTAGAAATAATATATATACTATTGGTAATGAACTACTTATAAAATTATTTTTAAAATGTATGATTGAAAAACATGCTTATAATACATTAATAAGAAAAATTGAAGGCAGTGATGATTATAATGACCAATGTTGCAATTATATAACAAACTTAATTGGAAGAAAACATTATAATGATATTATTGATTGGTTAAAACAAGATTTTGATAATGTTGAGGAATTAATCAATAACTATATTAATATTTACTATCAAAGAAATTATGAAGAATGTAATGATTTACAAAAACTTTCATTTAAGGGTGAAGATACAAAAAAAGCTATGGAACTTTTAGACATAACATAAAAAATAAGCAATACTGCTTATTTTTTTTAGGGTTTTTAGTTATCGTATATATGAAAAATGTTTATTAAGGATTCACTTTTTTTATTTTATCTTTTACTTAAAATTATAATTTTTTTATTATTATCACCATTCCTTCCTTTCAATATCAAGTATAAACTTTAAATGTGAAAATTATATGAAAGAATAATGAAAAAAAGATAATTATCAAAATTATCTTTGTAATGTTTTTTGCTTATGATTGTTTAAAGTATCTTTATAACTGTCTTCTCTAACTTTATTATATATTTCTAAAAGTCTTACTTTATTTACTGAACCTTTTGTCAATTCATCTTTGTTAATATATTTTTTTATATTATCTGATTTAACTATATAAGTTTTACCAAATTTTTGTTTTTCAATACTAGAAGATAATTTATAAACATCTTCAGTAAAAATTTCTTTATATTTTTGTTTTTTTCCATCTTCTGTTGGAACTTTATAAAATATATAAGGTCCATCTGTTAAATTATTTATACCTGTAGATCCACCTACATTATATATTGTTACTCTATTTCCTATCATAAGATTTTCTATAAAATATTCATCGTACATTAATATCGCCTCCTTTTTTCGTCAAAACGCAAGATATTATATCACAATTTTTTTAAAATGCAAATTATTTTTTGCATTAAAAAAAGTCTTGTATATAAGACTTCATACTTCTAAATGGTGACCAGTACGGGATTCGAACCCGTGAATGCTGCCGTGAAAGGGCAGTGTGTTAAGCCGCTTCACCAACTGGCCAAAAAAAATGGCGCCTAATGTAGGACTCGAACCTACGACCTATCGGTTAACAGCCGAGTGCTCTACCAACTGAGCTAATTAGGCATTTGACTTCTTAATTATATACTAAAAAAAAAACTTTTACAATACTTTTTGATAATTTTTTTTAATTTTATTGTATTTACATTATTATTATATTCTAATTTTATTTAATTATTAAAAAAAAAGTGATTAAATCACTTTTTATTTTTTAAATCCATTTTCTGTTAAGAATGAAGCAAATTGTTCATATTCTGAATAACCTACCCAATCGTCTTTTAATTTTCCATTTTCAAAAACTAACACCATTGGAGTAAGTCCAAATTTACCACATTTATTTTCTACAGTAGCATTTTCAGGATCAGTACATGTCTCATCATATAATTTAGCAACGCCACCAAATTTAGCCCATGCTTCTTGATCACTAGTTGATACTTGATTTAAATCTACATAAACTGTTTTATATCCAAATTCTTTTTGAGCTTTTTGTAAGCTTGGTAAAAATTTAACACAATATCCACAGTTTGATCTTCCTATATATACTAAAACTTTATCTCCTTTACTAATTTTAGCAATTGCATCTGTTGTTGTTAATGTGTCAAACATAGAAACATCATATTCAGTTGATGATTCACTACTTTCATCGCTTGTTTCACTAGTATTTTTTGTATTATTTGCAATGACAACACCAAGTAAGATTATTACAAGTGCTAATATTGCAATACAACAATACAAAATATAATTTAATTTTTGTGAACAATTACATCCACAATTACATCCACAATTACATTCTTTGCATTCACATTCATGCATTGTATTAGTTTCAACTTTTTTTGTTTCTTCTTTTGCTACTGATTTTTTTACAGTTTTCTTTTCAGCCATATTTTATTACCTCCATTATAATTGTATCATACTTGTCAAGTTATTTATCAAAATCTTCAAGTTTTACACTAACAAGTTTTGATACACCTGATTCTTGCATTGTAATACCATATAAGGTATTTGCATATTCCATTGTTCTTTTTTTATGTGTAATTAATATAAATTGTGTTTGATCTTTAAATTTAGTTATATATTCACCAAAACTATCAACATTTGCCTCATCTAGTGCGGCTTCAACTTCATCTAATACACAGAAAGGCACACTACGTGATTTTAAGATTGCAAATAATAAACTAATTGCAGTAAATGTTTTTTCTCCACCTGATAAAAGCGTAATACTTTTTAAACTCTTTCCTGGAGGAGATGCAATTATCTCTATTCCTGTTTCAAGTAAATTATCTGGATCTGTTAGTTTAAGATATGCATTACCACCTTTGAATAATTCCTTAAATGTTTCTGTGAAATTTTGATTTATTACTTTAAATGCTCTTTCAAATTCAGTTTTCATTACTTCATCCATTTCACTTATAATCTCTAATAGTGTATCTTCAGCCTTAGTTAAATCATCTCTTTGAGCAATTAAGAATTCATATCTTTCGCTTACCTTTACATACTCTTCTATTGCATCTAAATTAACATTTCCAAGATCACGAATAATTCTTTTAAGTGTATCCACTTTATCTCTAGCCTCTTCTGAGTCAATTTCAAGAATATATTCACTATTTGCTTTTTCATAAGTGATAGAATATGTTTCATTTAATCTGTTAAGTAAGTTATCAAGTTTTACATCCATTCTATTTACTTCTATTTCAAGTGCTTTTAATTCCTTACTTTTTTGATTAAATAAACTATTCTCACGTTTTATTGTAAATTCAAATTCTTCTTGTTCATTTTTTAAAGATATTTTTTGATTTTGTAGTCTATTTAATAATTCTTCTAGTTCATTTTTACGTGCTAATACATCATAGTATTCATTAATAACGCTTTCTTCTTCACTAGATAAAGTGTTACTAATTAAACCTTGTGTATCACTTTCTTCTTTTATATAATCTTCTAATTTATTTTTTAATTCAATTAAGTTATTATTTTTTACTTTAAAGTATTCTTCTTTGCTAATTAAATCTCGATTTATGATATATAATTTATCTTCTTTTGATTTTAGATCATAGTCGCTTGTATTTATTTTTTCTTCTAATGCTTTTACCTCATCTATTACATTTTCTTCTTCTTTAAGTAAGTGTTCTAATTCATATTTTTCTGTAATTGTATTTTTTTGTTTTAATTGAGTACCACCTGTAAGAGATCCACCTACATGTAGAAGTGTTCCATCAAGTGTAACTATTCTATATGTATGATTTATTATATTACTTATTTTATTTGCATTATCTATATCATCTGCTACAATTACATTACCTAATTGATTTTCTATTATGTTTTTATATATTGGATTATATTTAACAAGATTAGAAGCTATATCTATAAAGCCTTCAGAATTTTTAATTTTAGATAAAATATCATTTGATATAATTCTTGATTTTATAATATTAAGTGGGAAGAATGTTGCTCTTCCTAAGTTATTTTGTTTTAAATAAGCAATTGCATCTTTAGCGCATAGTTCATTATCAACAATTATGTTATTTATAGCTGATGCAAGTGATGTTGATATAGCTATTGAATATTCTTCATCAACATCTATAACATTACCTATTGTATCATGTACTTTTAATTTTGGATTATTTAAAACATTTTTAACTCCACTAGGTAGAGTATTATTATTTTCTATTGAATTTCTTAAATATTCTATTTTATTTTGAACATTTATTTTAACTCCAAGTTTATTATTTAACTCTTTTTCTAAGTTTTGTTTTGAAGCTTTTATTTTAGAAATATTAGTCTCTTCTATTTCATATTTTTTCTTTAAATCAAGTAGTTCTTCTTTTAATGTTTCAATTTCATTATTTATCTTATCAGCTTCTACTTCACATTTAGCTTTAGCTTCTTTTATATTTATTAAATTATCATGTAGTTTAGGATCATTTGATGCATATTTTTTTCTTTCTAATATTATATTTTTGCGCCCATTTATTTTTTCTACTTCTTCTGTTGTTTTAATCAAATTTTTATTTGTTTCATTTATATCATTTTCAAGTTTTGATATTTTAACTTTATATTCTTCTATCTTAGATTCATTTGTAGAGTTTAGTGTAGTTGATTTTATTATTTCTTTATTAAGCTCTTCTATTTTATTCTTTTTAGTTTGATATATATCATTTAAGCTTGTTATATCGTGTGTTATTAAAGATATTTCTAAGTCTTTTAATTCACTTGATTTTTCTTTATAAATAAGTGCTTTATCTCTTTGTTCTTTTAAAGGATTTACTTGTGTTTCTAATTCACTTATTATATCACCTACACGATTCATATTATCATGAGTTCTATCTAATTTTCTTATAGCTTCTTCTTTTCTTCTTTTATATTTAAGTACTCCTGCAGCTTCTTCAAATATTACTCTTCTATCACTTGGTTTATTTAGAATTATTTCTTCTACTTTACCTTGTGAGATAATATTAAATGATTCTTTTGCAATACCTGTATCTAGTAGTAAATCTGTTATATCTTTTAGTCTACATTTCTCATCATTGATAAAGTATTCATTAGTACCGTCTCTATATACTCTTCTTTTTATTGATACTTCAGTATAGTCAAGTGGTAAGTATTTATCTGTATTATCGAATATTAGTGTTACTGATGCGACATTTTGAGCTTTTCTTGATTTAGATCCTGAGAATATTACATCAGTCATATTTCCTTCACCACGAAGTGATTTAACTGATTGTTCTCCGAGTACCCACCTAATTGCATCTACTACATTTGATTTACCTGATCCATTAGGTCCTACTATTCCAGTTATACCATTATCTAATTCAATATTTATTTTATCAGCAAATGATTTAAATCCACTTGCTACTATTTTCTTTAAGTACATAAAATCACCCTACAATCTTCTTAATTATACTATATAAAGCCCTTTAAAATCAAGAAAAAAACACCTTTTTAAGGTGTTATAAATAGTCTTTTAAAAAATCTATTGATTCTTGTTGAAATTTTAAATAGTCTTTGGCCATATTAATTATTTTCTTATCAGCATCGCCTTTAAATCTATCTATCTTGCTTGTAATATCAACTACTCCCATAGTAAGACCTTGTGTTAGGATATGGGCGATATTAGCGTCACTATTATCTTTCATAACATCCATCTTCATCATCATAGATGCATTCATTTTAGCCATAGTACCATTTTCTTTAATATCATCTGTATATTTTTTTATTAATTTTTTTGATTCTTTATAGTAGTTTTCATATCCTTTTAAAATACCTTCAACTACTTTTCTAATTTTATTTTCTTTATCACTAAGCATTTTAATTAACTTATTAGAACTATATACACCCATCTCAGAGTTTTTAACAATATATTCTAACATTTCTAAATTTTCATCCATATTATCACCACTAATAATATGGTTATTATTTTTTTATTTATACACTATCTTTTGAAAAATACCACATAAGTAGTGAACCTATTAAATTACCTATAATACATATTATTATGGAAAAACTAAATGTTCTAGCGACTCCCAAAGTTATAATGTTCGCAATGCAGTGTTGGAAACCACAAAATATAAAAAGTGGTATTCCATAAATAATTCCAAGACTTGTTCCTTTTTTATAAAGTAAAACTGCTATATACATGATTATTCCACATAATATTGATTTTATGAAGAATGCTATTGAAATATCCCATGTAGCTACTTTAGCTATTGCTGTCTTACAAATATCAGGATCAGCAAATGAATAAATATATCCTAATATATATCCTGCTATTAAGTTAACTTCTAAAATAATTAATAAATCATCTATTTTTATTTTATCTTGAATTAGAAATCCACACTTTCCTGTGAATAAGTTCTGTCCCATATAACACACGCCAAGTAGACCAAATGCAAATATAACAGGACCAATTGGGCTACCTAGTTTTAATAGTGCATAATTACCTAACGATATTAAAATCGCTGCCCCTATACTTTTATTAATTAATTCTTTCATCAAAACCACCTACTCTATAATTTAATTATAAATTAAAAATATATATTTGTAAATAATAAATATGATATAATTAAATTGGTGATTGTATGATTATTAATGAGGAAATATATAAATATATAGAGTTTTGTAATAAAAGTGAAAATGTTACTAAAAATGATTATTATGATATGATTAATAAAGTATATAATGATTACTCAGATATAACTTACCATTATATTGATTATATTAATAGAATACAAAATACTATTGGCTATTCTAAAATTCCAGATATTAATATAAGAATTAATAATGCTAGAGTTAAAATATTAAAACACCTTAGTAAAAATAATATTAATTTTTATAATTTTAATCTTGATAAAAATAGTGACTGTCTATTTACATGTGCTATTGAATCCTATTTATATAATAAATATTGTAAAGCTTGTAAATATATTGAAGAATACTTAGACGTTAATTTAAAACTTAAAGATAAATATAATAAAAAAATAAACAAATTTAAATTTATGATTGGTAAATTATCAGTTATAAGTGATTTAAAAAATAAACAAAATATTATTTACAACTACAAAAATGTTTGTGATAGTCTAGATAATATTACAGATAAATCTGAACTTTTAAATATTGCTATTTCTTATTTAAATCAAATGTCATTTAATAACGAGGCAGAAAAAAAATATGTAGTTTCCACTTATACAAATGTGTATGCTAATATATTACATACTTTAAACTGTGATAGTGAGATTAAACAACTATTAGAAGAAAGTTATAAAGTTACTAGTAAAGTACTAAAAAAGTAATTCATTTTGAATTACTTTTTTTTACAACTTTTGATGTTCTATATATAGTTTTTAAATAATCATCAGTAAAATATTTATCACAATACTCACCTACTATAGTAGAAGATTTATATCCTCTTTGTCTTAAAGTTTGTCTGGTAACTGCTGTTATAGTAACTACAACATCAACTAATAAAACAACAAATAAAATATTTACTATTTTGTTTATATAATTTTCCTTAAATTTAGAATAAAGTTTATCTAGGAAAGGAAAGATTACATATACAAAAAATATAACAAGCATTCCCCAAAAGAACATAAAAGGAACTGTAGTTCTACCACCTATATTTAAAAACTTGTCTGTATAATCCCATGATATAGTTCCCCATATAGTTTCTTGTAAAAAACCCATTAAATATTCAAATACTCCGCCAAAAATAGAACCTAATAAAAATGTTTTATACCAATCTCTTTTTTTTAAATAAAATACAACATATATTAGTACTGATCCTATTCCATATATTGGGCTTAGTGGTCCTATTATAAGCCCTCTTTTGGTAACCCAGTCAAATGTTCCATGACTTATATAAAACTTTACAACATGAAGCATCTCTTCGTAAATTGCTCCAATTATGCTTCCTATTATAAATATAAGAATAATTTTATTAAACTCTTTTTTCATAAAGCCACCTACTAACCTCTTTTATATGTCATATAGTTTATACCTAGTTGACTATAAATATCACGTGCTCTTGGAAGTTTAAAAGTTGAAGCAATTAATAAATTATAAAATTCATCTATTAAAATAATTGAACAAACTAAAATAGTAATTGTTAAAAATACTTTTCTACTTAGTTTTGTAGATAAATATATTCCAAATGGTAATATTATATACATTAATAATAAGCCCGATATACCAAAAAATAAAACACTTCTAAGACATACAAAGCCATTAATATTTCCAAAATTTAAAATTTCCGTATTATAATCCCAAAGTCTTAATCCATCATTTAATACATATATTAAATAACCTGAAATGTATTCTAAAATTCCTGTTGATAACGTAGCTATCAAAAAGACTACTATAGGATTTTTTTTAAATTTTATTGTGGATAATATAATGAGTATGGATCCTATTGCATATATATTAATCCATGGTAAAAAATTTCCACCTTGCCAATAAAATTTTTCACAACCAAAATTAAAATAATAAAAGATAAATTCATAAATCCAACCGAAAAATCCGGAAATTGATATTATAAAACATATAACACCTATCTTTTGCCATAACTCTAGTTTTAAATTATCATTCATATAACCATTAAAAATATTTTTCATAATACACCTACATCTAAATTTTTAGTAATACCTGTATTAATTATATCACCATAATATTTTATTACAATAGTGTAATAATTATTAATAACCTATATTATAAAGCTATCTCCATAAATATGAAAAAAAGTATTACTTAACTAATACTTTTTCTTTAGCAAGGCCAATAACATCGCCTTCTTTTATTTTATAAATACCTGGGTAAAAACATATTGATGTATCTATTTTACAAAATTGATTTTCACTAGACTCTATCATATCTGATGGATGAATTTTATTAATTGCGAACAAAGCATTTGCTTGTTCATCATAATAAATATCTAACTTTCCTGTTATTGATAAAAAGCCTCTAAAAATAATTGAATAATTATTTAAATCATCAATATTAGTTAGAATAAATTGTGGCATGTGATCTGTTTTAATCAAGGTATCACGTGTACATATAATTTCTTTAATATCATTATTTTGAAAAATATAGTTGTATACAATAATATCAATTAAATCAATTCTATTTTCTAGTATTTCTATCATATTAAAATCAGTGGATTTATCAATATATTTTAATTGATCAAGTTTTGTTTTTAAACAATCTTTTTCATTTAATAGACGAATCAAATCTTTATCATTTTTAATATCTAATGTTGTATTCATTTTTTCACCTACATAAATATAACACATTTAAATATAATTAACAACTATTTTTTTCTAGTTTTCACAATATCATCATACATTATATGCCCTATTAATAACGAAGATGTTTTATCATGATGAACATAATTATTTTCAACTTTTCCTTCATCAAAATTTGCATAGCAATACTTACAAAAATGCTTACACGAGTTATAAAGTCCAATATCAACCATTTCAACACATCCACAATTTCTTGCTTTCCACTTCTTAAAATCAGTTTTACCTGTTTTTTTAAAAGCAAGTGTTGCATCTATACATTCCTTCTTTATAAATCCATATTCAACTAAATTTTTATCTTCATAACATGTTTGAACAGTCATGTTATGTTCTTTTGCTGATTTACTAAAGTTTAGACCAATTTCTTTTAGGTCATTATCAGTTAATTCTTTGATTCTTAACTCATCTTTATTATTTCTAACATTTTTATAGTCATCTATAAATGAAATAATTATATTTTTAACATAGCCATCTAGTAAATTACACATTTTATCAAAAGCTTTAATGTGGTAATTAAGCGTATATCTTGAGTTAATAAAAATCGGATCATATCTAACATATACATTATCTATTCCAATTATTTTTGATACCTCTTTAATAGCTTCTATAATTTTACCTTTAGGAGGTACATTAGGTTCAATATCTTTTTTATAAGGAGTAAGCGTTATATGAAATAATATTGGCTTATCTATACTTTTTAAATGTTTAAGTATAGGTATTGGATTTTTAGTACAAAAAAGGATTAGATCAACATCAGAAAAACTAATACGACTAATTAACTTAGGTGCAATAGGATTTCTAACATCAACATAACCCTCTTTTATTCTATTCATAAACCAATCAGTATAGAAAGCAACAACATCTGTCCTACCACTGACGTTTAAAATCATTGTTCTAATTCCTTATAATAATTATAGTTTTCTATAGCATGTTCTTTATTACTATTAAGTAATATTTCAGCTTCTTTTGGATCACTATTTTTTAAGATGTTAAATCTATTTTGAGTTGATAAGAATTCATTATATAATTCAAAGTCAACATTCTTAGAATCCAGTGTGAATTTATTTAAATCCGGATTATATCTAAATATTGGATAGTATCCTGATTTAGTAGCTAGGTTAGATACACTTAAGCTGTTTGCCATTCCACCTTTTATACCATGTGATATACAAGGTGCATAAGCAATTACTATAGAAGGTCCCTTATGTGCTTCTGCTTCTTTTAAAGCTTTTATAGTTTGTAACATATTAGCACCTAAGTTAATTTGCGCAACATAAACATTTGGATATGACATTGCAATTCTTGCTAAGTCTTTTGCTTTAGTCTTTTTACCATTACTAGAAAATGGAGCAACTATTCCTTCTGTTGTTGCCTTTGATGTTTGTCCTCCAGTATTAGAATATACTTGTGTATTTAAAACTAATATATTAACATCTTCATCACTAGATAAAACATGATCAATTCCAGAGAATCCTATATCAAATGCCCAACCGTCTCCTCCAGTTATCCATACACTTTTCTTAACTAAATAGTCTTTTATATCAGATAACTCAGGATACTTAGAATAATCTAAGTTATCATATACTTCTTTTGTAACTTCATAATTATCTATATTATTTAACCATTTTTGAGCTAGTTCATCATTTTTACTTTCAAAAATATTTTTAATTCTATTTTTAATTAATTTATCACCCATTGTAATACCATATCCATATTCAGCATTATCTTCAAATAAGCTTGATGCCCAAGGAATACTATATGGCATTGAAGGCATTGATGCGCCATAAATTGATGAACAGCCTGTTGCATTAGATATAACTAAATGTTTACCAAATAATTGAGTTAGAATTCTAAGATATGATGTTTCTCCACATCCAGCACATGCTCCAGAAAATTCAAAGTGAGGTTTTTTAAATGCACATCCTATAACATTTGATGTATCAGTATCTTTTTCACTTATATTTTTTTCTAAATAGTTAAATACTTCTTGTTCAACTTTCAAAGAATCATAACTTTTAAATTCAAGAGCTTTATTTTTCATACGACCTGGACATGTATTAATACATAATCCACAACCTGTACAATCATCAATTGAAACAGCTATTGTAAAATAATAGTCTTTATATAGTGGATTCATAGGTTTTATGCATCTATCTTTTATATTATCTGGCATTTTGTTATATTCATCTTCATCAATTAAGTAAGGTCTTATAACTGCATGAGGACATACTGTTGCACATTGATTACAACTAATACAGTTATCTTTTATCCAATTAGGTACCATTTCAGCTATTTTTCTTTTATCAAATTTAGAAGTAGCTGGAATATATGTTCCATCAGGATTATCAAAGTCAGATACTTTTAGAGTATAACCTAATCTTTTATTAATCTTGTCATAGTTAGTGTTATTAACTTCTATTATATTATCTCCATTACTTATTACTTCTACTTTCTTTAAATAACTTACTGCATCTTTAATAGCACTTATATTACTATTTACTATTATCTCACCTTTTTTATTAAATTTTTTCTTAATATCTTCTTCTATTTTAGATAAAGCCTCATTATAATCAATTAGGTTAAGTAGATATAAAAGTTGTGCTTCCATAATCATACTTATCTTATTACCTAGATTATTAGTTTTAGCAAGTTCACTAGCTCTAGATATATATACAGTTATATTTTTATTATTTATAGTATCTAACATATCTTTAGTAAACATGTTAAATAATTCAGCATCATCTTTTTCAGTAGAGATTAAAAATACTCCATTTTCTTTAATATTAGATAACATATCAAAGTTATTTATGTATGAGTCTTTTGTAAGTACTACTATCTCAGGGTTTTCAACATAATAAGTAGATCTTATCTCATTATTAGAAAATCTTAAATGACCAATTGTAACTCCACCTGATTTTTTAGAGTCATATTCAAAATATCCTTGTACATCAAGGTTTGTATTATCACCAAGTAATTTAATAATTGATTTAGATGCTGATACCATTCCGTCACTACCATATCCATAAATAAGCATTTCATGATGTTTATTTATTTTTAAATCAGTTGATTTTAAAGATAAGTTAGTTACATCATCAACAATACCTATTGTAAAGTTATTTTTTAAAGTACCTTCTAACATATTATATACAGCTTCTATTTCTTTTGGAGTCGTATTTTTTGAAGAAAGTCCATATCTTCCACCTACTATATTTATATCTTTATCTTTTAAAGCAGCACATATATCTAAGTATAGTGGTTCACCAATTGATCCTGCTTCTTTAGTTCTATCTAAGACAGCTATATTTTTAACAGTATCTGGTAAAACATTAAGTAAATGTTTAATACTAAATGGTCTATATAAATGTACTTCAATTAAGCCAATGTCTCCACCTAACTCATCAATAGTCTCTTTTATTGTCTCACAAACTGAACCCATAGCAACTATTATATTTTTGGCATTCTTAGAGCCATAATAATTAAATGGCATATAGTCAGTATGAGCTAGCTTATTAATTTCATTCATATAGTATTCAACTATATCAGGTATTCTATCATAATATTTATTTCTAGATTCTGTCATTTGAAAATAAATATCATCATTAGATGCAGTTCCTTTAATAGTTGGATTAAGTGGATTAAGAGCTCTTTTTCTAAATTTATTTAAAGCTTCCATATCTACTAAATTTTTATAGTCCGCATCTTCTAATACATTTATTTTATTTATCTCGTGACTTGTTCTAAAACCATCAAAGAAATGTAGAAAAGGAAGACTACCTTTTATTGCAGATAAGTGAGCTATGCCTGATAGGTATGATGCATCCTGAACTGAAGATGAAGCTAACATACAAAATCCAGTTTGACGTGTTGCATATATATCTTGATGGTCTCCAAAAATAGATAGAGAATGTGTAGATAAGCTTCGTGCTGCAACGTGTATAACAGCGGGTAACATCTCACCTGCCATTTTATACATATTAGGTATCATAAGTAATAGGCCTTGGCTTGCTGTAAAAGTTGTAGCTAATACTCCTGATTGAAGTGCTCCATGAATAAATCCAGCTGCTCCTGCTTCACTTTGCATCTCAACTACTTTTACATGATCATTAAAAATATTTAGTTTACTTTTACTCCATTCATCTACATGTTCTGCCATTGTACTAGATGGCGTAATAGGATATATTCCTGCCATCTCTGTAAATAGATAGGCTGTTTTACTACAAGCCTCATTTCCATCAACTGTTATTGTTCTCATTTTATCACCTACATTTATTATATCAAACTTGTCAATACATAAAAAGACAATATTAGTATTTAATATTGCCTGTTATTAAGTTAGATAAATATCTTTTATATAAAGTTAAGAATGATGCTTTTTTTAATTCATCTTTAATAGTTAAAGGTGTCTCTTTTATAAGTTTATTATTCTCATATATAAAAAGTGTTCCTACTTTATCATTTACTTTTGTATTTAAGTTTATTTTATCAACTTTTGCTTTATATGTAATATTACCAATCTTTTCATTTTTTTTAGTTAAGATATTTACATTATCATATGGTACAATGCCTATTTTTATATTTTCTGATTTTGGAAGTTCTATTTCTGTTATGACTTGACCTTTGCGCGCTACATTAGTTGTTTTATATTGACTAAATCCATAGTTTAAAAGTTCTGTTGTTTCTTTATTTCTAACAGTACTGGAAGGTTCACCCATTACTACCGATATAAGTCTCATATCATCTTTTTTTATAGTTGCAGTTAGGCAGTATCCAGCCTCAGGTGTATAACCTGTTTTTAAACCATCAACTCCTGTATAGAATCTAACAAGTTTATTTGTATTAGTTAACCAAAACTCACGAGGAGTTCCTTTTCTTAAGTAATCTTCATAAATTGAAGTAAACTCAAACACTTTTTCATGACGAGCTAGTTCTTTAGCAATTAAAGCCATATCATAACTAGATGAATAATGATTCTCAACATCAAGACCATGTACATTTTTAAAATTAGTATCTTTAAGTCCTAGTTTTTTTGCTTTTTTATTCATCTCCGACACAAAGTTATCAACAGTTCCATATGTAGCCTCTGCTAGTGCGACAACTGCATCATTACCTGAAGCTACAGCTACTCCTTTAAATAAATCATGTACACTCATCTTCTCATTAGTCTCGAGGAGTATTTGAGATCCACCCATACCTGATGCATTTTCACTAACGGTTATAATATCATCCCAATTAATTACTTTATTCTCTATTGCTTCTAATATAAGTAACATACTCATCATTTTAGTCATTGATGCAGGTGCTAATTTTTCATGTGAATTTTTTTCAAATAAAACCTCTCCAGTTGATGCATCTATTAATATAGCTGACTTTGCATTTCCAGCAAGTCCTTTATCTTCTTTTACCTCACCTATTACCTCTAATTCGTTTCCTTCAATAGGACCTGTATCTGATGCATAGATATTTATTGGAATAAAAAGACATATCAATATAATTAAAAACTTTTTCATTTAATCACCTAGTTAAATGTATGCAATTAAAATGAAATAATTAATCATTTCTTGTATTGCGAACATATTTTTGCTATAATATGTTTAGGAATACTTAATAGTTGGGTGTTACCTCCAAGATTGGAGGTGATATTATGAGTAAGAAAGATGCATTAATCTTCATACTACTTCTTATCATTCTTTTACTTATAATATTACTAATCATAATATTTATATAAAAGAAAAACACCTAACTCATAGTTAGGTGAAACCACATTTTAGGCAACACTCAACTCTGCATATTAAGTGTTCCTTTTTTATTTTATGAAGCTTCCTTCATCTAAATACATAATATCATAAAAAATTAATTATTACAAGTTAGTTATTCATAATACTCTCATACATCTCATCTACTGTATGAGTTGGTTTATCATCCATATTAGGAAGTAAATGTAAGTGAAAATGTTTAACAACTTGTTTATCGCCATAATTATAACTTACAGTCATACTTTTTTTATCTAATTTAGTCATAAGTTTTTTAGTTAAGTCTTTAGCAACATCATTAATATGTTTTAATAAATCACTATCTAACTCCATCATATCAGTATAGTGTTTTTTTGGAATAAGTAGAACATGTCCATCACAAAATGGATCAATATCCATAATACCAATTATTAAATCATCTTCATATACTTTTTTTGAAGGTAGTGTTCCTTCTACTATTTTACAAAATACACAATCCATATCATCACCATATAAATTATACCATAAAATAATTATTTTATAAATAAATTTAAATCCTTTTCAGATGGCAGATAGTTTGCTAATCTAAATGAACTAACGCCAATAGGTTTTTCAATATTTTTAAGTGCATATTGTACAGTTAATTTATTTTTATCCTTACAAAGTATTAGTCCAATTGTAGGATTATCATTTTTATTTTTCAACTTATCATCAACAAGTGATAGATAAAAATTCATTTTACCTGCATACTCCGGTTTAAACTCAGTCATTTTTAATTCTACAACAACATAACATTTTAATTTCAAATGATAAAACAACATGTCCAAATAATAGTCTTTACCTTCAAGAGTTAATTTATATTGATTTCCAACAAAACTAAATCCATCTCCTAATTCTAAGATAACATCTCTAATTTTTTGAATCATATTTTTTTCTAAATCTTTTTCTTTAAAATCATTATCAATAGAAATAAAGTCAAATATATATGGATCCTTCAAAACATTATTAACCAAATCACTTTTATTATCTAAAACCATTTTAAAATTATTAATGGAATTACCAACTCTTTTATGATAATCTGACCTTATTTGAAAATCTAAAGTATTTCTGCTCCAGCCATTTTCTAATGTAGCATCTATATATGTTTTTCTTATTTTTTTATCTTTTATTTTTTCAAAGAGTAGTATATTATGTCCCCAAGGTAATTGTGCCACAGCTTGTGGCACTTTTTCACCTAAATCTCTATATTCTAAATAGAATCTTTTCATTCTTTTTAAATTTCTTTCTGAAAATCCCTTAATACTTGGATAGTCTAGTTTAATTGCAATAGAAACTTTTTTTATAAAATTATTACCATATTTACTCTTTTCATTTAATATTTTACCAATATTAAAATACAAATTCATTAGATTATAATTTGCCTGTCTTATTGTCTTAATTTGTGTATTTTTAATCTCACTTTTAATATCTAATATGACTTCATCTAATGCTTCTTTTATATCTATCATATTATATCTCCTTTCTGGGATATATATAATATCAAGTATTTTTTACTTATCAATCAATATGACAAAAGTAGACAAAAAAAGAACCAATTTAGTCCTTTGGTTTAAATATAAATGACAAGATAAATGAAAATACAATAGCTGCAGTTATACCTGATGCAGTTAGATCAAACATACCCATAAGTAAACCTATAAAGCCATTATTTTTAGCACTCTCAATTGCTCCATGAATTAAAGAGTGCCCAAAACTAGTAATTGGAACACAAGCTCCTCCACCAGCATATAAAACAAATTTATCATAAATACTAAATATATCTAAAAAAGCTCCCGTTACTACAAAAATAGTTGTAACATGTCCTGCAGTAAGAGATGTATGATCAAGTATAATCTGACCAATTAAACATACCACTGCACAAAAGATAAAGGCATTAAAATAAATCACTCTATTACCTCCAAACTAATAGCATGAGCAATTGCTGGTATAGTCATTTTCTCATTAACACTTTGTACACTATGTAATGATCCTGTTGCAACTAATAATACTTTTTTTAGTTTTTTCTTTTTCATTAAATCAAATATATAAGTATATGTAACAAGAGGAAGACATACAGGACCACTACCTCCTGCATATACATCTTGACATTTAATATCAAATATCATAGATGCTGAATCATCATAATTAGTTAAATTTATACCATACTCTTTATTCATATAGTCTTTCAAAATATCTTTTCCATATATTCCTAAATCACCACTTAAGATTAAGTCATAATAGTTTACATCTCTCTTGGTGTCTATTAAATGTCTATAAATTGTATCAGCACATGCAGGTGCCATAACTGCTCCCATATTAAATACATCAGTAACTCCCATATCTATTACTCTACCAATAGTAGATGATTCTACTTTTATACTACTTTTAACGTTTGATAGATAAATGCTTGCTGATCCTGTAGTTGTAAATGTTGTAGTTTTAGGTTTAACTCCTCCATATTCAACTGGATATCTAAATTGTTTTTCTGCTGCATTATTATGTGAAGAAGTAGTAACAATAGAATTTTTAATTTGTTTTGATTCTATAAAGTTAGATGCTATAATTAAACCTTCTACACTAGTTGCACATGCACTATAAATACCAAGATATGGTATTTTTAATTTACTAGCTATATAGTTAGATGGAATAATTTGATTAAGTAAACTTCCTGATATAAACAAATCTATATCAGTAGTTTTTTTGTTTATTTTTTTAAATAATATTTGAAGAGAGTCCATATTCATCTTTTCTTCTGCACTCTCCCAGTTATTACATCCTATATAAAAATCATTATAAGTCTTATCAAATAGACTCCCAAATGGACCATTTGCTTCATACTTACCTGCTGTTGTAGATGAACTATTTATAAATACATTATCATATTTAAATGTCATATAGCACCTCCAAAAAATAAGTACCTAATAAGACCAAAGATGTATGCTGATACAACACCAAATACTATAACTGAACCTGCTAGTTTAAACATATTAGCGCCTATTCCATTTATCATTCCTTCTTTTCTAAAATCTAGTGCGGCACTCATCATAGAGTGTGCAAATCCTGTAATAGGGACAATTAAACCAGCACCGCATTTTTTTACAATATTGTCAAAAAAACCTAAACATGTAAGTAAACATCCTATAAATATTAATGTAACAATCATAAACGTAGATGCATCTTTTGAAGGAATATTTAGAATATAAGAATATATATCAATTAAAGCTTGCGCTATAATTCCCATTAATCCTCCAACTATAAAAGCTATTACTTCATTTTTTAAATAATCTTCTTTAGGTTTATGTTTATTAACTAAACTCTTATACATATTTTTATCCACAATATCACCTAATTTTATTATGATTAGTTTAAAAAAAAATATGCATTATTGCATATTTGTTCTTATGTTTTGTTTTATCTTTTTAAGTGTTCTTGAAATATTTACCTGATTAGTATTATACATCTTAGCAATCTCACTTTCAGTCATATTCATACTATAGTTAAGTATATCTCTACTCGTATCATCTATTTTTGACAAAGCTTCCTTTAGTGCAACAAGTGTTTCCATATCCAAACTTTTACATGGTATTACATCATATAGATTTAATTCTTTTGAATCATCTTTAATTGGTCCATCTATACTTTGATATGTAGTATTAATTTTTAACACTTCTTCTATATCACTAATACTCATCTCTAAAAAGTTAGATAATTCTAACATTGTAGGCTCTCTATTCAGCTTTTGTTGTAAAAAACTTTTAGCATTTTCAATACTAGTTTTTAATTTTATAACATTTCTACTTAATCTAATAAGTTTATCTTCACGTGCTAGTTTACACATCTCACCATATATATATTTATATGCATATGTTGAAAACTTTGAATCAAGTTCTTTTTTATAATTTCTAAGCGCCATAACAAGACCCATAAATCCTGCTTGATATAAATCTTCTTTTGACTTATAACCTTCAAACTTTTTAGCAATCCCATATATATATTTTTGGTATTCTAAAACTACACTATTATCCATATTATTCCTCCTTATATTTTAATTAAATCAAAGGCTTTAAGTTCACTATCTATCTCATTTATATATTTGAATAATCTTTCTTTTTTTAATTTTGATTTAACTTCATTATTGTTGCTACATAAATAAATGCTACCTTTATATTTTTTTAACTTTTCATATATAAAATAAATACTACTTATACCTTTCATATCAATTTTTGTAATCTCATCTAAGTTAAGAACTATATTAGTTATTCCAAAATTTTCTATAATATTATTAACTTCATCAAGTAACTCTTTATATGACTTTTTATCTAAATAACCTTTAATTCTTAAAAAAATTATTCCTTTTCTATATTCTGTATTTATCCTCACTTTATCACGTCCAAATAAACTTTAACACTTAAAATTTTATTTGTGTGAAATTCGACAAAAGTAGCTAATTATTTTACTCGACAAAAAAAGATAGATTAAATCTATCTTAAAAAAATATTGTTATTAAATTCATCAAGAAGTGTTGTTGTATCACCATGACCCGGATATACTCTATAATTACTACTATACTCTTTTATCTTATTAATTGACTCTTGCATCTCTATATCATTTCCAGTTTCTAAATCAGTTCTTCCAATTGATCCTTTAAATAAAAAGTCTCCTGTAAACATTGAGTGATATTCTCTAAATATGATTGTTATAGAATCATTTCTATGACCTGGTGTATATAAAACTTCAAAGTTAAAATTATCAATAGAGTTCATTCCTTCTTCTAAATTACCTCTATCATAAACTGGTACATTATGTGACTCTTTTAATTCCTCTAGTGCTCCTATATGGTCTTCATGATAATGTGTAACAATAATTCCTACGAGTTTATTATTTCCAATTACACTTTCTATTTTATAAACTTCGTCTCCTGGATCTATTACAATACATTTATTATCTTTAATTAAAATGTAACAATTAGTTTGTAAGTAACCTACTTTTATATTTTTTATAATCATTATTTAATTCTTCTTTCTACCATTATAGAATCACCAACATTATCAATCTCTTCAAAACCCAACTTTTCATATTTATCTATACTATTAGGATTTATATGTGACGAAATAATACTTTTATCATTATCTTCAATTATTTTTTTTATTATTTGTTTTTCAACTTCATATTTTTTATACTCTTTTAAGACATATATATCTTTTATATAGTTATCATAAGTAAGATATGCACACCCTACTAACTTAGAATCAATATAAGCACCATATAACTTATCATCAACATTAATATCTTTTATATAATTTTTTAAAAATTCATCTTTTATATTAGATAATCCTCTATTGTGTTTTAATTCATTATAAGCTTGTGTTATTAAAAAATCAAACACTTCTTTGTTATTTGTTTTTAATACTTTTATATTCATATTATTCACCCTCTAATATTTTTTTAACCGGTCCATAAGTTTTTCTATATCCATCAATAAGTCCATATTTACTAATTGCCTCTATATGTTTTTTCGTAGGATATCCTTTATGAGACTTATATCCATACATTGGATACAATTTATCAAGTTCAATCATCATATTATCACGAGTTACTTTAGCAATTACACTTGCAGCTGAGATGGATATACTTTTTAAATCACCTTTTATAATGGATGTTGACGGTATATCTAAATCAAGTGGCATAGCATCTATCAAAACATGTTCTAACTTTATTTGTTTTTTTACATTATTTATAGCTTCAATCATAGCAAGTTTTGTGGCTTCATAAATATTTACCTCATCTATTTTTTCAGGTCCTATTATACCAAGACCATAAATAGTATTTTTAGTTAAATATTCATAAAATTCATTTCTCTTTTTTTCACTTAACTTTTTTGAATCTGTTAATCCTTTTAGTTCAAAGTTATCTGGAAGAACACAACAACAAGCTACAACAGGTCCAATTAAAGGACCTCTTCCAACTTCATCTACACCTCCTATTATTTTTACGCCCTTTTTATTTAACTCTTTTTCATATTTTTTATTATCTATACTTTCCATATTAATATAATAACACATTTTTTAGTGATTTACATATATTATTATCAGATAGAGGTGAATTTATGAATCAAAATTTTAATCTTCCATATCCTATATATCAAGGACCAATGCCTAATATGATGCAGATGCCACCTACAATAGTAAGTAGTGAATGTAATAGTAATGTAGATATGAGTGGTATTGATGCTAGACTTGATAATTTAGAAAGAAGAGTTGCATCTATTGAAAACTATATAAACAATAAAAATTCAATAAATAACAACTACAATAGTTCTAATTATCAAATGTTATAAACAGGTAAAACCTGTTTTTTTTAGCAAATTTTGTCATATTGATTGTTGTATTTAGTAATTAATTGTATTATAAAACTGGTGATAGCATGATAAAAAGAATAGATAAAAGTGTTTTGTTATTATTAATTGTTTTTACTATTATAAGTATTATAACCGTATATGCATCGGAAATATTATTAGCTGATTCAAATAACTATTATATAAAACAAATTATTTGGTATATAATTGGATATTTTTTAATCTTTTTAATCTTAAAAATTGGTAATGAAAAAATTTATAAATATACTTACCCTCTTTATTTTATAAGCAACATTATGCTTATTTTACTTTTATTATTTGCGCCACCAATAAATGAAGCAAAGTGTTGGTTTAAAGTAAATGGTATTGGTACAATACAGCCTAGTGAGTTTATGAAAATATCTCTTATTATAACTCTTTCTTATGAGTGCTCAAAATATAAAGAAAAGTATAAAAAACCAAGCGTTAAAGATGAATTTATGTTTTTATTGAAAATAATGTTGATTATAATACCACCGACTATTTTAACATTCTTAGAACCAGATACAGGTGTTGTATTAATATATTTAATTATAACTATGACAATTCTTTTTGTATCAGGCATAAGATATAGGTGGTTTATAATACTAGCTATTACTTTCATATCTATTATTGCTATAATACTTGGTGTATATTTTTTTAATCAAAAGCTTTTTATAAGTTTATTTGGTAATAGTTTTTTTCTTAGAATTAATAGACTTCTTGATTGGTCAAATAAAGAAGGATATCAACTTATTAATAGTATGACTTCAATTGGATCAGCTGGATTATTAGGTCATGGTTTTAATATTAAATTATATATACCAGAGGCTCAAACAGATTTTATATTTGCTGTATTTTCTAGTTGCTTTGGCTTAATTGGTTCAATTATTTTATTACTTCTTCTTGTATGCTTTGATATTAAAATAATAAAAATTGGTTTTAGTGCAAAAAAAAATATTGATAAATATATCATATCTGGAGTTATTGGTATGCTTATTTATCAACAATTTCAAAATATAGGTATGACTATTGGTATAATGCCTATTACAGGAATTACACTTCCATTTATAAGTTATGGTGGTTCTAGCTTACTCAGTTATATGATAATGATTGCTTTAGTTCTAAATATATCAAAAACTTAACATTCATCCACTAATTCAAATTCATCATATTCATTATTAGTATTAACTGATATACTAACTTTTTTTGTAAGCGCTATAACACTTCCAGTTTTAAAGTCTTTTATTGGAGATTCTAGTAAACCAGAAGAAACTAATTTATCAAGAGAAATACAATATTTATTACCACTTAATTTAGGATATTCATATTGATTATTTGACATATATAACTCTGCAGCATTATAAATCATTATCTTAGTAGTTTCATCAATTTTTGATTTTTTATCAGCTATTTGATTTATAACAGCAGGTACTGCTAAAGATGTTATTAAAGCTATAATTATTATAGTTGCGAGTAATTCCATTAATGTAAATGCTTTATTATTCATATTATCACCTATTATTATTTTATCAATTATTAACTAAAATAACAAGAGCATAAAAAAAGAAACAAAAGTTTCTTTTTATTGATCATTATTTTGTTTTTCATCATCTTGATTATCATCAATAACGCTTGGAGTTATATCATCGTCATCAGATACTTTTGTCGAACATGTGGAATCTGAATATGGTGTTGTATTTTTATTACCATCGGCATCATACCAATAATAATTACTTCCCTCTAAAACGCATTTATTAATTTTTTTATTGTCAGTTTCCTTTTCTTCACTAGTTTTATTATTATCTTTACTTGTAGTTTGATTATCTTCCTTTTCAACACAAGAACCGTTTACTTTTGTATATCCCCATTTACAAACACAAGATACACCATCAGCACCTAACTCTTCATTTTCACCACATGATTTAGTTGTTGTAGTTTCTTTAGAATCATTTTTAGTTTGAGCTCCTTTAGCATAAGATACAGGTGTTCCGCTTGATCTTTCACCAATTACTTTCTCTTCATACTCTTCATCTATATCAAAACTAAATTCTTTAATCATTTTAGGTTCAATTAAGCCTAAGTTTATTTTCATAGCTTCTACAACATCATTAAGTGACTCTTGATATAAAACATAGTTATATAAATACATACCCATTGTTACATCATATATATTCATTGATCCATATCCACTTAAATATAGTTTTTGCATACCAATAACATCATCTATATTATTACCAGTACTCTTAGCTATAACATCTTTAAAAATATTGTAAAGTGATAATATTTCACTATTTGTCATATTTGTTTCCATACTATTACTTACTACATCAAGTAACTTGTAAATTGTAGATATATCACTTTTTTCTTTTATTTTATTTAAAATTGCTTTAACAACTGTTTGTTGATTTTGTCCTCTGACAAAATCATTACTTACATAGTTAGAATATGCTTTTCCACAGTATTCTGGCCATGTATGTCTATTTCTTGAAAAAGCAAGTGCTTGTTCACCATTTAATGTTTGAAATCCTTGATTTATGAATATTGTATTATTTCCAAAATCTCGATTTGAATTACTTTCACAGAAACTATATGGAACATCTACATCTACTCCGCCTAAAGTATCAACTATCTTAATAACTCCTTTAAAGTTAATCTTAACATAATAGTCAATATTAATTCCAGTAAAGTTTTCAATTGTATCCATCATACAACTCTCACCATTCCAAGCTGCATGTGTTATTTTACTTTTTGCTTGATTAGCAAAGCAAGTAATTGGAACATAAGTATCTCTTGGAATACTAAGAATTGTTGCATTTAAATTCTCTGGATTAAATGTAATAAGCATTAATGAATCACCATTAAATGAACTATTAGCTAAACTTTCATCTTCAGAGTCAACTCCCATAAGAAGGATTGTAAAAGGTTTATTTAAATTATTGGATTTACTAGTTTGTTTTGATTTAACTTTTTTCTCTTGTGTATATATTATTTTAGTATCATCATCTAATGTACTTAAATCTTTTCCTTCATATGTAGAAAACATAACAACATATCCAGTTGGTAAAAATACATAATCAACTTCTTTATTATATAAAGCATCAATTAAATCTATATATGTTTCATACTCAATCTTTTTAACATCTAACTTTTTATCTTTTATAATCTCATTTGGAATAATATTTCCAATTATATTATCTTTATCTTTTAATATACCTACTTTACCACTAACTTTAGATACATCTTCTACTTTATTTGATGTAAGTGTTACAACACTACTTGAATATGTTGTAGCATCTGATGTAAATTTATCAACAACATTATAAGTTTTAATAACATAGTATCCAAATCCAATTAGTAAAAATGAATAAATAAGTACAATAGGTATATAAAATAAGTACTTTTTATTTTTTTTCTTTAATGAGTGATAAAAACCTAGTAAGAAAGATGCAAGTAAAATAATTATTATTCCACTAAGCGTAATTCTAAGCATTGATTCTATACCACTTAATAGTGATAGTGAATACACTGAAAAGATGCTTGCTATAGTAACTAATATAGCCATTATAAATATAATTATATTTTTCTTTTTTATTTTTAGTTTTTTCTTTTTCTTACTCATAATTCCTCCAAATAACCCCATATAATTATACATTGTTTTTTTATTTTATACAAATCGTTTATTTTACAAAGTTTTCCTTAAAAAATGGCATTACTAAAGTAAGTGATACAAATATACTAACAGCAGGAGTTACTAAAATATGCCCTGAGAATAAAGCTAATAAAATAATTAATAAATAACAAGTTTTAAATTCTAAATTAATTAAGCTTTTTTCTTTTATATTAGATAATGTACTTTTAACCACCTTAATAATCATATAGAAAAATAAAATAAATCCAATTATTCCATTACGATAAAAAACTTCAAAATAATCTATTTCTATAGTTTTTGTACTAACACTATCTGTTCCATATTTTTCAATATAACCTATTCCACTAATTTTTTCTAATACACTTGATTCTTTATAATTTTTATGTGTATTTGATAAGAATGTTAATCTTTGACTAAATATAAAATGATCTATTAAATGATAATCAGTTAATACTTCATAATAATGATTAATACCTAAAAAATCTTTATGAATTTCTATATTTTTATAAAAAGAAGTTTTTGGAACCATTATTATAGATGATACAACAACTACTAATGTTGCTATAATTGATATCACAATTTTTTTAGTTTCCTTGTTTTTTATCCATTCTATTAAATAATAAATTAAATGAAATAACATTACAATTAAAAGGGATAACATTGGAACTTTTGTACCCATATCTGATAATACTATTAATAACATAATAGTTAATATACATTTAAATATCTTATGTTCTTTAGAGTTTATTAAATAATAAGCAAAAAATGGCATAAGCAAACTTAATATATTTCCAACTGCGTTTGCAGATATAAACCAGCCAACGCTACCCACCTTTGAATGATAATAACTTATAAAACCAACTTTAAAAAAATCTGGAATTAAAACAAATAAAACATAAATAAAATATATCATTATTATTTGTTTTAAACTAATTTTAATTTTATATTGAATAAACATGTCAAATAAAGCTATTAATACTACAGGAAAATAAAATGTATTTAAAGTATTTTTAATCTCATATCCTAATGCATTATAATCTTTATAAAGAATGGTTGTAATTGAAAACAAAATAAAATAAGCAAATAAAACAAGCAGATATTTTTTATTTATATTTTTATCAACAGTATTGTCTAAGCAAAAAATATAATAAATACACAATAACATAAATATAAGTCTAATTACTGATGAAAATGAAAAACTTATATTTAAATAATGAGTTTGTAAGCCAGCAAGTACGTCCAAAAAAGGATTTAAAAACAAGAAAACAAGAATAATCTTATCTATATTTGATTCTATAAATCGATTAATCTTGTTCATTGTTAACACCCTTTTCTTTATAAAAATTGTTCCAAGCTTCTTCCATAGGATAACTTACTATATTCTTTCTTTTTTCCACATAATCTGTAAATGTTCCAATTACTTTTGCAGGTACTCCAGCCACAATTGCATTTTCAGGGACATCTTTTGTTACTACTGAACCTGCTGCTATAATCGCATTAGGTCCAATTTTAATATTTGGAAGTATTGTTGAATTTGCACCAATAAATACATTATCAAGTACTTCTATACATCCATAGTTATATGGAAAATATCCCTCACCTAAATTATTAAGTACATTATGTGCAATATCATGAGTAATAAATGTTACATCACTAGCAACTGATACATTATTATGAAATTTAATAAGTTCAGGATCTGATGGAATAATTCTAGGTTGAAAGAAAAAATTATCCCCAACCGATTTAAATATTTTATGTTTTACAATATATTTAGTTCTTTTTTTGCTTTCAAAAATAAGAGCAATTTTTAATCTCGTTAATTGCTTTTTAGTATATTTTTTCATTTTTCATCATCCTTATGCTGCTTAAATTATACCCTTTAATAGTATTAATTGTCAATAAAACGATTTAGGAATAAAGAATTTATTTTTTGCATATTTTTTTAATGAAGTATTGTCAAATAGAATTTTTTTTGCTATAATTCTAATTGTGTGATGGGTCTATAGCCAAGTGGTAAGGCGTGGGACTGCAACTCCCTGATCGTTGGTTCAAATCCGACTAGGCCCTCCAACTTATATGCAGGTGTAGTACAGCGGTTAGTATGCGGCCTTGCCAAGGCTGAGACGGCGGTTCGATTCCGCTCACTTGCTCCATTTGAAGACAACTTACGGACTAATTAAAGTTCGTAAGTTTTTATTTTACTTACTAAAAAGAGGAAAAAATTATCAAAATAATTTAATTCTCTTTTTATATTTTTTAGAATTTGGGAGTAAAACCTTTGTCTAGCCAGCACTGAATTCATACTCCCGCATAAATTCTCATATTGGGAAACCCCAAGCCCCAAAAACAAATTAATATAAGTATATTCCTATGACTGATAAAATTCCCATAATTATAGCAATAATTTTATTTAATGATAATTTATCGGTTCCAAAAACTATCGATAGAATGAATAGTAAGAATACTCTTATTTCTTGTATTATTGCATTTATAACAGCAGCTTCATTTACATATCCCATTGTTCCAAATAAATAATATATTGCTTCAAACAATGATATTAATAAAATCAATTTAATAGAACCACTGCAATTATTTTTTGATTCTATTGTTTTGTTCATTTTCATCATAATGAAAAAGAAAGGAATTGCAAAAAAATAATATCCAAAATTAATTGCTACTTCATTTGCACCAACATAACTTGCAAACCTAATCAAATATGGTTCAAATCCATAAAACAGCATTGAACAAAGTAATATTAAAATACCTGACATTTTAATTTTTTTAATTTTATTTTCATTTTTTAGTTTATATGTTTCATACGAAAATATAAATATAGATAACATAAACATTGCAAATAAAAACAGAAACCATAGATTTATTTTTAGGTACCCAAAAACAAAATCAATTAACAAATATGCAAATAAACTCCCAGACTCTATCAAACCGGTAAGGGCTACGGGTAATCTTTTTAATGCTTGTACATAAAGAATATATCCAAATAACATACAAATTCCATTTGCAATAATAAAAATCAAAGATGGAAATGTTACCGATATACCATTTATAATTCCATAAATTAATTGAAATACAAATGAACCTAATGCAGTTCCAAACAATATAAAGTACATATTATATTTATTAACTGCTATGTCTAAGGTAAAATCACAAAAACTATTTGAAACTGTAGATATAATAGCAGGAACTCTTTTATTCATATAACACCTCCCAATGATTAACTATAAGATATTATACATTAAATTGCAAAAGATTCCCATACTCCCATTGAAATTTGATAAAGATTCATATATAATATTTTTAGAAAGAAAGCGTTATGGTTCGTAAGCTGTTGCTTAACCGCTCCATTTGAAATTTAAAACGAACTAAAAAGTTCGTTTTTTTATTTTATTAACTTATTTGCGTAATAATCAAATGAGCTGAGACTGGTTCTGTTCCACTATTTACAACACTTGCATCTGTTCCAGGCTCTCCTGTTGTAGTAGTTCCTATAGTTATTGCTGCTTGTCCATGTGGAATTATAAATGGTAAATAATTATAACATTGTTTTTTATACTTAAGCTCATCTATTTTATTATATAGAATTGTTATTTATTCATTATTTAATGTTTATGATATATAAAATAGTTTTATTTTTTTATAAATTTTTATTATACCTCTCATTAAATTTATCAATTTGTGATTTTCTTTTTATTTTTTTTGGCTCTTTATCCATTCGTTTAGCAGAAAACATATTATCAGAAACTACTGGATACATTGTGATAATCTTTTTAGTATTTGGTATTATAATTGCCTCTATATAGTTTGCTTCAATATCATCAAAACTTCCACAACTATTATATTGAATAATATAGTGTTCAAATAAATCACAATATTTAAGCGTATCTTGATTAATTCTTAAACAAACATCAGGAATAAGTTCTTCAATTCTTATATCATCATTAAAATTGATTTTTGAACTATAATAGTCGCTTTCATTAGTATGGCGTTTAATATGATCAACTGTAAGATTATAATCATAGTTTTTAATTTGTTTTACAGTATAATAATCATTTTCATATTCAAAAAGTTTTAATCCTAATAATGCATTTATTTGAGAAAATATAGGTTGATGTACTCTTATATATGATTTAGAAATTTTATTTAATACTTTTAATGCTTTATTCTTTTTGTTTTGTCTTATATAAAGTGTTAATTTTTTTAAATATGCATCATCCCTGAAATCATTAAAATCACATATACAATTATAATAAAATTCTTCTAATTCATAATTTTTAGCAATATTAGCAAGTTCTGCCAAATAAAAATAACTATTGGGTTTATACTCACTATTCTTTCTAATAAGCTTATTAAATTTAGACTCAGCTTCGTTATAATTATTATTAATTAAATCAATTTTAGCATCTATGTACATTTTAAAATCTTCACTTAAATTCTTTTTACTATTTTCATATACTCTAATAGCATCATTAAAATAACCTATACTATAATATGCATTAAACAAATAATTAACAGTTGTTTTTTTATAAAAAGTAGTATACTTATCTTCAAAGTTTCTAAGTAAGACTCTAATCTCATTATATTTTGCCTGTCTCCTAAGTAAAGATGTTCTATTTTCAAGTTCAAATAAACAATTGTTTTCACTTATAGATATTGCATTTAATACTTCTTTATTAGTTAAATTACTCATATTTTCAAAATCTTTTAATCTTTTTTTAGATTTTTCAAATCCAAGATCAGAAGACTTTTTATAATGCTCTATTGACATATTTTTTAGTCCTCTAAGTTCATAGAATCTTCCTAAATAATATTCAGTTTGCATTTCCATATAATGATTTTCAATAATTAAATTAGCATATTCTTCAACATATTCAATATAATATTTAGTAAACACTGAACCTCTAACAAATTCATAACAACAATCAAATTTATTAACAGCATTATTATCAATGAGTTCCTTTAATATTAATAAAGATTCTTTCTTTTCTTTTGCACCACCTATTTTAGAAAGATATATAGAATACTCAAATAAGACATATGGATCATTTGGATAAATATCTAGTAGTTCATTAATTATAATTCCTGCTCTATCCATATTGTTCTTTTTACTATAAAATCTATAATCCTTTAGTCTTTGTTTAATGTCCATATTATCCCTCTTTACCAAATTAGATACTAGTATATCATCATTTTTTAAAATAGTAAAATAAAACTAGAAAGAACTTCTAGTTTTCAGGTTTAACATATTTTTTCACTTTAAAAAACACTTCATAATTATCATTTGTATGAATATAAAAATCATCTTCAAATGGTCTATATTTAACATGATCAATTTGTGGGCTTGTTTTACACACTTTGTCATATTCATCATTTTCTAAAAGATAATTTCTAACTTTCATCAATTGATCAATTTCCCATGTATACATACTACACCTCAACCATACTCTATTCTATAATTATTATATCTCTAAAAAAATATATATTCAACAAAAAAAGACAACTTAGTTATCTTTTTTTTACATTTTGCTTTGAATTTGGAAAATCTATAAAATATGGTTGCATATTATTTAACAAAATATTTTTAATACTTTTTAACTGATTAGATAAATCTTCTGGAGTATCAGTTTCATGATGTGTAATTATTAAATTAGGCATTTTCTTCATTAAATATTTTTCCAACATAAAATACTCTTCTGATGTATTTAATCCTTCAATACTTGTTATATCTTTTCTATAAGATAGTGGATCATTTTTTATATCTCTTATAAGTTCATCAGCAATCATTTCAATATTAGGCATTAAATCTTGATGGTCTAAGTCTATCATAGTATCATTCCTTTGCGAAAATATGATATCATATTTGCTTGCATTTCGCAAATTATTTTTTATATATTTTTGTTTTTGTTAGCCTATCAAATGTAGATTTAAATTCACTTTCAAATAAAATATATGCATTATCTTTAGCAATTCTGTATATATTTTTTTTAAATTCATTATTTATATTTAATCCAAATATATAACTTGGGATTTCATTTTCCATTCCAATATATATACATTCTATTTCAAAAGAATCTATTATATCTTTTACTGTTGATAACTTATCACTAATACCTAATTTTTTCTCAGCGTTAGTAAATGGAAGATTCATTATTTTTAAATAAACTTGATGACATGAAAACATAGAATCATTAATATTTAATTTTTTTCCATATAAAAACTCATATATTATATTCGATATTATATCAACACTTATATAATTATTATCACCGCACATATTCATTGTCATACCTAATTTAGATGGCCTTTTAAACGTAAATGTTAGATAATCTTTTTTAATTCTTGAGACAATTTCTTCATAGTTTTCATAACGACTCATCATCTTCTCAGATTCTTTATCATATAAAGAAATAATTTCTCGATTGTTTTTTATGAACTCTTCTTGTTTTGTTTCAAAATGAAATTTATTTTCCAATTCTTCATTTGTAGGCACATTAAAGTCTAAGATACTACCATAGTAATATAAATAATTAGAATAGAATAATGGATCTACCTTTGGTGGTTGTATCGTAGTTTTATATATGTCAAATAAATAACTATTATAATTATCTTTTAATTCTTTACTTTTATTTGTGGAATTAACTTTATAAATATATATTTTATCATTCATATAAATAGGAACTATACCATCTTTTGAAAGATTATTTTTAAGGCCCATATAATTATTATCATTAATGATATGTTTATAATTGTTTAAATTTATTCTGCTCATAGTACTCCTTTATACATAATTAATTTTATTTTTAAAATTAACATCTGGCAGTTTTTTAATATATTCTTTATTCATAAGCGATGCATTCATATCTCTTTTTTCTGTTAATTCATCAAATGATATATCATAATCATCCATAAATAAAATATTTAATTCATTAGATATTTGAATATGTTCTTTATCTTTATCAGTAAGCTCATTCTTTGAATCAATTTCACTCAATAATCTTTCATATTTATCAATCATATTTTGATGAGTAAAAGCCCAATTATGAGCTTGAAAAGCCATTTTTTTACTTGATCCAAAAGGATTTCTTTCATTATAAAGTCTATCTAATTTATCTATTATTCTATTCATTTCTTTTTCTCTTTGAATAGGGCTTTCAAAAGTATTAAATACTTCTATTGAACCTATTTTTTCTATATCATCTAAGCAAAGAGCTTTATATTTAAATTGATATATTTTTCTACCTTTATAATAAGCATTAAGATTTTCTGAATTAGCATTATTTCCTACTTTTGAAATGCTTTCATAATTAGATAGAATATTAATAGCTCTTTTATATATATTATATATAACTATTTGTCTATATATTTCTAAATTAGATAATATTTCTTTTTCACTATCTAATATATAATTACGAAGTGCGGAAAACTCTAATTCAATAAGTGAATTTAGGTAGTCATATATTTCTACACTTAATATAGTTTTATATTTTTTTAATTCATTAATTAATTCTTCTTTTGTTTTTACTTTTTCTATTTCATTCATTGATTGATCACCTACTTCTAAAGTATAGCACAAAAAAAGAACTAATTAAAGTTCTTTTATACTTGTTTTAAAACTTTTATCCAATACTTTTTTTATTACTTTATGACCACTCAAATCGATTTCTTCTATGTGATTATTAACTGCTTTAATTGGATTTACTAAATCAATGGCATATCCTCTTTTTATATATTCTCTAAATAATGATTCATTAGTATTAGTTGTACATATAGTTTTAGTACCTGATACTCCAATCTTTGACATTCCAAGGAATTTAACAAACATATCATCCATTTCAAAATTGGTTAATTTTAGTAATTTAAAGTATTCTTGCATAGGATTATCCATTTTATAAAACTCATTAAATGCTTCATATAAATCAATATGAGCAGCAATAATTCCTATTATAAGCATATTGATTTGTCTATCATATATTTTTCCTTGTTCTATCTGCGGATATTTCGCATAAAAGTTTAAATAAAATTTGCATTGTTCTAAAGTTACATATTCTCTTTTTAAAGTATTTTGCAATTCTTTTTGATATGATTTAATTTCATTATCATAATTTTTTAAATCACACTGAATTTTTTCAAATGGATATATAAGTGTTGATTCTTTATGACCATTCGCACCCATTGTGTTATATAAAAATCCATCTTTCGTTATATACCATGCATTAGGAAGTTTATATCTTACAGGTTTACTTTCATATATTATATCTTTATTAGATAATACTTTTATAAATTTATCAAGTTCATTTAAAACATTTCTATAATACAATTGATTTGGAAAAATATATTCTAATACTTCAACTTTTCTTTTTGAATTTACTAAAGAGTTTTTTAATTCTTCATATGACAATTTTTCTGAATACAATCCATCTTGTAATTTATCTAAAAAATCATAGTATTTTTCTTCATCAATATCTGAAATCATAGATAAAATTTTCCACTTAGTATCGGTATTTTTTATTTTTTCATCAATAATTTCTCTTGTAATTGTTTTATATAACTGACTTATATTTTTTAATTGACACAATACTTTTTGGTTTTGACTCAACAATTCATTATCGATATATTTTGTAATATAAATAGATGAATATCTATCATAATCAGATAGTTTAAGTGTTTGTTTTAAAGGATCATCTAATTGTTTAAAATACTTATACATCGTTGTCCCTCCATTTAGTTATCTATTATATCATTTATTAAAATTTAGGTAAATAAAAAAGCTATTTTAAGCTTTTAATTTTTTGATTAAAAATAACCTCAGGTGAATAATAATCAGTAATTATTTCTGATTCAATCCAATCATATGCAGTTATTATACTTTTAAATTCATCAAGTCTATTTTCAGGTATTGTAATTAAAGGTTTATCAGTTCCTAGATATTCAAATGAATCTTCTAATATTTGTTTAGAATAACCTAATTTTCTATATTCTTCATTTATAAGTAATGTACATATTTTTTCCTCAAGTTCATCTTTTTTCATCATAGAAAGTCCAACCACATTAAATCCATCAAGATAAAATATTGCTTCACCTTCACCATTTAAAATTCTTGGAATATTCTTTTGATAAAACCATTTATAATAATCAGGATATTGTAATTTATTATAATCAGTTAATAAATATATTTCACTTACCGCTTTTGAAAAATTTTTATCCTTCATATTACTTAATACATATTTTTCCATACCATCACACTCAGTCAGTTATTATATAATATACTTTATTTTTTTACAAGTATTATATCATCTTTAATTAAAATTAAATGAACAGCACTTTTAAACATTTCTTTCATATTATTATATCCTAAAGCTTTTATCAAAATTAATTAATTTTTTTACTCTTCCATTTTCAATGTTATTTTCAGTATTTACTTCTTTAAGTCCATTTTTTATAAAATCATCAAAAGTTAATGATATAAGTGAATTATCTTTTAAGTTAAAAAATAATCCATCAACATTATATTGAATAGCTGAAAACAAATCATCTGTAAGCCATAAATCTACCTCAGTATTATTATAATTAAATTTAAAGCCGCCTAATTTATTATATGTATATTTAATATTTAGTTTTTTAAATAAAAGATTTATAAAATCTATATTATCACGTCCCACAATTACAAAGTCTAAATCTTTGGGAATCTTGGCTTCAATTAAATCACGAATTGCTCCTCCAAGTAGGTATATATTACACATATTTGATATTGCATATCCAACATCAAAGTGTTTTTTTATATATTTTTCAAGTCTCATTTGAAGCGTTAAATCAAGAGTAAATTCATCTATTTCATCATTATATTTAATAGGTATATTCATAACTCACCTCTTAGTAAAGAGTATAACACTTAATATAAATAAAAAGCAATCAAATAATCAATTGCTTTAATTATCAAATATGGTGGAGATGACGAAGTGTTTACAACTCACCCGCTAAAGACGATTGATTAATATCAATCACTAATATAAATATACACCATTTTTATAAATAATTCTATAAATTATTACTTATACACAAATTATTTTTCAAATTTTTCTATTTTTTTAATGTTTAAACCTGTCACTAATATTGACAATGTTAGTAATATCATAACTATATTTAAAACAATTTGATTGCCACTCATACCTGCTAATAAGAGCATTAAATATCCTACAATTCTGCCACAATTTAATATTCCTTCTCTGATAGCAAAAAATTCACTCTGATTATTTTTATCTACAATAGAACTATCTGATATATTAAATAATCTTATTTCTCTTGTTAATGTAAGTAATGATGTAAAAATAACATAACATACATTATAAATTATAACAGTAATATTATTTTTATAAATAAGTAATAATAAAACTGATAAAACAGGAATAATACTTGATATATTTATAATTCTTTTATCATCTTTGTATTTATAAAATTTTCCATATAAATGAACACATAATATTGATAGTAATGTTGTGATTGATGTAATTATTCCAAGATTTAAATTTGTTTTGAATGAATTAAATATTAATATTGTCATTAATACTTCTAAAGCTCCATCACTTACATTCATACCAATAAAAAATTCTACGATAGACATTTTTCTTATTTGTTCATTGTTTTTTAACTTCTTCCACGTGTTTTTTAAATTAAAACTTGATAGATTATTATCTTTTTCTGGTGTTAGCAAAAATGAAAGAACTATTTGAATCATAGATATAAATAAAATAATAATTGCAGTTAGTTCATAGTTAGTAGCAGTTATTATTGAGCCTAACAATATAGGACATAATACACCAATAATTGATGTAACTATCTGAGATTTTACTGTATATTCAGTTCTATAATCATTATCAATTTTATTAATTACAAATAAATTATATGGAAACCAATATACACTAGATGATATGCCATATAAAATTGATATTAATGCTAAATGATTTATTATATTTTCTTTTAGAATAATAATTGTTAAAATATAAAAGAAATTTAATATTACACCAATTCTAAACATTCCTATTCTAAATTTATTCTTTATTATACTTGCTACTATAAAGCTACCAATAGCAAGTAGTATATATGAAAATATATAATATATAGATAAATCAACAATACTTTCTTGTGAAGTTTTAATAAAATAAGCAGTTAAAAATGGTCCTAAAAATAATACCATTATTTTTTTCATTGCATTTATTGCAATAATTATATTTCCTTCTATTTTTTTATTTTTCATGACTACCACCTATATTATTTCATCTATTAAATTAGAAACACTTTCATATTCCTTTATAGCTACTTGCTTTAATTCATCTACTGAATTAACCATTGAATATCCATTAAAATCTTTAATCATTTCTATATCGCTATAACCATCACCAATTGTATAGACATTTTCATGTAATATATTTAATCTCTCTATCAATAAATTTATGGCATTTGATTTATTTGTTTTATTTGAAATTATTTCTAATGAATTTTCAGTAACATAATAAGAATTAACATCATCAGAATACTTATTATTTATTATTTCATTAATAGTCATTGCCTCTTCTTTAGTATTATATTTAACATTTATCTTTGTTAAATCATTATGTTCAAAATCAACTCTGCTTTCTAATTTACTACAGCAAAAACCTTTTATTGATTTTTCTAATTGCAAATCTTCTTTAATATTATTTATAACATCAGCATTTATAGAAAAATTTGCAAAAACATTATCGTTTTTATCTAATAATGTTGCACCATGATTAATAATTACATAGTCATAATCAAAATTATACATATTCACTTTATTATGAAAATCAAAATAACTTCTACCTGTTGCAATAACAAATATATTACCTTCTTTTCTAAATCTATCTACTGCTTCTTTATTGATTTCTATATCTTCATCATTTAAATAAAATGTTTGATCATAATCACTAACTAAAATCTTTTTATTTGTATTCACTTTAAGCACAACCTTTCTTGTTGAATAATTTAAAGTTTAACTTATAATTATTATATCAGAATTTTCTGCATATTAATATGAAACCATAAAAAAAATAGATGTCTAAATATAATTTTTTCCACAAACCAGGTAATAAAAAACGAACTATCTTATAGTTCGAATAATTCATCATTGGTGCGAACGACGAAGTGGTTTACAACTCACCCGCTAAAGACGATTGATTGATATCAATCACTATATTCATTTTACCATAAATTTTAGAAATTAAAAGTACTTTGATAATTTTTCTAAAAAAAGAAAATACTTCAAACGAAGTATTAACTATTTTGTTCTAAACGATTGATTACTATTTGTTGTTTGATTCTCTTTACCAATCTGTAATTCTATTTTCTTTAAAAGCATATCAGCAATTAATTTATTACCAATTGTATTAGGATGGAAATCCATAGGTGCACAATAATCCTTTAAAAACGTAATATCGCAATATTCAACATAATCATATTTTTCTGCTGCCTCTTGTAGCATTCTGTTATATATATTTATTACTTCCATAAATTTATTAACATATTTCGTGTTTTTATTTTTCATTTTTTCTTGAAGGAATATTAGTTTTTGAATCTTATCATATAATGGAGAATAATAGTAACTCATTGCATACACTTTAGTATTTGGATTTAATTGATGAAGTAATTGCCAATTTTTTTCTACATTACTAATACATTGTTCTATCAAAGGCTTAATATCTTTTGGTAGTTTTTCTCTAACTTTTCTATCCGTTAACTCAACGGGGCCTGCTTGTATATATGTAAAAAAATCATTTGGGCCACCATGATATAGAAAAATAGGATTACTAGAATTAATATATATATTCTTTAGTGTATTTTTATGGTCGCTTGAATTAATGATTATTGTATTTTTAAACTTTTTAGGTACAACTAACTTAAACAATATATTGGCATTCCTTAATGAATCTATTGACTGTAATTGAATATTTTTTATTGAAGCCAAAGTAGCATTTTCATTTAATGCTTTTTCCAAGTCCCATGTATGATTTTTATTTAATTTAGACATATTAAAGCCTGATACATTAAAACCATCATTTTGTAATCTACTTAATATAATATCATAATAACCTATATGTTCCTTGTTTTCTTTAGGAAACGGCATTCCTAAAGATGAGATTCCACAAAATAGATTAATATTTTCCATATACATCACCCTTTATTTATGTCTTTTCATATCATTCAAATCTTTTGCTATATTGTTGTCAGTTGAGCCTCTATAAAAATCAAATGGATATCTACCTTTTAAATAAGTTTTTATAAAATCAATGAAATAGTTATAATCCCCTGTTTTACTTTCATATTTTTTAGCAATTTCATCAATAACATCTTTTATATCATTTTTAGAATAATTTGTACCATTTACATCATTATCATTACTCATTTGGAATAATATTCTGTCTAAATCAATCATTAAATCTCTAATGAAATAATTATCAATTATTTTGTTTTCTATTTCTGCTAGAAAATGATAATATTCTGCTTGATTATAATGTGGATCTGGAATAATACTTCCACTAGGTGTTTTATAAAATGCTTGTCTAGGAAATGATGGTACATATGTAACATTAGCAAATGCTGCTCCAACCTTTTTTATTTTAGAATTCATAAACATATCAGTTAGTGCTGTATTAACTATTCTAGGAGCCCCACATAAATATATTTGAGTATTTGAATTATTATTTCTATTATTATTTTGTATTAATTCAAGTATGGCATTTATACCATATATATCTCTATCAACTGAGCCAAAAATATTTGGAATAGATAAAGAACCATGTCTAGTTACAACATCTAAAAATGAACCTGTTCCTAAATTTAGAATTACTATATTTGCATTTGATTTATTTGTGTCAAATATAACATCTTGTATTTTTTTATCAGAACCACCTGCAAAGAATTCATTGATTTCTTCTTCAGTTAAAAGTGGACTTCCATTTTCTATAGCTCTTCTATAATCGGCTATATTCCAATTATGTGAGTCCTTTTCACAACAATTTTGTATAATCCAGTTAGATACTGCTAATGCATTATTATTTTCGCTTCTTGATAATTGATATGTTTGAACATCTAATCCTTTGCTTTTTCCAAAGTCAATTAAACCTAAATTTCTATCTAATAATAACCTTCCAGGCTCTGACATAGAAAATCCATCACTTATTGAATTACCTATTGCAGTAAGAGATAATTTATCTTTCGGATAATCTCTCATAAATCTTACTAATTCTTCATTAACTTGTTCTAATTTTTCTTTTTCTTCGTTTTTATCATATTTCATAGTAAAACACCTCGTATATAATTTTATCATATTTTAGGCAATTCTCCTATACTATCGTTCAAAGCCATCACGATTTTTATCTTTTTTATTAATTACACTAGTATATTCTTTTTCATCCATAATACCATTTATAAATAAATTATCAGCCATGTCTTTATATTTATCATCTTTATCACCAAATATACCATGTATTTTATTGTGAATAAATTTTACAATAAAAAACGAACTATCTTATAGTTCGAATAATTCATTATTGGTGCGATACAAGAGCCTATTTTGAACACTTATATCTATAAAGAACAAACTAATAAATATCAGTTCTATTTTTATTATAGCATTAGTTTCACAAAATGAATATATTTTTTCAAAAATCATGTTATAATAATTAAGAAAGGAGTATGATATTTATGGCATTTGCACCAAATGTAGCAAAAAAATGGTTTGAAAACTTATCTGTAGAAGAATTAGAGGCAAAGTATGAAGAATTAAAGAAAAATTATTGTTTTAATTCTAAAGAGGAACAAATCGATCATATTATTAAGAACTATTTAAATGCAAGCAAGGATGTAAATAATAATTCTACAAGAATTGCATTAGAAGAGTTATTAAAAGAAAAAACAGGTAGAGAGTATAAAATTGAGGACAAGAGATTTGAAATTTCTTTATCAGATATTATTAGTTTTATAACAAGTGTAGACCCATTTTGGACTACAGCACTATCAAATTATCTTGAAAAGTTAAACGAAATAAGCGATGAAGAAAAAAAGAGATTTTTAATTGAATTAGTTCAAAACAAAGATTCATTTAATGAATTTACAAAAGAAATAGTACAAACACAAAACGTCAGAGAAACATACAATAAATATCAAAAAATCGCTCAAGATTTTGTTTCAATGAATACTAGAAAAGGATAAAATTAAGACAATTACATTCCGTAATCGTCTTTTTTTTTGCCCTTTTTTGTTTGATAAAATTCTTCAGTAGCTTCATCCATTTCAGCATTAATATGTTTAGTTGCTTTTTTCCATTTCTCTTTTATTAAATAAATTAAATCTTCGATTATTAGCTTCAATTTGTTTATGTTGTTCCTCTAATTCTTCATTTTTATATTTAAGTTGATAATTCTCGTGCTTTAAATCATCCCTTTCTTTTACACAACAAAAAATCAATTCCATTTCTAGAATTGATATTTATTAGTAAATTGAACCAAAGTTCAACTGGATTCTTTAATGGTGGAGCTGACGAGAATTGAACTCGTGTCCGAATACACCACACTATAAATATCTACAAGCTTAGTCAACTAATTAGTGTCCTAAATAAGTTAGTAGCTGACAACTCTTATTTAGTAATCTTTTTAAAATTCATTATTTAAGCAAAGAAATTAAATAATATATCCTACTAAATCGAACCCTAAGAATTTCCCGTAGGAAAAGAAATAATTAGAGTTGCATCACCTAAATTCGATTAGGCAAAGGCAACAGCATTACTTCTGAATACTGATGCTAATGCATTTTTAACTTTGTTTGCGTTTATTTTGTTTTGTATTTAACGTATACCTACGACCTGCAATCTATAGCTAAATATACCCGTCGAAACCAAGACAGCCCCAACTTGAAATAGATTATATCACGTATAATCTATTTTATCAATATAATTTTTTTAACTCTTTTTTTATTTCAATTAAGTTATCTCTTTTCTTAATTGATTCTCTTTTATCATAAAGCTTTTTACCACGAGCAAGGCCAAGTAGTATTTTAGCATGATTACCTTTAAAGTATAGTTTCAAGGGAACTAAGGTTAAACCTTTTAGTTCCAAACTATCTCTTAATTTTAATATTTCTCTTTTATGAAGTAAAAGTTTTCTTGTTCTAGTCTCTTCATGATTAAATATATTTCCTTGAGCGTACTGACTTATATGCATATTTAAAATATACACTTCATTATTTCTAATGATCGCATAACTGTCTCTTAAATTAGCTTTACCTTCTCTTATCGATTTTATTTCAGTTCCTTTAAGTACTATACCTGTTTCTATTTCTTCTAAAATTTCGTAATCAAAGTAAGCTTTTTTATTTTTGATTTCCATTATAGTCTTTCTTTAAAACAAAATCGATAGTTTTTGCTTCTTTTGATGCAGCAGTACATACAACTTCTACTTTATCACCAAGTCTATAACCTTTTTTATCCTTTTTACCAGTAAGTTTAATTGTTGATTCATCAAACATATAATAGTCACCTTTTAAATCTTCAACTCTAATTAAACCTTCTACTAAGTTAGGAAGCATTATAAACATACCAAATTTAGTAATACTTGAAATCATTCCTGTAAATTCTTCTCCCACATGATTCATCATGTATTCAGCCATTTTCATATCATCTACTTCTCTTTCACAATCAACAGAATCTCTTTCCTTTTGTGAAGAATGTTCTGCGATTGCTGGAAGTTTCATTTCTTCAATTTGTAATGTTTGATATGAGTTATTTGCATCAAATATATATTTGTGTAAAAGTCTATGTACAGTAGTGTCAGGGAAACGTCTAATTGGAGATGTAAAGTGAGTGTAACACTTACTAGCAAGTCCAAAGTGTCCAATATTAGTTGTATCATATACAGCTTTTCTCATACTTCTAAGTAGTAGACTTGAGAATATTGGAAATTCTGGTTTATCTTTAAGCTGTCTTAATATCTCTTGCATTGTAGTAGGATATATTTCTTTAAAGTTACCAGTAAGTTTATATCCACAAGATTCAATATATGTCATAAATGATTGAATCTTCTCTTCACTTGGAGTTCCATGTACACGGTAAATAAATGGATACTCTAGGAAGTAGATATAAGTTGCAACTGCTTCATTAGCAGCAATCATGAAATCTTCGATTAGTTTTTCTCCAACTCCTCTTTCTCTCACCTTTATATCAATTGCTTTGCCTTCATCATCAACTATAATTTTAGGTTCTTCAACTTCAAAGTCAATATAACCTCTATTTATTTTATTTTGTCTTAAAATATCAGCAAGTTCTTTCATAGTACGAAGAGTATCAGCATATTCTTCATATCCTTCTGGCACTATGTTTTCTTCTAATATTTTATTAACTTTTTTATAAGTCATTTGAATACGTGATCTAATAACACTAGGGAATATATCATAATCTTTAATATTTCCGTTATTATCAATTGTCATAACACATGATATAGCTAGTCTATCTACACCAGGGTTAAGTGAACATATACCATTTGAAAGTTTATGAGGAAGCATTGGTATTACTCTATCAGCTAAATAAACACTTGTACCTCTGTCCATTGCTTCATCATATAAAGCAGTTCCTTCTTTTACATAGTAAGAAACATCTGCTATATGAACACCTAGTTTATAACCATCAGATAGTTTTTCAACTTCAATAGCGTCATCAATATCTTTTGTATCGTCTCCATCTATTGTAAATATCATGTGATCTGTTAAATCTCTTCTTCCTTTTCTATCTTCATCTAAGACATGATCTGGAATACTTTTTAATTCTTCTTGAACTCTTTCATTAAATACATCATTAATACCATATTTATATACAATTGACAATATATCAACACCAGGATCATTTTTATGTCCAAGTATTTTTAATACTTCACCTCGATAAGTATTTTTATCAAGTCTATTAGTTACCTTAGCTAAAACTTTGTGTCCTTCTAGAGCACCTAGTGTTTTATCTTGATCAATTACAACATTTATTTTAAATTTTTCTTCATCAAGTTTTAAGCAAGTTCTTCCATTATGATAATATATTTCACCTACTATATTATCTAAGTTTCTATCTACAACTTTAACAATTCTACCTTCTAATTTTAAACCTACTTTTGATGTTATTTCAACTATTACTTTATCTTTATGAATTGCTCCATTAAGATTTGATGAATGAACAAAAACATCTTCATCACCATCAATATCTACAAAAGCAAAATCTTTCTTTGTAGATAAAAGTGTACCTATTTTTAAATGACTGTTTGAAAATAACATATATTTATCTTTATTTGTGTGATAAACTGTATAGTTTTCTTCTAACTCATTTAATACTTTTAATACTTCTGTTAAATGTTCTACATCAGCATATCCTAAATTATCTGCGATTTCTGTTGCAGATAACGCTTTATCAGAACTCTTTAAAATATCTAATATATGTTCTCTCATATAAAACACCTCATATTTATTATATCTTTTTTATTTGAAAAAATATAGTCAATCATGTAAAATTTGACTATATTATACACTTTAATATGTTTATTTTATTATATAAATCTTTAAATATAATTGACTGTAAGTTATAAATATCATATAATTATGTTGAGGGCACCTAATAGGTTTAGGTATTCCTTGCAAAAAGTTTTTTTGCAAAAAATCCTAGTGACCCCCTGTGGCACTAGGATTATTTTTTATATTAATTACTTATACAGTAGTATAAATATAATTAGTATAAGGAGAATGATTATAAGGTAAAGCATGCTTTCTCTTTTAGTCATACAACCACCTCGCTTTCAATTTAAAAGCAAGGAATAATCACTAGTACATTAAGTATCCTCTATAAATAACATACGATAAATTTTCTAAATTTCCTTCAAATAATTAAAAAAAATTATGAAAATCATAATTTTTTTATTTTACTAAACTATCTAATAATTCTAAATCATCTTTATCTTCAAAATGAATTCTAAGTGAGTTAACACCAATTTGGTGTAGATTATCTAGAACTATAATCTTTTTAAAATTGTAAATAGTCATTAAATTATCTTTTGATACAACTTTAAACTTATTATTAAATGAATCTTTTAAATAACCTTCTTTAATATTATAGTCTTTTAACATATCATATTTAGATATCATTACCTCTGGAGTAGATGAAATTATTACTTCTACATTTGGATGTTTATTATATCTTTCATGATATTTATCAATTATTTTTTTTATTTGAAATGGTTTTAGTTCATATGATAAAGTTACTTTAGATGCACCTATAGAATGCATAAAAGCAACTGCATATGAATTAGATATATTAAAGTTAAAATCTGTTACAAAGTCTTTATATTTAGCTAGTGCTCCAATATCACCAACAAGTAATTTATCACTGTAATCTGATAAGTCAAAGTTAACTCTAGGTATTCTTCTTACAAATCTAGAATCTTCTATAGTATCTTCAGAATAAATAGCGTCTAGTTTGAATTTTTTTATTAAATCATAATCTTTTGCATCATTTAATAAAACTGAATAATCTTTTGTTTTATCATAATCATGTAAATCTATTGAATAGTCATTTTTTACATAGTCTATTTTATAACATCTTTTATCTATTAACATATTAGTTAATTCTCTTCTTAAGTTATTAAGCTCTTTAATACTTACAAATATATTATCTTCTAGACTTGATGTAACTTCATTTATTACAAATGGTGTATCACCAAATTTAGTTAATTGTTCAATAATTCTATCATGGCTAGTTCCAGCGTTTATAGCTTTTTCAACAATATTTTTTTCAAGAAATACTGTGTTTTTAAAGTCTGTTAAAGATACTTTTATAGAACTTCCTTCATTTTTAACACTCATATTAACTTTTATTTTTTTAGATATAGAAAGTTCTTTATCTATTCTATCTAATTGTTCTTTTGAACTTGTAAGTACAACTATACCATCAGCTACGTTATCTTTAAGTTCAATTTCAATTATATCTCCAATAAAAGCAGCATTAACTAATTTTTTATTTTTATATATTTTATTTAGAATTGAACCTATATCCTTAGTTCCTATTATTCTAATACCGTCACCTTGTTTTATGTCACTTGTTAGTTTAATTCTATTTTTACCAATTACTTCACCTATTTTTATACCAATATGGTTCGGTCTAAAAGAATTTATAAAGTTACTATTAGATTCATTAAATAAGAATCCTTTTGTGAACTCTCTATTGAACATTTTTTTCATTTCTATTATATCTTCTTTAGTAAATAATTTCTTACCTTCAAAATAGTTATCAATAGCTGTTCTATATATCTTAGTCATTAAATAGACATATTCTTTTCTTTTCATCCTACCTTCTATTTTTAATGAGTCAACACCTGCTTCTATTAAAAGAGGAAGGTTTTCTAATGTATTTAAGTCTTTTGTACTAAGTAGATATTTATTTTTATTGATTATTTTACCATCACTTATTAAATCATATGGCATACGACAACATTGACTACATGTTCCACGGTTACCACTTCTACCACCTATTAGACTACTCATTAAACATTCACCAGAATAGCTTAGACAAAGTGCTCCTTGAGAGAATACTTCTAACTCACAATCTACTTTGCTTTTAATTTCTCTTATTTTTTCTATATTAGTTTCACGTGCAAGTACTACTCTTTTAAGGCCTAAATCACTCAAAAATTTAACACCTTCTACATTATGAACATTCATTTGAGTTGATGCATGAAGTTCTAAATTAGGATATGTTTTTCTAAGTAGATCCATCATTCCTAAGTCTTGAATAATTAAAGCATCTACATTATTTTTGTGCAAGAAATCTACATACTCTAAAAATGATTCAACTTCTTCTTCATATACCATTGTATTTACTGTTACATATATTTTAACTCCATATGTATGAGCATATTTTATAGCACTAATTAATTCTTCACGTGTAAAATTACCTGCAAAACTGCGTGCTCCAAATAATTTTCCACCTAAATATATTGCATCAGCTCCAGCATTTATAGCAGCATATAAACACTCCATATTACCAGCTGGAGATAAAAGTTCTGGTTTTTTCATAAATATCACCGTAAATATAATAGCATATTTTAACTATTCACTCAACAATTCATCTATTGATACAATTTTATATCCCTTATTTTTAATATACTTTAAGACTGTTTTATAATTGTTCATTGTAGATAATATAATAACTCCTTTATCAAGATTTTTATTCAATTTATACATATTATTATCTTTTAAAACTATACTTGGCACAATTGTAAAATCACTATTTTTAAAACACTTTTTTAAAATTTCTTTATCATATTCTTCAGTTAGACAAAATCCATTTTTTTGACCAATTATTTGTTTTAAAAATTTATTATTATTGCTCAATATAGTATGTCTTTTTGATAATTTATTAATTAACTCTTTATTATTCTTTATCGTTGCACTATCAGCATAAAAACTTACATTATCACCTATATCTAATATTTCATTATTTATTATTCCCACTATTTTAATAATTAAAGCCACTTCTTCTTTTTGAGTCTTTATAATAAATTTATCTTTATTATCTATTAATCTTTTTTTTGGATAAGTTTTGTTATACACAATTAAATCTAAATCAAATTTAGAATACTCTCTCATTTTACTATAAGACTTATCTATATTGACTATTCTACCACTAATACCAGGTATAATATTATTATCTTTAATAATTGCTTCTTTTACATTAGAATTAAGAGTAGAGGCTTTTTCTTTTAGTTCAATCATTAATTTATCATATTCTTTTACTACAAGTGCTGCTTTTTCAGTATAAATAAAACTTCCTATTACTAATAAAACAAGTCCTATTTTTTTAAAAAATTTATACACACTATCACCTAATAAATAATATGACTATTTTTCACAATTATAATTAGTTTACATACAATATGGTGAAAGGAGTTTTCGTATGAATCAAAACTATAGAATGCCTTATAGAACATCTGATAGATTTATTGGTGGCGGATTTTTAGGTCCATTTATCTTAGGTGGTATTACAGGTGCACTCGTTAGCCCTGGATTTAATAGACCTGTTTATTATCCACCATATCCTGTTTATCCATATTATCCATGTCCATATTGTAGATAGAAAAAAGACAGTTTTATAAGACTGTCTTTATAATTATTTATTATAATTTCCTGTTAAACTTTGTTCAGCCATTTGAACTAATCTTTTAGTGATTTCTCCACCAACAGATCCGTTAGCTCTACTAGTTGCATCAGGTCCCATATTAACACCTAATTCATTAGCTATTTCATATTTCATTTTTTCGATAGCTTGTTTTGCACCTGGTACATGTAGTCTGTTTGAATTTTTATTATTCATTGTATTCACCTCCCGTACACTAATAATTTGTACGGAAGTTTAAATAATATGTCAAAATTTATTTGGTAAATTATAGCAATTCAGAAAATTCATCATTAGACTTTGTATTTAAGTCTTTAATAACTTCAATATTATTAATAGCTTCATCTATTAAAGATTCAAAGTCAAATGATTTTTCATATTTTATACATTTTTCAACTTCTGGATTTATTACTGGATGTTTTGGTAAGAATATAGTACAGCAATCTTCATAAGGAAGTATACTTGTTTCATATGTATTAATTTGTTTTGCAATATCAATAATCTCTAATTTATCCATACAAGCAACTGGTCTAATTACAGGCATGTTTGTTACACTATTTATAGCAATCATACTTGTTAAAGTTTGGCTAGCAACTTGTCCAATAGACTCACCATTTATAATTACTTTAAGTTTATTTTTTTGACAAACTTTGGTTGCTATTCTATACATCATTCTTCTCATTATGGTAATAATATAACTGTCTGGTACATTTTTATATATTTCTTCTTGAATTTTAGTAAAAGGTACAACATTTACTTTTATGTGTCCTGAATATTCATTGATAATATTTGCTAAATCTATTACTTTATTTTTTGCTTCTTGACTTGTGTGTGGAGGTGAATCAAAATATAAGCATTCTAAATCCACACCTCGTTTAAGAGCTAAATAACCAGCAACTGGAGAGTCAATTCCTCCGGATAACATTAAAAGTCCTTTTCCTTGAATACCTACAGGGTATCCTCCAATTCCTCTAATTTCATTTGTATAGACAAATGTACCTTCAGGTCGTATTTCAATATGAACAGTTAAATCTGGATTATGTACATCAACTTTTAGATTTGTATTTTTAAGGATCAAGCCACCTATTACATTATTAAACTCCATAGATTGAATAGGAAAACTTTTATCTGCTCTTTTTGTTTCAACTTTAAATGTATTTGCATTTAAATTTTTAATACTATCTAAAACACACATTTTTATATCATCAATATTATTATTAACACGAGTTGCAACAACTATACCGTGAAGACCAAAGACTTTTTTTAAAGAAGCTAATACTCCATTTAAATCACGTTCATTAAATTCAATATACATTCTTACTCTATCTTTAGTTATTTTAACACTATAATTTTCTAACACTCTTTCAATGTTTCGAGTAAGTGTTTCTATAAAGAATTTTCTATTTGCTTTTTTAGTTGTTAACTCACCATATTTAATCATAATTATTTTAAACATATAAATCACCTCATTAGATTATACATTATATTTAAACTTTTTTAAATATATTTTAAATATTTAATTATATAGTTATCTTTTTTTGTACTTTTAATATTACCTATATACTTATATTTACCACATCTTCTTATACTAAATATATCATTTTCTTTTAATATATAAGTATTTTTAGAAAGTATTTCGCAGTTTAATATAACTTCATCATTTTTTATTTTACTAAGCACATTTTCTCTATTTGTCTTTATTATTTTAGATATTACATTATCAATTCTAAGACTTGATACAATGACACTTTCTTCTATATATTTTCTCTCGTAGTTTTCAAGGCTTCTTAAATCAATTTCTTTTAAAGTTATTTTAATATTTCCAATACTTGTTAAATTATGTTTTATATAGTTTTTAAGATCACTCATAATATAAAAATAATAGTTATTGTTATCAATTATAATATCTCCTAAATAGTTTGAATCTATATTTAAAGACATGATACTACCTAGAACACTTGGATGAGTTAAAATATGATTAGTATTTATTTTAAATAGTGTGACATCTGGTAGATTATTTGTATAAATTATTACTTTTTCACTATCTTTATATGGATAATATACATTATAGTTAATTCCTTTTAATTTAGCTTTTACTCTTTTAAATTCAGACATATCTAAAAACATAGTATTTCGTCCCATATATATTTTTTCAATACTATTATCTATTTTATATATATTTTTCTTCATAAATCACCAAAATCATTATAACACAATAAATAAAAAAAATCGCATTTGCGATTTATATTCAATATGGTGGAGAATGAGGGATTCGAACCCTTGACCTCCACGGTGCAAGCGTGGCGCTCTAGCCAACTGAGCTAATTCCCCATAAAAGAACAAATAAATTATAACACATTATATTTTTTAATGTCAATATGTTTTTTTATTTATTTGTTATTTTTTAATCAATTAAGTCATCATCTTTAAATATTAATACTTTTAAAGCGCTTAAAAATAAATCTTTTGATTCTTTATCAAGTTCTTTACTTGCCTTAAGTAGCTTTAAAAATCTAGTTAATCTAATTTGTCTTAATTCACTAAATAATGTGATATCACTTTTTTTGATCACATCAAATAGTGAGTCAACCATTTTTGCTCTTTTATCATCACTATGTCTATTTAACCAAGTAATAGCTTTTTTATGTATATCGCTACTTCCATCTGACAATGTACCTGTTAAAAATATTGGTCCATAACATTTCCAGTTGTTAGGATTATGTTGAAATAATCCTTTTCCGCTGCTTTTAACTACCTTAATATTTTTAGTATTTCTAAGTAGCATTCCAACAGCTGATTCCTCCGGAACAAACATTCTAAGTTTCTTCTCCATTTCCTTGAAAGCAAGAGATTCATATTCTTTTATTCTAAACCCTGGTCCATCGTTGTTATATACTCTAATTATTCTTTTTTTAATATGACTTTTAGCATACATACTTGCCGTCATAGCTAAATTTCCACCTTTAGAGTGTCCTCCAACAATAATTTTTTTATCAGATAGTTTAACTGTTTTATTTATATAATCAATTGCCAATTTTTGGGCAGGAACTGGAAACTTATAAATCATTTGACAATCTTCCATCCACCCTACTATAGAATCATCTGTTCCTTCATATGCAATATACGTAAAATCATCACTTTTAAATTTAACAGCACAAAATTGTTTTTCATTATCCACATGTTTTACATAATCAGACACTATTATATTTTTATATCTGTCACCATTAAATAATAGTTCAAAATTATCAACAGTTCTTCTAACTATAATTGCATTTTTCTTTATTTCTCTATAGTCAATTTTATTAAAGAATTTTTTACCTAATTCTTTCATTGTAATAGGTTTATTTACTAATTCTTTAAAATCTAAATATACTAGTGTTGAAAAAATTATGTTATCAACATCATTGAATGGACTTTCACTAAATGGTACATCTTTAAAATACTTTATATAATTACTAAGTGTTTCCATATTATCCCTCTTATTCTATATAAATTATATAACGAGTTAAAAAAAATTACAATTAATTTGTAATTTTATTTTTTTTATTATTTTTTATTTCTTTTCTAAGTTCTTTTAAAAGCTCATTGTTTTCTTTTGTTTGATCAATAAGTACTTTTGGATTTTTTAAAGATACCATATTTATTATATCATCAATCTCATTTAAACGCTTAGTCGCAAATTGATTTGAAGAACCTAATTGATATGTTTTACCACTTTTATCTATTATATGTAAAAAATAATTAGTTATTCTTTTAGTTGTTACTTTTTGCTTATATATCATAAATATATCGCTATAGTTAAAACATAACAACTTTTTACTATATGTTAGTAAATAATTATCAGTTAAAATAATATTTAATTTATTAAATTGGTTTACATTACCACTTAATTCTTTATTTATTTCTTCTATTCTATCGCGTGTTAAATGTTTAATAGATTTTTTAAATGATATGTATAAACATAAATATATGAAAAGCATAAATGGAGCTAGTACAACAAACATAACCCCAAAGAATATTAATACTGCTACACCTGTACTATCAACATTTGATGTATCAAAATAAACACCATATATTTCTCTTACTTCATTCTCTGTTACATTTTCATATGTTTTACTAAATTGTTCTGTTAAGTATTTTATTTTCTTTTCATCTAATTTTCTACCTCTACCATATATTTTAGAATCATAGTTTTTTATATCACTAACATTTGATTCAAATACATTTATAACATATATATCTCCTGATTTATCTTCTACAAATCTATATGATTGTTGTTCATCGTCATAATAATAAAATGGTTCAGATATATCAACCGGTTCAATATAAGCTAGTTTATTTAACTCTTTCTTAAAATGAGTTGCATTTTTCTTATCTTTATCACTAAGATTTGATGATATTGCCAATAATGGAATACCTACTATTGTAGTTATTATACATACTAAAAATACTATTTTATATTTTTTCTTTTCACTTTTAATAATTGTTTCTATGTTCATTTTAATCCTCTACTTCCTTTTTTAACTTTAAGCATCCTTCATATATTTCATTGTAGCACTTATCAAAATCTCTTGTATACCAAGGATCATCTACATCTTTAATATTTAGCTTTCTTATTTTAGAAGATTCTTTAAACATTCTATTTAAATTTATTATATTAGCCTCATCAAATCCAACAATTATATCAAATTTTTCAAAGTCTTCTTTAGTTATTTGCTTAGCATAATGTCTATCAAAAGGTATATTATGTATTCTTAATTGTTCTTTAGTATTCGGATATATATCATTTCCTAACTCATCTGTTGAGGTAGCACGTGATTCTACTAATACTTTATTATCAGTTATATATTTAAATATATATTCTGCCATAGTTGATCTACAAATATTTCCATGGCATACAAATAAAACACTTTTCATATCATCACCTAGTTTATGTTATCATTTTTAAATAAAGAAATTTATAACTTTGCACATACATTTGATTTATATCTATATGTTATATTTTGGTTCTACTAATAATTTTTAAGAAATTTTTCTAATGATTCTTCTCTATCAAATATTTCTTCAAATATATTATAAAGTGAATCGGTAGCATCATATTCACCCATTGCGTAGCACTTTTTACCCATACCATAAGCAATACCTGCTTCTATATGACCAGATTTGCCGGCAGGCAGTACAAGTAAGAAATTTTTGGATAATTTCTCATTTTCTAAATCTTCATTAAATACTTTTAAAACTGTTTCACTTTTTAGTCCTAAGCATTCAAATTCTTGTTGTTTTTCTTCAGCCGATTGAGATTCATTTCCATAACTATTCATAGTCTCATCATTTTTTAAAAAGCAATAATAAGATATATTATATTTATCAAAAATACCACAAATTTTTAATATTTGTTCTTTGTTTCTAGCTCTACCTGCTATAAAAAATTCATATTTCATATCTATTCTCCTTTTTCTAGTTTTACTACAGTTTCAACATGTTCTGTTCTTGGAAACATATTAACTAAGCATATATCTTTTATATCATATTTATCAGATAGATCCTTTAAATCACGAGCAAGTGTTACTGGATCACATGATACATATATAATTTTTTTAGGATTAATGGTTTTTAAATATTCTTTTGTTTTATTGTCTAAACCACTTCTAGGTGGATCTACTATAACGATGTCAAATCCTGTTAAATCAATATTACTTGCATCGCTACAAATAAAATCTATATTTCTAATATGATTTAGTTTTTTATTCTTTATTGCATCTTCTATAGCATAGTTATTTATCTCAACCCCTAAAACACTATCAGCATATTTAGATATATATGAACCTATTGTACCTGTTCCACAATATAGATCTAATACTTTTTCATTTCCTTTTAGTGATGCATATTCTAATACTTTATCATAAAGTAATTTAGCGGCTATACTATTTACTTGGAAGAATGAATCAGGTTGAACTATAAACTTATATTCATCTAAACTTTCAACTATATAGCCAGGTCCTTTAATGGTTTTATAGTTACCATTTTTATTTATTACAATAGAATCAACATCTAAACTACTAAATCTGTCATCAATCTTTCCAGTTGATTTTATTATAAGCATAATTTCATTTTGACTAGTTCTTATAACTATTTGTTCTATATTTATTAAATCTAACTCTTTTATTTTTTTTATTAAATCATTTATTCTTTCATCTACAAGTAAACAATTATCTATTTCAATTAAATCATTAGTTCTTTTTTTAAAATAACCTAGTTTCTTATTTACTTGGAATGTTGCTTTATTTCTATAATTATATATATTAGGACTTATTATTTCATTAATCTTATATTCTATTCCACCAAATTTTTTTAATATATCTTCTACCTTTTTTATTTTAAATTCTAGTTCTTTAGAATAATCCATATGGAGTAGATCACATCCACCACATATGCCATAATACTTACAGTCTACACAAGCTCTATCAGATGATTTCTTATTATATTTAATGACTTTTGCTTCATTATATTTTTTCTTCTCATTAAAAATTTCAACATCTACATCTTCACCTGGTAAGGCATTTTCAACAAATGTTATTTTATTATTAATAAAACATATTCCTCTACCTTTATTATCTAGTTTTTCAATAACCATATAACCACCATTAATATTATACTATAATTTATTAAAAGAAAAAATAACCATATGGTTATTTTAATATATTAAATAATAACAAAGCAATTCCAATAGTCATCATTAATAATATTATAATCATTATTATTTTTATTGCACTTGTATTTTTATGAACATTTTTCTTCAAATCATTTAATCCTTCAAAATCAGAATCTGAAAATGACATACTAGATGTAAAGAATGAATTATCAAGACCTGTATTTGTAGATGTTTGTGTTTTTTCTAATTCTTGTTTTTTAGCTTCTTCTAAAATAGATTTTATTGATGTATTAGAACTAGTTAGTGTATGATCTGATTTCAAATCTAACATATCAAGTCCAAGTTCGCTATCAGATAGTTTATTAAGTTTACTTGTATTAGTAATAGTATCTATCATATTTTCTAAGTTTTCAGGTTTAACAACTTCTTTTGATTTATTTTTAAGTTCATTTAATAGATCAATATTTGCTTGTGATAAATTGTGATATTTTTCTTCTTGCTTATTTGTTCTTGCTTGATTAAGAATATCTCTTATATCATATACTCTATCAGCATCTCTTTCAAAAGTTTCATATCTAAGTGGCTCTTCTTTTGGAATAAAGCTTTTAAGTTCTCTACCACTTTGATAATCTTCCCTACTTTTTAACATGTCTTTTATTTTAGCTATATCAACTTCATTTGATTTATCAATATCAGCTATACCTTCAATATTGGTATATTCTGTATCATTATATATTGTTTTATATAAATCAACATTTCTAGTTGTTCTTTTGTTTGTATTATAGCTACTTTTATAATATCTATCCATTCGACTCATACAAGCTCACCTAACCTAAAATAATTTTAACATATTTTTTTATATTTTAAAATACTACTTGCTTTTATTTGGAATTTTTTTTATAATTACATTAGGTGATGTAAATGAAAAAAATAATAGTAGACGATGATATGTGTATCGGATGCGGTTATTGCTGTGCAAGCAGTGATGTATTCGATATGAGTGATGAAGGAAGAGCTTTTGCTAAAGACAATAATCTAGATGAAATGGAAGAATCTAAGAAGGAAGAACTTCTAGAGATTAAAGAAGGATGCCCTGTTGGAGCTATCAAAGTAGAAGAAAATTAAAAAAACAGACTTAAGTCTGTTTTTTTATGCTGTTCTCTTCCAAATATTTACAACTATATATGGTGGCATGGTTGCAATTGATTTTGCAGTTCCTGTGAATGAATGGTTGTGTGCTTGAGAACCACCTGTTTTATCAATGCTAAGCACATACCAATCTGCATCACCAATTGTTCCCCAGCCAGCAGTATTTGATGGTATTCCGGATATACCTGAACCATTACCATTACCAATAGTAAATCTACCATTAGTAGTTAATGTATGTGTATGACTAGGCATTTCATTAATTGTTAAAGTATGATTTCCAACAGTTCCTGCAGGAGTATAAGATACACTTGCTGCTCCTCCAGTAGAACCTAATGTATAACTTGAACTACTTCCAAGTAGAAATCTTCCTTCTATTTTAGCCCAAGTTCCACCAAATAATGTTCCTGGATTAGTACTTCCTACACTCATATAAATACTTCCTACTGGATATACTTCATCTAAAGTAGTTTTAGCATTTATTTGTGTTTGAATACTACTTGTAACACCTGATAAATATCCAAGCTCTGTTGATGTTACACTTGATACTGCAACTTTACCTGATCCATTTGATATAAGAGCTCTATTTGCTTTTAAATTACTTGTTAAGATAGTAGATGCTCCTCCTGTTATTTTATCTTGTTTATTTGTAACTATTGTTGAAAGTGCTTCTAAATCACTACTTGTTGCTGCTGCTTCTGCTAATGTTTTTGCTTGATTTGCAATTGTTGAAACACTCTCTAAACTAGATTTTGTTGCAGCATTTTGAGCAACTGTTTTAGCATCATTCGCAATAGTTGCTATAGTTTCTATATTTGTCGCATTTGTACTTGCTGATTGTTTTGCTTCTTCTGCTAATGTTTTTGCTTGATTTGCAATTGTTGAAACACTCTCTAAATTTGATTTAGTTGCAGCATTTTGAGCGACTGTTTTAGCATCATTCGCAATAGTTGCTATAGTTTCTATATTTGTTGCATTTGTACTTGCTGATTGTTTTGCTTCTTCTGCAATTGTCTTTGCACTATTAGCTATAGTTGCAACACTTTCTAAGTTAGTTGCACTTGCAGAACTATCAGCTTTATCTTGTGCATTAGATGCAATTGTTGCAACTGCATTTAACTCATCTTTACTTGCTTTTCCATTTAACTTAGATTCTAAATCATCAATTTTATTTTGTAATTCAACTATTATATCTGTTAACTCTTGATTAGTATATTCTTCTAATGTTCTAACCCCATCTAAATATACAATAGATGTATTAGATGGTACTGTACATACTTTACCACTTATTAAACTAACCTTATTCTCGTTATAATTTTTATAAGCACTATTTTTTCCATCTGTTAAACATATTATAGTTTTACCATTTGGTTTTATTATAGCTACTCCTTCTTTAACTGATCCTTTAAATGATATAAGTTTATCTGTATCACTACTTGTTATATTAGATCCTTCTATATCAAATCTATAATTGTTTGATCCATATTGTGCATAATATAGATTTGTTGCATCAATTAGTCCATATGCACTATCCTTTAAAGCATTTAATCTTGCTTTATTTACTACTCCTGTAATAGTTGGTACAGCTATAATAGCAATTACAGCAAGTACTACTATAACAGATAATAACTCTATTAGTGTAAATCCTCTTTTCATTTTTCTTCCCTCTCAAATGTATGTTCTCCAATTAAGATTTTATTATCTGTTATCTCTACATATTTACTAAATGATTCTTTATCTATTTTATTATCCCAAATTATTCTAATTTCATTATCTTTTATCTCATATGTACATTCATCTACTATATCACTACCTGCATTTAAAATTCTTACGCATTTACCTTTTTCTTTAAATACATAACTCTCACTTACCTCACCAATTACACTTAATTCATATTTAGTTGTCCAAGAACCTATTATTCCTTGTTTTTTTGTCTCTTCTTTCTTTGTTCCACAACCTGTAAATAACATTAGTACTACTAAACTAAATAATAACTTTTTCATATATTTCCTACTTTCTATTTTTATCTAGTTTAAGTATACCCCCCCCCCGGGACAATTTGTCAAGTATACTGTAATTAATTAGCTACAAGCATCTCATAAAAAAACATATCTATATTAGATATGTTTAATCATTCAAATTGGTTTTAACTTTATCATTAGAATAAGTTACTAGTTCACTTTCAGAATATACTTGTTTCATCATAACAAGTGCGGTTGTATATAAAACATTTTTAATAAATTTTTCAAAATTAGAAAGTGAGAATTCACTAGATGGTATATACCAACTAGGAGGTTCATTTACTATATCTTTACCTTTTTTTATCCATATTTCTAAACTATCTAGAACACATGCATATGGAATCATATCATAATAAAAATCACTATTCTCGCTTATTTTTTGTTCAAGTTCTGATTTAGTAACTGTTTCTAAGTAGTATTTTAATCCATATGTCTCTCCTAACACAATTGAACCAAATTTTGTTCTATCAGAAAGTCTAGTATATAAAATACACATAATTGTAATCAATAATGAATTAATTATATATATAATTAAGAAATGCATTTGAATAATTATTGGTGATATTCCAATATATAGCGATGCTCCTAAAAATATAGTAGCAATAAGTATTTTTAAAATACCATTTGTATTTGATATAAATACAATATATAGACCAAATAGCATCATTAATATTATTGGAACTATTAAAAGATATGAATTTGTAAATAAATAGATTGATCTAAAATTATTTACTATCAATGATAGAACTATAAGAATTATTGATAAAATCTTTACTTTCTTTAAGCCTGTAAAGAATATCTTTTTATGATTATCTTCATTATTAAGCATACTTGAAGCTTCTTTAAAGGTATCTGCGAAATGATACGCTATATCTTTTAATTCTGTTCTTTCTCTATTTCTAAATAATTCATTAAATAATATTTCCTGAGCTGCATTATTTTTATCATAATCTTTTAGTTTAACAAAATGGAATGAATTATCTTTTCCAAGTTTATATCCATCATCATGTTCAACTATTTTTAAATAACCTTTAGTTGCTAGATAAAGAATTACTGAAGTTAAATCCATTTCCTCTAGTTTTCCCTTGTATAAATAGCCCAATTCTGCCGAATCAAAACCATTATATATGGAATCTGTTCTTTTAATTTTAAGTTTAATTCCTTTTCCATATTTCATAAATAAAACTATTAATATAACAGTTCCTATAAAAGGAATCATTATTAATAAATAATTAAGATAATTAAAATTATCAGTAGCTCCAACAAAGTAATTACTTGATAATTTCACATAAACAGAGAATGTTTGATTATTTGATAATAATATATTAAGAGATCCTGTGATAATATTACCATTTACTTGATAAGTTATATCATCTTCACTCAAATTATATTTATCATCAATAGCAAAATATATATCATTCTCATCAATTGTACTTGGAAATTCAATTCTAAATGTTAAATTAGAAATAGGTGCATCTACATCGTTAATTACTTTATAATAAAATTCATCACCATTTTTTAAAGTGTCTAAACCCATATTATATTTATAAGATATATTAAAATCGTCTATAGAATCTTGTATGCCTTTCACAGTTAAAGATATATTTTCTTTATTTTGTACTCTTTTAGTTGTAAAAGGAACTGATGCATCAATATCTTTTATATTAGTTGATAATGAAACTTTTGAATTATTAGGTCTTACAACAGTTTGATTCATTTCTACTTTTCTAGTTATTTTATCTGTATTTTTACTAAAATATATTTTATAATTTTCATTTACATCAATTGTTCTATCTTGATTAACTATTATATTGGAATCAAACAAAGTATATTCTACTTCTTCTGCATTAATGCCTAGTGGTGATAACAAAAAAAGTAGGAATAAAAGGTATTTTAGTTTTTTCATCACATTTCACTTCCCCTATTATTAACTTAATTATATCATAGAAAAATATAAAAAGGTAGATTAATCTACCTTATTTTTTTGATATTTTTACTTTTACTTTTTTAGTCATTGAAGTATATTGAACTTTATTATCAGTTCCTTCAACTTTAACTTCTACTTCATATTCACCTTCTGTATAACCATCTAGATCAATATAAGCAGTTATATCGTCAGCAGTAATACTATTTATTACATTTTGATCTCCTCTTAAAGTAACTGATACTTTAGTAGCACTTTCGCTCATACCTTGAACTGTGTATTCACTTGATAAGTTAATAGGTTCAATACTAACATCATCAACCTTTTTAGTAGATACACTACCTAAACTAACAGAAACTGTTATATTATTTATTGAAAGTGATTTAATACCTACTGGTTTTTCAATTTCAACTTTATATGTCTTATTTTCCTTTAATCCATTTACATCAATATATACTGGTACAAAGTTTAAATTAGCAAGTGCATCACTATTACCATAAACAGTTAATTTAGTTTCACTTGATGAAATTGAGCTGATTGCATAACTTGATGCCACTTCACCTTTTGGAATAACCTTGATTGGTACTTCCTTAGAAGGAGATGCTAAAGTTACATCAACGTCAATTGTATTTGGTACAATTTCAACATCAACAACTTCTCCATCTGTATCATATGCTTTAAGTGGAATACCACTTAATTCATATGTTCCTGCAACTTGTTCTGGAATATTTGTTAAATCAACCAATGCTTTTACAGCAACTACTTTTTTAAGTTGTGATTCTGATCCTTTAACAACTATTTTATCAGTATCATAATCTGTTTTATCAACAACTAATTTAGAATCCAAACTATCTTTATTTAATAAATCAACAGATAATGTTCTAGTTTCAGATACTTTTTCGTGAATTATAACTGTTATCGTTGATGGGTTAACAGCATAATCAATTGAAGAATTATTTTGATTATATTCAACATTTACTTTATGTGTTCCTGGTTTAAGTCCACTTAAATCAACCGTAACATAGTCACTTGCTGATTGTTTAGCAATATATAAATCTGTTTTACTTCCAATTAATGTAATATCCACTTTCTCAGGAAGTCCTTCAACAACATATTTTTCTTCATTATAAATAACTTTAATTTTTCTATCTTTTAATACTTCAGCAGTATTATCTGTAAAAGATATTATTCTTTGATCTATTACTATAAATATAATGATTGCTAAGAACAATGATAAGAAAAGTAATGTGTTAGGTTTAGCAAGTATTTTTTCAAATTTTTTTCCTGAATCTCCATATTTAGATGATATATTCACAAATAATTTTGTTATAGGAGTAACGATTCTTTTGTCAATAAAATGAATTATTGGTAAGAATATATTATTCACTAACTTCTTCATCGTTTTCCTCCTCTTCTTCAATTATACCTGAGTTTTTAGGTCTTAACTCTTCAAGTAAAATCATTTTAACTTCATCTAGTGTCAAGTTATAGTTTAACTCACCATTCATAGCAATTGATAGTCTACCAGTTTCCTCTGATACAACAAGAGCTATACAGTCACCTGTTTCAGATATACCAAGAGCTGCTCTATGACGAGTACCTAAACGTTTAGATATTTTTAAACTATCACTTGTTGGGAAAACAGCTCCAGCACTTGTAATCTTATCACCTTGAATAATTACTCCACCATCATGAAGAGGGTTATTTGGAAAGAATATAGTGACTAATAAATCACTTGAAATATCTGCATATATTTTTTTTGATTTTTCAATATATTCTGTTAAACTATTATCCCTTTCAATTACCATTAAAGCCCCGATTCTATCTTTTTTAAGAGCTTCCATAGCATTTACTATCTCATAAACAACTTTTTCTCTTTCATCTACTGTAAGAAGTTTATGGCGGCCTAATAGTTGGCTTCTTCCTAAGTGCTCTAAGATATTTCTAATTTCTGGTTGGAATATTACTATTATAGCTAAAGGTGCCCATGTAAATACATAGTCAAGTAAATATCCAACTGTAACTAGATTAAACCATACACTTATTATTTTAAGAGCAACTATAATTATTACTCCTTTAAATAATAAAACCATTTTAACATTTCTTCTTAAATTCTTTAGTATATAGTATAAAACTAACCATACTAATAATACATCTAACGTCTTTGTAATAAATTCTACAATACTTGTTACTGTCATTTTCATCACCTACTATAAAATTATAACATATATAATTTTATTTTTAAATTGCTTTCTAAAAATTTCACAAAAAAACAGCATTAAGCTGTTCTCTCCCAAATATAAACTACTTTATATGGTGGCATATTATTGTGAGCTTGTGAACTGCCAGCACTAAGAGTTTTCATTGCAAAGTAATTACCTGTTACTTTTGACCCTGTATTAATATGATATCCTGACATATTTGAACCATTACTATGAACAACTATAGGATAATCTTTATTACCATCAATAGCAACATTATGTGAATGACTTGGCATTTCAGCAACTGTTAAAGTATGAGTTGCCTCACCACCAGTTGAATTAATTTCATAATTAGAACTTTCTCCAAGTAAAAATCTTCCTTCAATCTTACTCCATGATTGACCGCCATAAATAGCTTTAACTTTTTCCTCAGTATTTAATGTTGTTGATTCAATAATCATGCCTACGTGTGATTTGTTATTTTCTAGCTCAGCAATTTTATTTTGCAATTGTTGTAATTGTTGAGTTAATTCTTGGTTAGTTAGTTCAGTAATTGTTGCTTCATTTCCTAAGTATACAATTGATCCTCCTGCTGGTATATTACATGTTTTATTATTGCTTACAGATACTACATTCTCACTATAATTTTTATAAGCAGAGCGAGATCCATCAGTTACACATATTACACTTCTACCTTTTGTATCTACTATAACTGTTCCAGCTTTAATTGAACCTTTATATTTTAATAAATTAGTTGTATCACTACTTGATATTTTATTATTAGCTATATCAAATCTAACAGTCTCTTCATTATTATACTGTGCATTATATAGTCTTGTTGCATCAATTAAATTCTCAGCACTTACTTTAAGTGCATTTAATTTTGTTTTATTTACTACACCTGTAATTATTGGAATTGATACAAGTGATATTATAGCTATTACTACTATACTAGCTAATAACTCTATAAGTGTAAATCCTCTTTTCATATTGTCCCTACCTTCTTTATATATTTTACCATTTGTAAATAGTTTAAGCAACAAAAAAACTAACTTTTAAGTTAGTTATACTCCAATTTTATTTCTTTCTAATTTTAATTTATCAGCAACTGTTACAATGAATTCTGAGTTAGTTGGTTTTGCTTTATCAATATCTACGCTATGACCAAATATCTCTTCCATTAAATCCCAATCTCCTCTATTCCAACTTACTTCTATTGCATGCCTTATAGCACGTTCGACTCTTGATACAGTAGTATCAAACTTATTAGCAAGTTCAGGATATAATTCTTTAGTAATTCCACCTATTTTTTCAGGATTATTATATACAATAGAGATTCCTTCTCTAATATATTGATATCCTTTTATATGAGATGGTATACCAAGTTCGTGTAACACTTTTGTTATAGATATTTGTAAGTTATTATAATTCATATCAAGACTCTTATTCTTCTTTTCATCAAATAATGATATGATTCTATTTTCTAAGTCAACTAGTTCATATGGCTTTAATATAAAATAATTAACACCAAATTCAGATACTTGTCTTATAACATCAGCTGCGTTGTAACTTGTTTGAACAATAACTTTTTTATCAATACCTCTTTTTTTCATTTCCTCTAGTACATAAATACCATCTTTTTTAGGCATAATTAGATCAAGTAAAATAACATCATATAAATTTGCTTTATCTTCAATCATCTTTATGCCTTCTAATCCATTATAAGCTTCAAACTCAATACATATATCATTACTACCTTTGAAATACTCCTTAACCATGTTAATTAAACTAACATTGTCGTCTATCATAAGTACTTTTATAGTTTTCAATTTGTGTCATCCTTTCTAAAGTAGTACTGCATTTCTATATTGATTATACTCTAACTAAAACTATTTTTAAAGAATGAAAAATATCTAATTTTGTCGATTTTTAAAAATACTTAAAAATCTATTTCGCAATGATTTTTTTTCCTTAGTTTTAATAGCTGCTTTATATACATATAGTATTTGTTCAGCATAGTATTTAAGTGAATGTGAATCTGCTGTAATTCTAGCTTGTTTACTCATAAAATGTAATTTTTCTTTTGATTGAAGTAATTCTTCTAATACTTTTTTATATTCTCTTTTTGTTTTAAAGAACTTACCGTTTAATTCATCTACAACAACACCTTCAAATGCTTTGTCTTGTGCTGCTACAACAGGAAGTCCTGATGCCATTGCCTCTATTACAGTTAAACCTTGTGTTTCTGAAGTTGATGCAGTTGCGAAAATACTCGCTTGTGCATAATAATATGGAATATTTTCCCAAGGAACAGCTCCTGTAAAGATAACTGAATCATCAATTTTTAACTTATGAGCCATACTCTTATATTTATCTAAATCAGGTCCACTACCAACTATAAGTAACTTTGTATTATATTTTTTAGAAAAATAAGCTTGGCTTTCAATTAAAAGTTCCACATTCTTTTCTTCTGCTAATCGTCCAATATAAAGTATTACTTTTTCACCTTTAAGGCCTAATTCTTTTTTTATACTTTTAATCTTATTTGGATCTAACTTTTCAAGATAGAATCTTTCTACATCAATACCTGTTGGTACTATATGAACATTTCTATCTACTTTATATTTGTCTTTAAATAACGCATAGGTTTTTTGACTTGGAACAATTAGTTCTGTTGCTGTCTTATCACAATAAAATTTAGTAAAATATTCTGTTAATTTTTTACTTGATTTATCAAAATAGCCATGAGTTATATAATGCGTATAATCTTCATACATAGTGTGATAAGTGTGAACTAATGGTATATTATATTGTTTAGCTACAATTCTTGCGAATGTTCCAACACCAAACTCTGTATGAGAATGTATTACATCTAGATTCCACTTTTTTATTTTATTTAATACTCTAACTGGATATATACCTGTAAGTCTATAATCATATATTCCTGTTGGAATACCAGGAATTCTAATTACTCTTCCGTTTTCTTCATATTTATACTTCATATTATCAGGATTAACTGTAACAACAAATACTTGGTGTCCTTTTTGTCTAAGTGCTTTTTCCATCATTTTAATACTTGTTGATACACCATTTATATATGGTGGATAAGTATCTGTAAATATTCCAATTCTCATTCTTTACTCTCCTTTTTTATATTAAGAACAATTGACCCTAATATAAGACCAAAATAATATGTGATAAATCTCCAAACAAGCATCATAGCATTTACTTTACTAGATACTATGTATTTAGTAAAGAATATAACAAAGCCATATTCAAGTCCACCAGTTCCTCCTGGAATAGGTACAAACGAACCAATCAACATAACATATGACATAATAACTACAACATCAACTATTTTTACATTTATACCAACGCCCATAAATAAAGCATATGGTATTAAATATAATAGTAGTAATGAAACTAAATGATAAATTATAAGTAATAACATTTTTTGTTTATTTTTAAATAATAATTCAGATCCTTTATTAAAATCTGTTAAATATACTTTTAATTTTTCTTTTTTCTGTTGTGGATTTTTTATGAGTTTTAATTTTCCTAATATATCAATTAACACATATAATATATTTTTATCAGTCTTCTTTGAAATAGATATCCAAAGTAAAAATACAATAACTAAAAAGTTTATTATAAATCCAAGTATAATTAATCCTTTAAGTAAACTTGCTTCTATAATTTTAAATAACATATTTGATATAATAGCAATTAAGCCTAAAGATACAAGTGCGACTTGATAAGTAATAAAATTTCCAACAGAAATAGATATAGCATCAGCTACTTTTATACCTGATTTATTTAGTGAATATACTTCATATGGTTGACCACCTGTTGCGAATGGTGTTATTGCGTGAAAAAAATTTGTCTCTAAAACCATTCTAATAGCATTTTTCATTTTATAATCACTTTTAAAATTTTTTGATATTATATATATGCAAAGTGATCTTAAAAAATAATATAAAAACAAGAGTATAAAAGCAACAATTAAATATATTTTATTTATATTTAAAATTGTATTTATTATTGTATTATAATCATCTTTAAGTGAAAAATATAAGACTAAAATAGCAGCTAGTAATATAAGCATAAAACTAATTATTTTCTTTTTCATATATAACTCCTGGTAATTTTTTTCCTTCTAAAAGTTCTAATGATGCTCCTCCACCTGTAGAAATATGTGTAAATACATTTTTATAACCTAAATTAATAACTGCAGATGCCGTATCTCCACCACCTGCTATTTTAACAGCATCAATATTTTTTAAAATATTACATAATTCTTTTGTACCATTATCAAATGGAGATTCTTCAAACATCCCAACAGGACCATTCCATATAATTGTTTTACTATCAAGCAAATAATTTTTAAATAATTTAATTGTTTGAATTCCAATATCAAGTCCAGTTTCATCACTTCTAATTTCATTTATAAAACATGTTCTAATTAAACCATTTGAATCACGATTAACAGAGTCAATTGGTAATACTATTTTATCTTTGTATTTCTCTAGCATTTCTTTAGCAAAAGCAATATTCTCTTTATCTAATAAAGATGAACCAACATCTATGCCACTTGCTTTTATAAATGTATAAGCCATTCCTCCACCAATTAAGATATTATCAGCCTTAAGTGCTAAATTATTAATAAGTCCGATTTTATCAGATACTTTAGACCCACCTAGTATTATTGTAAGAGGTCTTTTAGCATTATTTAGATCAAGTGCTTTAAGCTCTTTTTCAATTAAAAAGCCAATCCCGCTAGGAAGGTATTTAGAAATTCCAACATTAGATGCATGAGATCTATGTGAGGTTGCAAAAGCGTCATTAATAAATATATCTCCTAAAGAAGCCCAATATTTACCAAGTGTTTCATTGTTAGAACTTTCTGCTTTATCGTTCAGATCCTCATATCTTGTATTTTCAATTAACACAACATCTTTAGGGTTCATATTGTTAATTGTATTTTCAAGCAATTTGCCTCTTGTTTCAGGTATAAATAATACGTCTTTATTTAATAATTCACTTAATCTAACACTTACTTCTTTAAGTGAGTTATTTACTTTATCTTCACTCGTTTTAATACGTCCTAAATGAGACATAAGTATTACTTTAGCATTATTATCTATTGCATACTTTATAGTTTTTAAACTAGATCTAATTCTATTGTCATCAAGAATTATTCCATCTTTCATTGGAACATTAAAATCTACTCTAATTATTACTTTTTTATTATTTAAGTCAAAATCTCTTATTGTTTTCATATAATCACCTATGATTCAAATAGTTCGTATGATAATATACCCTCATTATTCCTTTTAACAAGAATTCTAGCATCAGTCATTTTACTAATTGTTTTATTTGTGTTTGGATTAACTAATGTGCTTTTTAAATAACCTTCATTTACTATATCTTTTAAATATACATTTACTGATGATCCGTTTAATACTTCAATGTTTTTATCAACAATATATGCCTCGGTTGCTATATAAATATTTTTTTTAAAGTCTTCATAAGATTCAACATTTCCTTTTTTTAACAATGAAGTTATTTGAGGAAGTGTTACAAGTAAGAGTATTCCAAGTAAAGTAAATACTGCAAGTAATTCTATCATAGTAAATCCACGTTTCATAATATCACCTTTTATTTTCTATATTAAATTTTATCATTTTTATAGATGATTGTAAACAAAGTTCATTTAAAAAAGGAACATTAAACAATGTTCCTAAATACCTAAATAAGTTATTCTTGCGTGACCAGAACCAATTTTAACATAGTTTTTTATCGCATCAGTAGATTTTTCAGTTGTTGCTATTGTTTTGGTGTTTGATTCATTTGATTCTTCACATTGATAACAATATACTTTTTTATCAAATAATAAGTCATTACCTATATAAGAAGAACCACCGCCTGAGCCTTTTTCACCCCAAGAAGAAAAGCCACCATATAGTCCTCCACCACCACCAGAGTGATTTGATGTAGTTAAATAAGTGTCTTCTGTATCACTTGCTTGACCAAAACTATAACCCGTTGTCTGAGTTGCAGCTTTAGTTTTATCAAAACTATATCCGCCTATAACTCCACCGCCACTATTTCCATTCCAAAATGTATCAGTTTTAGTTGAGCTATAATATGCATAACCACCACTTCCACCGGCAGCTGCAATTAAAATTGAATCTAAATCATTTGATAAAGTAGAAAGAAGACCAGTCTTAAGTGAAATATGTGTTGCTCCACCACCACCAGATGTTACAACGCTAGCATTCTTTTCATATCCATACCCACCGCCATTATAACCTCCAGCATATCTTGTTGAGGCACCATCCATTGTTCCTTCTACTCCTTGACCACCAATAACTACATATAAATCTTTATTCTTTGTTAATTCTATTGTTCCTATAGCATAAGCACCATATCCACCTTCTACACTAATACTATGTTGTTCAATAGAACCATTACCACCTTGTGCACCCCAAGCTTCTATTTTATATCTGCCACTACATTTCGGTGTAAAAGTTTTTGCTTCCCCTGTATATCCTTCATCAAAAACAACCTCATTAGGTGTATAAATTCATTCGTCTGCAATACCGTTTACAAGTTCATATTTATATTTTCCGTCTTCATCTTTTGTTACGATAATTGTATAATCATCTACTATACAATTATCATTTGAACATACAGCTATTGCTTTAGATGTACATTCATCATCAATACAATATTTAGGATTAACTAAACTAGTACTAATATATTTTTCATCAACTAAATCACTCATATAAATATAAGTATTCAATCCTTCAACATTTAAATTTGGATAATCATCGGCATGTTTTTGTAAATAAGCTTCCGTGGCTAAAAAAACATCGTTTAAAAATACGTTATATTTATCATCCGTTCCTTTTTTTATCATGTTTGTTATATTTGGAATAGCCATTAAGGCTATAACTGATAAAAAGATAAGTATAACAAGCATTTCTACTAGTGTGAATCCTTTTTTCATAGGTTTTCTCCCCTTATTATTATCTTAC
>JAGAYJ010000014.1 GCA_017940575.1 Bacilli bacterium | reverse complement strand
GGAAGAAAGAGATAACCTTTTAGAATTATCAAAAGAAAATAAGGTGGTGAATAAATATATGGAAGAGCTAGATAGAATTAATAAAGATCCAATATTTAGATGGTCTATATCAGAAGAAGATGATCAAAGAATGATTAAAAACTCTATAAAAAGAGAAGCAAGAGAAGAAGGACTTAAAGAAGGTAAAAAAGAAGGCATTAAAGAAGGTATTAAAGAAGGTAAGATTGAAATTGCAAAGAACTTACTTAATATGGGTATGAGTCTAGAAGATATATCTAAAGCTACATCATTAACAACTCAAGAATTATCTAAATTAAAAGAACAATAATGTTCTTTTTTTGTTCTATTTTATAATACACTTAATATAATTAGATAGAGATACTCAGGAGGAGATAAAATGATAAATAAGAAAAACATTTGGTTTTTAACTTTATTTAGTTTGATTTTAGTTTTAAGTGTATATTATATAACAATGCCTAAAGAGTTACTTTTATCTAATTTGAAAACTACATTCAATGATTCTGATTCTACTAATATTGATATAAAAGAAGCAAGCGTTATTGAAACTTTAAAAGTAGAGGATAAAGAAGCAACTGACAAAGAAAAAGAAGATTTAAAAAAAATACTAACAGATTCTAACTCATCTATTGATAAAAAGAATGAAGCATTTGATAAAATGAAGTCACTTGATATTAATACATCAGAAGAAGAAAATATTAGTAAAAAAGTAAAAGAAGAATTCAAATATGATACATTTACTAAAATAGATGGAGATAAAATAAAAGTAATAGTCGCAACTGATAAATTAGATACTAAAACGGCTAATAAAATAATGCGTTTTATACAAAAAGACTATGACACTAAAAAATATATAACTGTTGAATATAAATAGGTAAATGTATTCGCAAAAATATCCTACTTGCATATTATAAAGTAAGCACCCAGGAGGGATTTTTTGTGAGTAAAATATTAACTAAAAGAGAAAAGGAAGTTTTTGAATTATTAATTCAAAATAAAACAACAATTGATATTGCTAAGAGTTTAAATATAAGTGAAAAAACAGTTAGAAACCATATATCAAATGCTATGCAAAAATTAGGCGTTAAAGGTAGAGCAAGTGCTGTAATAGAACTTTTAAAACTTGGTGAAATATCAATTTAGATGCATATTATGCATCTTTTTTTAATATTGTTAATTAGGTGATACTATGCTTAAAAATTATATATTTAAAAGATTTGTAATCGCAGTTGCTTTTTTATTTAGTATCTTTTTAATATATTTAACGCCAAATAAAGAGTTTATATTTAAAACAGAATTAAATTATATAGATACTAAAGATAAAAGTGTTATATATCTACTTGATCAAAATAACTATGTCGCACGTACTAAGATAAGAACATATAATAGAAAAATAGAAGCAAAGGCTAAAGAACTTATAAATGCTTTAATAAAAGATGGAGAAAATGAAGAAAATATACCAAATGGTTTTAAATCTATTATATCTAGTGAGACAAAAATAAACAGTATAAAATTTGAAAATAATTTAATTAAAATTGACTTTTCTAGTGAACTTTTAGATATAAAGATAGATTATGAAGAAAAAATGATTGAAGCAATAGTGTATACTTTAACTAGTATAGAAGGAGTTGATAAAGTAATTATTTATGTAGATGGTGATATTTTAACTAAACTTCCTAAAACGGGAATAACTCTTCCATCAACTCTAGATAAATCATATGGTATTAATAAAGAATATGATATTAAGTCATATAAGGATATTGATAAAGTAACTATTTATTATGCATCTAAATATAATGATGATACTTATTATGTACCTGTAACTAAATATCTTAATGATAAGAGAGATAAGATAAAAATAATTGTCGATGAATTATCTTCATCTAATATATCTAATACTAATTTAATGAGCTATTTAAATAGTAATACAGTTCTTTTATCATCCGATTTAAATGATGATGCTATGATGCTTGTATTTAATCAATATATATTTAATGATCTTGGAACTAAAAGTATATTAGAAGAGGTAATATATACAATAAGTTTATCAGTTGACGCTAATTATAGTGTAAAAGAAGTCTTATTTAACGTAAATAATGAAGAAATTTATAAAAGTGTTATCAAAAGTACTTGAAATATTTAAAAATATGGTATATAATTGATTTGTTCATTTGAACAAGTCGTCCTCTTAGCTCAGCTGGATAGAGCACTCGCCTTCTAAGCGAGCGGTCACAAGTTCGAATCTTGTAGGGGACACCATTTAAGAAATTAAGGAACAATATGTTCCTTTTTTTTGTTGCTTAAACTATTTATAAATGGTAAAATATATAAAGAAGGTAGGGATAATATGAAAAGAGGATTTACTCTAATAGAACTTTTAGCAAGCATTGTAGTAATAGCTATAATATCACTTGTATCAATTCCAATAATTACAGGTGTAGTAAATAAAACAAAACTAAATGCACTTAAAGTAAGTGCTGAGAATCTAATTGATGCAACAAGACTATATAATGCACAATATAATAATGAAGAGACTGTTAGATTTGATATAGCTAATAATAAAATATCAAGTACTGATACAGATAAGTTACTTAAGTATAAAGGATCAATAAAAGCTGGAACAGTTATAGTAGATACAAAAGGTAGAAGTGTAATATGTGTAACAGATGGCTCTCGCTCTGCTTATAAAAATTATAGTGAGAATGTAGTATCTGTAAGTAACAATAAGACATGTAATATACCAGCTGGAGGATCTATTGTATATCTAGGTAATGAAGCAACAATAACAGAGTTATCTAATCAAGAATTAACTCAAAAAATAACTCAAATTGAGACAAAACTTGCTAATTTAGAAAATGAAAATAAAGAGTTAAAAAAAGGAATAAATCCAGTAGGTACAATTATATCTTATTCAACAGCTAATGTACCTGATGGATATTTAAAATGTGAAGGACAAGCAGTATCAAGAGAAGAGTATGCAGCTTTATTTGAAAAAATTGGAACTACATATGGTGCAGGTGATGGATCAACAACATTTAATGTACCAGACTTAAGAGGTGAGTTCTTAAGAGGGACTGGTACTAATAGTCATGCTAATCAAGGTAATGGAGTAGCAGTTGGAAAGCATCAAAATGCCACAGAACATTGGGCTGTTCGAAGTGATGGGAACAAAAATAATCCATCACCTTTAGCAAATACAATTGGTACAGTTGGATACGATGCTATAACGAATCAATCAGTAGGAAATGTTTGGAATTATGCAACTGATAAAAATACATATTATTCGGGTTTTAGATATACAGCTCATCCTACTAATACTGCTGTACTATTCTGTATAAAATATTAAAGGCAAAAATTGCCTTTTTTTGTAGCTTGATTTATTTATAGACTTGTGCTATTATATATCCTCATAAAGGGGGATTAATATGTTAAAGGACTTACTTAAAGATGCTTATTTTAATAGACTTTACACATTATATAAAAAGGGTTTAGAAGAACATAAAATAATCCCTTTTGATAATGAATTCTATGAAAAAATGAGTAATACATATATTAATACTATACCAGTATCTATGCATATCAAGTATTTAAAACCAAATGATAAAGAGGGCAAATGCTTTGATAGAAGTCTATACATGTTTTATGCATTAGATAATGTTAAATTAGTAAGAGCAGATAATAAAGACTTAGAATATAGATATGGTAAGAATAATAGTAGACATGGTTGGATAGAAGATGATTGTTTTGTATATGATCCATCATTACTTTCTAAAATAGATAAAAAACTATATTATAAAATGTATATGCCACAAAATATAGAAAGAACAACTAAAGAAGAATATCTTAAAAATGATATAAATAAAAAGACATATAATGATATAGTAAACACAAAAATAGAAGACTTTATGAAAGATGGTAATAAAAGAAGTGAGTTACTTGGAACAATACCACTTATTAAAGAACTTGCTTTTACTGATAATGATGAAGCTTTTAAAAAAGATTTAAAGAAATACTTAAAAAAAATAGATTATAATTATAATAATATATATAAGAAAACAGTAACTGAATATAAAGAATTACTTTTATCTAAAAAGATTATTTAAAATAATTAGTTGTAAAAATGAGTCTTATGTGTTATTATGTATATAGATGAATTTTTATTCATATAATAAAAAAGAGGAACACTTAATAATGCTGTGTTGAGTGTTGCCAAATAAATTTGGTGTCCACCTAAACTAGTGCATAGTTAGGTGGATTTCTTTTATATTAAAACTATAAATAGTAATAATAAAAGAAGAATGATAATAATGAGTAATACTCCGATTAAAAAATCTTTCTTGTTCATTATATCACCTCCCTTCGTTTCGAAGTTTGGCTCCACCCAACTTATCAAATGTTCCTGTAAATATCATAGCAAATATTTGTTCGTATATCAATAATGATATACTTTTTTCTTTTAAAAAGAATTAAAATGTATTATAATTAATAGTAGGTGATGATATGGAAGCATTTATGGGTCAAGTAGTAACATTTATACAAGACTTCGTAAGTAATAATAATATATTTTTAAGTATATTTGTTGGTATGTTTGTAATATCCTTAGAATCAATTATTCCAGCACTACCGCTATCTGTATTCATTGCAATTAACACAATAGCATTTGGAAGTGTTATAGGATTTTTCATCTCTTGGATAGCTACTATAATAGGTTGTAGTGTTAGTTTTTTTCTATGTAGAAAGCTAAGAAAAATTGCAAGAAAAAAAATAAAAGGCGAAGGAAAAATATTATCTTTTATAAATAAAATTGATAAAATATCATTTAGTAATTTATTTTTAATACTAGCTATGCCATTTACCCCAGCATTTTCAATTAATATAGCTGCTGGATTATCTAAGATGAGATATAAAAAATATTTATTTGCACTTATATTTTCAAAAGCATTTATTGTATTTTTTTGGAGTTATGTAGGATCTAATATAATAATTAACATAACAAATATAAAATTAATGATTGAAATGCTTAGTTTAATAGTAGTACTTTTTATAATGAGTAAAATAGTAACAAAGAAATTTAATTTATAGGAGGATTTATGGAATATATAATAATTATGCTTTTAGCTGTCAATTTAATAATCTTACTTATAATTTTATTTAAAGGAACTAATAGTGATACAATAGAAAAAATGGGAAGATTAGAAACTAATATAGTAAGAGAATTTGGAGACTTTAGAAATGATTTAACTAGATCTTTAAATGAAGACTTTATAAAACTTAATGAACAGTTAGAAAATAGACTTAGACATATTAATGATGCAGTTAATGAGCGACTTGATGAAAACTTTGAAAAGACTAATAAAACATTTACTAATGTTTTAGAACGTTTATCTAAAATAGATGAAGCTCAAAAGAAAATAGATACATTATCTAGTGATATAGTATCGCTTCAAAGTGTTTTAACTGATAAAAAAACACGTGGTATATATGGAGAAGTTAACCTTAAAAACATTATGGAAAATGTGTTTGGAGAGAATAACAAAACAATATATCAACTTCAATATTCTCTTGAAAATGGTACAATTGTAGACTGTGCATTGTTTGCTCCAGAACCACTTGGTTTAATTGGAATAGATTCTAAATTCCCACTTGAAAACTATACTAAAATGGTTGATAGAACACTATCTAATGCGACAAGAGTAGAAGCAACTAAACTATTTAAAAATGATGTTAAAAAACATATAGATGCAATAGCCTCAAAATATATAATACCAGGTGTGACTGCTGATCAAGCAATTTTATTCTTACCAGCTGAGGCTATATTTGCTGAGATTAATGCATATCATACTGATTTAATAGAATATGCTTATAAAAAACGTGTATGGCTAACTAGTCCAACAACTTTAATATCTACTTTAACTACAATTCAAGTAATACTTATGAACATTGAACGAGATAAATATACAAAAGTAATTCATAATGAATTAAAGCTTTTAGACGTTGAATTTAAACGTTATAAGGATAGATGGGATAAGTTATCAAGATCAATTGAAACAGTTGGTAAAGATGTTAAAGAACTTCATACAACAAGTGAAAAAATTACTAAGAGATTTGATTCAATTAATCATGTTGAGATTGATAGTTTGGATTATGATGAAAAAGAATATTAAATATTCTTTTTTTTCTTGTATATTTACATATAATTATGTTATAATACTTATGGCTTTTTCAAATAAACACATTATGAATTCTTATGTCTAGTGCCTTATATTAGGTGATGTAAGTTAGAAATAATGGAAGAATTAACAAAAGGAGATGAGAATATGGCAGTAGTGTCAATGAGTTATTTATTAGAATCTGGTGTTCACTTTGGTCATCAAACTAAAAGATGGAACCCAAAAATGAAAGAATATATCTTTACAGCTCGTGATGAAATTTATATCATAGATTTACAAAAAACAGCTAAAAAGATAGAAGAAGCTTACGCAGCATTAAAAGAAATAGCTGCAAACGGAGGAAAAGTTTTATTTGTAGGAACTAGAAAACAAGCTAGTGAAGCAATTAAAGAAGAAGCTATCCGTTCAAATTCTTACTATGTATCTGAAAGATGGTTAGGTGGTACATTAACTAACTTCAGAACTATTAGAAAAAGAGTTAGAAAATTAGAAGAAATCGAAAAGATGGAAAAAGATGGTACTTTTGATAGATTACCTAAAAAAGAAGTTATTGGTCTTAAAAAAGAATATGAAAAATTAAACAAATTATTATGTGGTATTCGTGAAATGAATAAACTTCCACAAGCTTTATTTATAGTTGATCCTTCAAAAGAAGAAATCGCTATAAGAGAAGCTAGAAGACTTCATATTCCAGTATTTGGTATTGTAGATACTAACTGTGATCCAGATATGGTTGACTATGTTATTCCAGCTAACGATGATGCTATTCGTGCTGTAAAACTAATTACAGGTGTTATGGCTAATGCAATCGTAGAAGCTAATGGTGGTAAAATAGTTGATTATGTTAAAGAAGACGATAAAAACGATGAAAACATCATGGATAAAGTATTAGAAACAGTTAAGAAAAGAGAACCAAAAAGAAACTTTGATAGAAAACCATCTAATAAAAGAGATTCAAAACCAAACTTTAAAAAAGCTGAAGTAAAAGAAACAGTTAAAGAAACAAAAACTGAAAAAGTTGAAAAAGTAGAAAAAACTACTAAAAAAGAAGAAAAAGCCCAAGATTTAACTAAATTAACTGTTGCAGAACTAAGAGACTTAGCTAAAGCTAAAGAAGTTAAAGGTTACTCAACAATGAAAAAAGCTGAATTAATCGACGCTTTAAAATAAATTATATATAAAGATGATTTTAAATCATCTTTAAATTTTAGGAGGAATAAAATATGGTAAGTGCAAGTTTAGTAAAAGAATTAAGAGAAAAAACTGGTGCTGGAATGATGGATTGCAAAAAAGCATTAGAAGCAACTGGTGCAAACATTGATGAAGCAATTGATTGGTTAAGAGAAAAAGGAATTTCAAAAGCTGCTAAAAAAGCTGATAGAATTGCTGCTGAAGGATTAGCTTCTATCTTAATAGATGGAAATAATGCAGCAATTGTTGAAGTTAACTCTGAAACTGACTTCGTTGCAAAAAATGCTGAATTCCAAGAATTAGTTAGTACAATCTTAAAAACAATTATTTCTAATGATGTTAAAACATTAGATGAATTAAATGCTTGTCCTGTTGAAGATGGAACAATCGCTGACTTAGTTGTTTCTAAAACAGCTACAATTGGTGAAAAATTATCTATTAGAAGATTTACAAAAATAACTAAAGAAGAATCACAAAACTTTGGTGAATACATCCATATGGGTGGAAGAATTGCAGTATTAATCGTTCTTGATGGAGCAAACACTGAAGTTGCTAAAGATGTAGCTATGCATGCTGCAGCTATGAGACCAAGCTATACAAAATCAAGTGAAGTTCCAACTGAAGTTTTAGATAAAGAAAAAGAAATCATGAGAGAACAACTTATTAATGAAGGTAAACCAGAAGATAGAATCGAAGGTATCTTAGTTGGTAAAGTTAACAAATACTATGAAGAAGTTTGCTTAGAAAATCAAATCTTTGTTAAAGCAGAAAATAAAGAAAAAGTTGCTGACTTCGTTAAAGCTAATGGTGGATCTATTAATACTATGATTCGTTATGAAGTAGGCGAAGGAATGGAAAAGAAAGAAGAAAACTTTGCTGAAGAAGTAGCTAAACAAATAAACGGATAAGAAAATATAGAAAATATATTTTCTTTTTTTTGTAAATATGTTATTATTTAAGTGTATAAATATATTGGAGGATTATATGGACGATATTTTAATTTTAACTGAAGAAAAGATGGAAAATACAATAAGTAATTTAGAAAAAAGATTAGTAAATATTAGAGCAGGAAGAGCTAATCCAGCTATATTAGATAGTGTTATGGTATCTTACTATGGAGTTTTAACACCATTAAAACAACTTGCTAACATTTCTGTACCAGAAGCTAGAATGCTTCAAATTAAACCATTTGATAGATCAATTATATCTGATATTGAAAAAGCTATATATGAAGCTAATATTGGACTTACTCCAAATAATAATGGAGAAGTAGTTATATTAAATATTCCAGCTTTAACAGAAGAGACAAGAAGAGAGTATGTTAAACAAGCAAAACAAATCGCTGAAGAAGCTAAAATTGCACTACGTAATATTAGACAAGATGCTAATAATGATGCTAAAAAACTAGAAGTGCCAGAAGATGATATTAAAGCTGTTCAAGATGATGTTCAAGAATTAATTAATAAATATAATAAAATTGTTGATGAAAAAGCAAAAGAAAAAGAAAAAGAACTTATGACTGTATAAAGTTCTTTTTTTTATATTAAAATTGTGTTATAATACATTAAGGTGATTTTGATGGAACAGTTAAATAGAAGTGAACTTAGAAAAAAAATAATGACTATTCTTTATCAAGTAAACATATATAAAAATAACAAAATGTCTTATAACTTAGAAAATGTTATTAATGAAGTTATTGAGATAGATAATGAGTTTGTAAAAGAAATAGTTTATGGTGTTACAACATACCAAAACGAAATCGATGAAATTGCTAATAAGTATTTAGATGGATGGACAATTGATAGATTAGGTAATACTGATAGAGCTATATTAGAAATTGGTATATATGAACTATTATATACAAATACACCTGATATAGTATGTATTAATGAGGCAATTGAACTTGCTAAACTTTATAGTGATGATGAAGTTAGACGTATGATTAATGGTGTGTTAGATAAAGTATACCACAATAAGTAGGTGACCAATATGAATGACAAGTACTTAACAGTTACTGCTTTAACAAGATATTTAAAATATAAGATAGAGTCTGATAGTAATCTTAGAACTGTCTATCTTAAAGGAGAAATATCTAATTTTAAAGCGCATTCAACAGGTCATTTTTATTTTTCTATAAAAGATGAAAATAGTATTATAAAAGCAATTATGTTTAAAAGTAATGCATCGAAATTAAACTTTATTCCAACTGAGGGAATGAAGGTATTAGTAACGGGTTCTATTAGTGTCTATCCACAAGGTGGAACATATCAAATTTATGTAGAAGATTTAATTGAAGACGGAGTAGGAAACCTTTATATTGCTTTTGAAAAACTAAAAGAAAAATTATCAAAAGAAGGGTTATTTGATAAAAAATATAAAAAGCAGATACCTAAAATTCCTGAGAAAATTGGTATTGTAACTGCTCCAACAGGCGCTGCTGTAAAAGATATAATATCAACTATTAGAAGAAGATTTCCTTATGCAGAGACATATCTTTTTCCAGCACTTGTTCAAGGTGAAAATGCTCACTTAGATATTATTAAAAAAGTTAGTCAAGCAGAAAGTTATAACTTAGATGTCTTAATAGTAGGACGTGGCGGTGGATCTTTTGAAGATATGAATTGCTTTAATAATGAAGAGTTGGCGCGTCTTATATTTAGTTTAAATACACCAGTTATATCTGCTGTTGGGCATGAAATTGACTATACAATAATAGACTTTGTGGCTGATCTTAGAGCTCCAACTCCAACAGGAGCTGCTGAGATGGCTGTACCTAATGTTGCTGATGTTATAGCTGGTATTAATCAGTATAAAATTAGATTACAAGAAAGTATTAAGAAAAAAGTTAAGATGAACTCTCTTAAACTAGATGCTTTAAAAAATTCATTTGTAATAAAAAATCCAATGTTGATGTATAATGTTAAAACCCAAAACTTAGATAACTTAATAGAAAATTTGAATAAAGCTATGCTAAATAAAATTGATAAAACAAAGCTAAGACTTAATGAAATAAAAAATAATTACGTTTTAAAAAATCCTGATTTATTATATAAAAAACATATTGATAAATTAAATAATATAATTGAAAAACTAGAGCTTTTAAATCCAATTTCAATGTTGAAAAAAGGTTATTCATTAACTTATATTAATGATAAAGTTATAAGTAGTATAAGTGATGTAAAAGAAAACGATGAAATAAATGTAAGACTTTCAGATGGATACATAAATGCTAAAGTAGAAAAGGTAGGCGATTTAGATGGAAAAAAAGATTAAATTTGAAGAAAAAATGAAAAATTTAGAAAGTATTATAAATGACTTAGAAAATGGTGAAATTGATTTAGATGAATCAATAGATAAATATACTAAAGCAATGGCTCTTGTTAAAGAATGTGATAGTGAACTTAAAAGTGTAGAAGAACAGGTAAGTAAACTTGTGACTGAATCAGGAGAAATTAAAGATTTTGAAATTGATGAATAAAATACTATAAAATAGTATTTTTTTTATTTTTTTTAAAATACTAATAATGTAGTCTTAAAAAGGAGATGATGAATTTTGAAAAAAGCAAAATTTTCATTAATCCTTGCACTTCTAATATTTAGTATTCCAAATAGTATTTTGGCTTATTCAAATTATATTATTCCTGGTGGTGAAAATATTGGAATCGAAATCAAAACAAAAGGAGTTATAGTTGTAGGTACTTATGAGATTGATGGAATCTACCCAGCAGATCAAGCCGGCATTAAAAAAGGTGATGTTATTACTAAGGTAGATGATATAAGTGTTAACTCAATTGATGAATTAATAAATAATATAAAAGATAGTTCAAATGTTAAATTAACGCTTAAAAGAAATGATAAAGAATTTACAACAAATTTACCCTTAAAAAATGAAAATGGCATTTCAAAAACAGGATTATATGTTAAAGATAGTATAACAGGTATTGGTACTTTAAGTTATATAGATCCCGCAACCAATATATATGGAGCATTAGGTCATGAAGTATTAGAATCAAATACTGGTAAAATGTTAGAAGTTAAAGATGGTAAAATAACATCATCGACAGTTACTAATATAGATAAAAGTTCTATTGGTATACCAGGAAGTAAAAATGCATCAATTGATGATATTAAAAACGGTATAATAAATAAAAATACATCCAGTGGTATATTTGGACTATATACATCAAATCTACCTAATAAAGCAAAATATAAAGTTGCTAAACCTAAAGATGTTAAGACTGGAATTGCAAAAATACTTACGGTAATTAAAAATAAAGAAATAAAAGAATATACCATAAATATAATTAAATTAGATAACAAAAGTAGTAATAACAAAAATATATTATTTGAAATTACTGATAAAGATTTAATTGATAAAACAGGTGGTATTGTACAAGGAATGAGCGGTTCACCAATTATTCAAGGAGACTACATAATAGGTGCTGTTACTCATGTTGTAGTTGAAGATCCAACTAAAGGATATGGTATATTTATTACTAACATGTTAGAAGAAGGAGAAAGAGACTAAAGTCTCTTTTTAAATTAAAAATGATGTGTTATAATAAATATAGAACTTAGAATAATATTTATTAGGAGGATTATATGAAAAAAAGAGTAATAAGTGCAATTGTAGCTTTATTAATATGCGTTCCTATTTTAATAATGGGTGGAATTATATTTGACATAGGTATTTTATTATTAAGTTTACTTGCATTAAGAGAATTTTTACATGCTCGAGAAGTAAAAAAAGAACTTCCAATTTTTATTAATTTTATATCTTATATTGTACTAGTTTTAATAGTAGCAACAGGTATAAAAACAAATAATATGGTTTTTGCAATTGACTTTAGAGTTATATCAGCACTTTCTATGGTATTTTTAATTCCTGTAGTTTTATATCATGATAGAGCACTTTATAGTGTTACAGATGCCTTTTATTTGATAGGTGGTGTATTTTTCTTAGGTACAAGTTTTTCACTATTTATAATATATAGAAATATTAATTTATTATTACTTATATATTTATTTATCATTACTATCATAACAGATACATATGCATATATTATGGGTAGACTAATTGGAAGACATAAATTATTAGTCGAAGTATCTCCAAATAAAACTTGGGAAGGTATGGTATGCGGTACTCTATTTGGTACATTACTTGCTACAGTATTTTATATTACAGTTATAAATACATCTTCTAATATTGCTTTAGTAATACTTGTAACTTTATTCTTATCTATTATAGGACAATTTGGTGATTTAGCATTCTCAGCTATAAAAAGATATTTTGGTATTAAAGATTTTTCAAATATAATGCCAGGTCATGGTGGTATATTAGATAGACTCGATAGTATTATATTTGTAATGTTAGGCTTTATTTTCTTTATTTCAATTATATAAGGGTGATAATATGTCAATAATTTATTTTATTCTTGTACTTACAATTACAGTAATGGTTCATGAATTGGGCCATTTTCTATTAGCCAAAAAAAATGGCGTTTATGTTTATGAATTTAGTATTGGAATGGGTCCAAAACTTTTTTCAAAAAAAAAGGGTGAAACTGAGTATTCCGTTCGTATGCTTCCAATAGGTGGCTATGTGAGTATGGCTGGGGAAGATATGGAAAGTAGTGATAGTGTTCCTAAAGATAGACAACTATGTAACAAGAGTATTTTAGCAAGATTTCTAACAATGATAGCTGGTATATCATTTAATATTATATTTGCTATAATTCTTTTGTTTATTGTGTATATAATTGCAGGAACTCCTAAAGATGATACAATGATAAATAATATAGCAAGTGAATATCCAATATATAATACAAATATAAAAATAGGGGATGTAATTACTAAAATAGATGGTGTTAAAGTATCATCATATGAAGATATAGCACTAGAGTTAACTGTTAAATCTGGTAAGAATGTTGATATAACAGTTATGCACAAAGATAAAAGTATAGAAACTGTTAATGTTAAACCAATTTATACAGAACGAGCAGGTGAAAGTGGTTATTCATACGGATTTTCACTTGAAAATAAAAGGGCACATGGATTATTTAATGCGTTTAAATATAGCTTTAAACAAACAAAAAATTTAGTATGTCAAATGTATAGAATTTTATATTACTTAGTAACTGGTAATTTGAGTTTAAATAATTTATCTGGTCCTATAGGTATATTTAAAGTTGTGGATACAGCATCTCAAGCAGGATTTCTAAATATAATTTATTTAATTGCTTATTTATGTATTAATGTTGCCGTTATCAATTTGCTTCCTTTTCCAGCTTTTGATGGAGGAAGAGTATTATTTCTAATAATTGAAAAAATAAAAGGATCTAAAGTTGATCCAAAGTTAGAAAATACTATACATGCAATAGGTTTTATATTGTTAATGATACTTATGATTTATGTATCATTCAATGATATTTTAAAACTTTTTTAAAAAAATTAAAAAAATTCTTGGAAGGCTCTTGACATTATATGAAATTCTAGTATAATTAAAAGTGCCTACTAAATGCGGATGTAGTTTAATGGTAGAATAAGAGCCTTCCAAGCTCCTGACGGGAGTTCGATTCTCCTCATCCGCTCCATGTTGAATATTAAAACTCAAGCTTAATACTTGAGTTCTTTTTTATATATTGAACTCCCGACAGGAGCTTAAATAGGAAGGCACTTATTCAATATACTGTGCTTGTTCCATGCATTTAGTATTCTTATATTCAATATAATCATCAAATATAGAATACCATTTAATTTGTATTAGAAATCTATTTTTATTATATTTTGGATTATAATTCAAGCATCTGTCTTTTGGCTGACAAAAGAGTGGACCAAAATGTATGCCGGTAGAATAATAGTTTATTTTAGAATTTATTATATCTATTATTTCATCTTTCATAAGCCATATAAAATCATCTTTTGTTCCATAAACAAGTGCATCAACTTTTGAATATGAATTTGTTCCTTTTAATATAAAACGATCTACAATTTTATTTAACATATCTTTTGTATTAATCGCTTCATTTATTTTATCTAATTCGGATTGATGATTTTTTTTATATTCTAAGCCTGATAATCTTTTTTCGCCACTACCGTTTGTAGTTCCATCAGCATAATGATACATTAAATAGCTATTAATGAGATTCTGGCTTATGTTATTTTCTATTAAAAAATGAATAAACTCACTAATTGGCTCAGTATGAACAGAATTATTAATTCCTTTTTTTATACTGACTCTTTTTACAATGTCATCTATCTTGATATAAATGTCAGTTTTAAAATTATATTTACATTTCCATGCTCTAATATAGCTAAGTTTTTTTACTTTTCCAAATAAATCTTCAATAAAATCTTGCTGCAATATATTTAAATCACAAAAGCGTTTATTATTAAAACTGTCAGCAAACTCAATCTCATTATCAGTTCCTGGATTTTTATAATACATTTTTTTCACCTCCTTCTACTAATATCATTCGATAAAAAAATCAAATTTCCTTCTTTTTTTTGAAAAAAAACAAAAAAATTATAATTGAATATTTATTTTGACTAATAAAACTTAATAAATTAAAACAATTGTTTTCTATTTGTGTAATAATTGCAAATACTTTTATGTCAATCAAATTAAAATAAATTTTAAATAATTGAAAAATACATATAATTATAGTATAATTAATTCATAAAGATGGAGGCTAGAAATATGAATTTTATAAAAAAACATAAAAAATTATGTATAATTGGAGTTGTATTAGTAATTTTAATTGTTTTAGTTATGATTTTACTTAAATCATTTAGTGTTGATTATAGCATAGATGAATATGGTGATAGACTAGATGGAATTGAGAAAGTTGAAATTAAAAAATCAGAATCAGATAAGTTAGTGTCTGAGATTAAAGAGATAGAAAGCGTAAAAAATTTTAACTATCGTCTTAAAGGAAGACTTGTTTACATTGAAATAGAATTTAATGAAGGAGTTAATGTTGATAATGCTAAAGAAATTGCAACTAAATCATTAGATTACTTTACTGATAAACAAAAGTCATTCTATGATTTTGAATTTATTTTAACAAATGAAAAAGAAACAGAAGGATATCCAGAACTTGGTGCCAAACATAAATCAAGTGATTCAATAGTGTGGTAGGTGAATTATGAATAAAAAATTAATTGGAATTATTGTTGCAATTGTTGCAATTTTAACATTAGGTGGAATCACTTATTATGTTTTAAATCATCAAGATAATAATACGTTAACACTTTTAGAAAAACAATGGATTCAAAGTCATAAAAATAATATGATTGATATTGATATTGAAAATGACATTCCAATATTTTCATATGATGGAGAAGGGCTTATTTATGAATTCTTAGAAGATTTAGAAAAGAATACTGAACTTGGATTTAATAAACTTCCATTAAATGATTCAAATAAGTCAGCTTATTCTATAAAAATGACTGATACACTTGATAAGAATGATATAGTAATGTATGAAGATAATTATGCGTTAATTTCGAAAGAAAATGTTAAGTATAATTCATTAAGTAATATAAAAGATTTAACAATTGGTGTTTTATCAAATAATTTGGAAGATGTCGAATATTACTTAAAAGGTTCTAATCTAGCTTTTAAATCTTATGAAAAAGTTACGGATTTATTAGAAGCTATTAATAACGGAAATGTTAAAGCTATAGTTTTACCAAAATCAATGTATTTAAAAACTATTTTAGAGAACAATCTTACTATTTCTTATAATATTACAGAAATGAAAGAAAATTTAGTAATTCATCTTGGAAATGAAAAAAGATTGAATAATATTCTTAAAAAATACTTTGAAAAATGGTCAAAAGATTCATTTAATAAATCATTTAGTACAAATTTATCAAATAATTACTATGAATATACAAAAGTATCTAATGATGATCAAGTAAACTTTAAAAGTAAAAGATATAAATATGGTTTTGTAGCAAACATTCCATATGATATATTAATTAATAATAAACTAGTTGGTTATAATAGTGAAGTAATAAAAGAATTTTCTAAAATATCTGATATTGAAGTTACATATCATGAATATGATTCATATGCTAAATTAATTAAAGATTTCAATGAAAATAAAATTGACTTCTTCTTTAATCCAACCAATAATGAAAAATATGATATGGATGTATCTGTTATGCCAGCAATAAATGATGAGGAAATTGTTGTTCTTTCAAATATTAAAAATGACATAATAATTAACTCAGTAAGTTCTATTAAAGATGCTAAAGTTTTATCTATTAATAATACACTTATTGCTTCTTATTTAGAAGAAAATAAAATTAATGTAAAAAAATACAATAATATAGATGAGTTGCTTAAAAATATTGGTAAAGCAAGCATTATTGTTTTAGATAAATCAACATATGAAATGTATAAAACTTCTAAGTTAAAAGACTTTGAAATAAGTTATAACTTTAAACTAGATAAGAGTTATAATTATACATCTAGAGAGATTAAGGATAATCATATATTTAATAATTATTTTGCATTTTATTTAACATTTATGAATACAAAAAGCATTATGAATAGAATTGATTATAAAACATTTGAAGTTGCTAGTAAATTAGCCTTTATAAAACCTTTATTATTTACCTTATTTGCAATTATTGGACTTTTAATTATTACTATAGTAGTTAGAAAAGTAAAAGAGAATAAGGCCAATAATAAAATTGGCGTATCAAAAGAAGATAAATTAAGATATATTGATATGCTAACATCTCTAAAAAATCGTAATTATTTAAATGATACAATAGAAAAATGGGATGAATCAGGAATATATCCACAAACAATTGTTATAGTTGATTTAAATAATGTAGCATATATTAATGATAATTATGGTCATAATGAAGGAGATAATGTTATTAAAGAAGCAGCTAATATCTTAATTAAAAATCAAATGGAACAAAGCGAAATAATTCGTACAAATGGTAATGAATTCTTAATATACTTAGTTGGTTATGAAGAAAAACAAGTAGTAACATATATTAGAAAATTATTAAAAGAATTTAAAGAACTTGAACACGGATTTGGTGCTGCAATAGGATATAGTGTTATAGCTGATGGCTTAAAAACAGTAGATGATGCAATAAATGAAGCGACACTTGATATGAAGACAAACAAAGAAGAAACACATGAATAGTGTTTCTTTTATTTTAATATTTTGATATAATTATAATAGGTGAATAATATGAAAAAGTTATTAAATAACAAATATGTAAAAAATTTTTATGATATTCTTATGATGCCAGCTATAAGAATATTACCAGGTAATTTAGCTTATTATTTAGTACTTTCAATAATTCCTATAATTGCACTTATAGCAGCGCTTTGTTCTAAATTTTCATTGTCAACAGATGATATTAAAAACTTCTTTGATATAATATTGCCTAATAATGTTGAAGATATATTACTTTCTGTATTTAATAGCGTAAGCAGTGATTCATTAAGTGTGTGGTTTGTTATAATTGGTTTTATTATGGCAAGCAATGGTGCTCATTCAATAATATTATCTTCAAACATCTTATTTAAAATAGATAATAAAGGATTTTTAGAAAGAAGAATTAAATCATTATTTTTAACAATAGTGCTTGTATTTTTAATTATATTTATAATTGTAGTTTTAGGATTTGGTAATATAATACTTAGTTTTGTTCTTAATTTAAAAATCTTTAAGAGTGTATCTAATGTTATTTATAGTTCATTTGTAATACTTAAATGGCCAGTTGCTATTATATTTATATTTATGCTTATAAAGGTTATATATACAATTTCACCTGATAAACATATTCCAAGTAAATATATGAATAGGGGAGCAAGATTTACAACAATAGGTTTAATTATAGCTTCTTTAATTTATTCATATTATGCTAATAATATAGCTAATTATAGTTATATTTATGGTAATCTAGCAAATATTATAGTTTTAATAATTTTTGTTTATGTTATTTCATATCTTTTAGTAGTTGGAATAGCTATGAATGCAAATATATATAATATAGAAAAAGATGGTGAGTAAGCCATCTTTTAATATACAAAAAAAGAATACTAAGTATTCTTATTCAGCAGAAATTTCTTCTACATTTGTTCTAGCATTTTTCTTTAAAGTTCTAAGTTCTCTAGCACTCATTTTAACTTTTGTACCATCTTCTAATGTTACTTTTTGTAAGTTAGGAAGTTGAGCATGTCTTGTAGCTCTTAGAGAGTGTGATCTTCTATTTCCAAATAAAGGTTTTTTAGCAGTTGCTTTTATAGCCATAATATTCCCTCCTTTAATTCATCTATGCCTTATAATTTTACTATAAAAATTGATTAAAGTCAAATAATTCTTAACAAAAACTATAAAATATAGTAAAATTACTTTAGGAGGTTATATTATGATTTACACACCACTTTATATAAAAACAGATTATTCATTATTATCTAGTTTAATAAAAATAGATGACTTAATAGATTTTTCTAAAAAAAATAATATTAAATCATTAAGTATAACTGATGATAATTTATGTGGCGTTATTGAATTTTATAACAAGTGTGTAATTAATAATATAAAACCTATAATTGGACTTGAACTTAATATTAAAGATGTTAATTTAGTAATATATGCTAAGAACTATAACGGATATTTAAATTTGATTAAGTTAATGTCTTTAAAAGATGAGAATACTTTAACGCTTGATAATTTAAACGAAAACTTAAAAGATGTGATTTTAATAATCCCTTTTAAATATCAAAAATTAATATCTAAATTTAAATGTAGTGATATATTTATTGGATTTAATAATAAAGAAGAAGAGCAATCTTTAGGTGATAATAAAATATATTTAAATGAAACTTTATATTTGGAAAAAGAAGACTATAAATATTTAAAATATTTAGCTGCTATAAAAGATGATAGTAGTGAACTTATTGATATTTATAATGATAATTATTTAAAATTAGAGCGTGATCTTGATTATGATTTGACTAATAATTTTAAATTATATGATATTTGTAATGTAGAGTTAAAGTTTAATCAAAAATTAATTCCAAAATATAATTGTCCAGATAATTTAACTAGTTTTGAATATTTAAAAAAACTATGTATAGAAGGTTTAAAAAGAATATTTGGTGATAGTGTTAGTATTAAATATAAAGAAAGACTTAAATATGAACTATCAGTTATAAATGAAATGAACTTTTGTGATTATTTCTTAATCGTTTGGGATTATGTTAGGTTTGCTAAAGAAAATGGCATATTAGTAGGCCCAGGTCGTGGTAGTGCATCAGGATCACTTGTATCATATCTTTTAAATATTATTGAAATAGATCCATTAAAATATAATCTTTTATTTGAACGTTTTTTAAATAAAGATAGAGTTACTATGCCTGATATAGATATAGACTTTGATGGCGAGAGAATAGAAGAAGTAATAGATTATTGTAAAAATTTATATGGAGTAAAAAATGTTGCTTCTATTGTTACTTATTCATCACTTTCAACCAAACAAGTATTAAGAGATGTAGGTAAAGTTTTAAAAATAAATGACGATGAAGTTGACTATTTTATTCGTATGTTTGATAGAAAAGACTCTATTATAGAAAACTATAATAACTCTGATAGAATTAAAAATCATATAATTAAAAATCCAGAACTTAAAGAATTATTTGATATATCACTAAAGTTAGAAAATATTAAAAAACATATATCAGTTCATGCATCTGGTGTAATTATATCTGATAAAGAGTTAGATAATGTAATTCCACTTATTAAATATAAAGATGAATATTTAACAGGATATCAAGCTGAATTTTTAGAACACATTGGTTTAATTAAAATGGATTTCTTATCACTTAAAACACTAACTACTATTAATTCTTTAATAAGTAATATAAAGGATATTGATTTTAATAATATTCCATTAAATGATGTTGATACAATTAATATTTTTAAAACAGGTAATACTCTCGGTATATTTCAGTTTGAATCAAATGGAATGATAGATTCTTTAAAAAAATATAGAGCATCTAGTTTTGAAGATATATATAATATAATGGCTTTATATAGACCGGGTCCAATGGATAGTATTGATTCATATATTAAAAGAAAAGATAATTTGGAAAGTGTTGATTATTATGATGCTAGGCTAGAACCTATTTTAAAACCAACATATGGTATAATTATATATCAAGAACAAATTATGCAGCTTGCTAATACTATGGCTTCATATACGATGGGTGAGGCTGATATTTTAAGACGTGCTATGAGTAAGAAAAAAGAAGAAGTATTAATAGCCGAGAAAGATAAATTTATAACTCGTTCTATAGAAAATGGATATTCTAGTGAAGTTACTAATAGAATATATAATTTAATACTTAAATTTGCTGAATATGGATTTAATAAAGCTCATGCTGTTGCTTATTCAGTTATTTCATATAAAATGGCTTATATTAAAGCACACTACCCAGTATATTTTATGAAAGAAATGTTAGATAGTGCCATTGGAAGTAATTTTGATACAAAAGAGAGAATTGCTAATGCTAAAGATAATGGAATTAAAATACTTAATCCAGACATTAATAAAAGTAATATTCATTATGTGATTGATAATAATAACTTAATATATCCGTTTATTAATATAAAAGGTATGAATATACCAGCTATTAATAATATTGTTATGAATAGAAATGAACACTTTAAAGATATATTTGATTTTGTTAAAAAAGTTGATTTAAAGATAGTTAATAAAGATATAATTACAAGTTTAATATATACAGGATCGTTTGATAGCTTAGGTATTAATAGAAAAACGTTAATTGAAAATATAGATGTTATTATTAATTATGCAGAATTAGTAAGTGATTTAGATGATGATTCAGTAGAGACACCAAACTTAATAGAATACTTAGAATATACAGACAGTGAATTAATGAGATTTGAATATGAGTATTTAAACCTATATTTAAGTAATCATCCAGTTACTGAATATAGAAAAAAATATAACTATAAGATATCTACAAAAGGTGTATCTAGTTATATGGGTAAAAATATTCATATAATAGGTAAAGTAGAAAGATTTAAAAAAATTGTTACTAAAACAGGTACTGATATGGCTTTTATGAAAATTGCAGATGAATATGGAAGTATAGAGTGTACACTTTTTAATTCAACTTTAAATAATACTGAAGAAGTTAATATCGATGATATTGTTATTGTATATGGTAAATCTAACAGTAGAAATGGAAAAGATCAAATAATAGCAAATGAAGTTAAAGTGATAGAAAAGAATAAAACATAACTTTTATAATAAGTTGTGTTTTTTTGTTGCTTAAACTATTTACAAATGGTAAAATATATAAAGAAGGTAGGGATAATATGAAAAGAGGATTTACGCTAATAGAACTTTTAGCTAGTATAGTAGTAATAGCTATAATATCACTTGTATCTATTCCAATAATTACAGGTGTAGTAAATAAAACAAAACTAAATGCACTTAAAGTAAGCGCTGAGAATTTAATTGATGCAACAAGACTATATAATGCACAATATAATAATGAAGAGACTGTTAGATTTGATATAGCTAATAATAAAATAACAAGTACTGATACTAATAATTTGCTTAAATATAAAGGATCAATAAAAGCCGGAACAGTTATAGTAGATGCAAAAGGTAGAAGTGTAATATGTGTTACAGACGGCTCTCGTTCCGCTTATAAAAATTATAGTGAGAATGTAGTATCTGTAAGTAACAATAAAACATGTAATATACCAGCAGGAGGATCTATTGTATATCTAGGTAATGAAGCAACAATAACAGAGTTATCTAATCAAGAATTAACTCAAAAAATTACAGCACTTGAGACAGAAGTTAACAATTTAAAAAAAGGAATAAATCCAGTAGGTACAATTATATCTTATTCAACATCTAATGTACCTGATGGATATTTAAAATGTGAAGGTCAAGAAGTTTCAAGAACAGAGTATGCAGCCTTATTTGAAAAAATAGGAACTACATATGGTGCAGGTGATGGATCAACAACATTTAATGTACCTGATTTAAGAGGAGAGTTCTTAAGAGGAACTGGAACTAATAGTCATATAAATTCTGCATCTGGTGCTAGAGAGGGTAGTGGATCTTCTGTTGGCATACATCAAGCTGCTACAGTATCAGGAGTAAATTTTTATTTTTCTAGTAAAACAAGTTATAATTTATATACTAATAAAGATAAATTTGGCAATATTTTTCCACTTAATGCAGATTCAACTGTTCCTTCAACATATCCACAAGTTGGTCAAGCAAATGCTAATTCAATTTCTGTAGGACTAAGCATTAATATGGCTGGAACGAATGTACCTACTTTACCAACATTTAGACCAACCAATACATCAGTATTATTCTGTATAAAATATTAGGAGGTAAAACATGAAACGAGGATTTACTCTAATAGAGCTTTTAGCTAGTATAGTAGTAATAGCTATAATATCACTTGTATCAATACCAATAATTACAGGTGTAGTAAATAAAACAAAATTAAATGCACTTAAAGTAAGTGCTGAGAATTTAATTGATGCAACAAGACTATATAATGCACAATATAATAATGAAGAGACTGTTAGATTTGATATAGCTAATAATGTTATATCAAGTACTGATACAGATAAGTTACTTAAATATAAAGGCTCAATAAAAGCCGGAACAGTTATAGTAGATACAAAAGGTAGAAGTGTAATATGTGTAACAGATGGGTCACGTTCAGCTTATAAAAACTATGGTGATAATGTAGTATCTGTAAGTAATAATAAAACATGTTCAGTTCCAGCAGGAGGATCTATTGTATATCTAGGAAATGAAGCAACAATAACAGAGTTATCTAATCAAGAATTAACTCAACAATTACAACAAGTACAAAGAGAACTTGCTGAACTTAAAAGTACACCAGCATCATCAATACCTGTTGGTACAGTAATATCATATACAACATCAACAGTACCTGAAGGATATTTAGAGTGTAATGGTCAAGAAGTTTCAAGAACAGAGTATGCAGCCTTATTTGAAAAAATAGGAACTACATATGGTGCAGGTGATGGTTCAACTACATTTAAAGTTCCTGATTTAAGAGGAGAATTTATTAGAGGAGCTGGAACTAATAGTCGTACTACACAAGGTAGTGGTGCTGCTGTTGGAACACATCAAGATGGAACTGTTCATGATTTTTATTTTAATAATACTGGTTCTGTTTATGGTGGAGGGGTAAATGGATCTACTATAAATACAGCGGATAAAACACAAAATTCTTGGACAAATTCATGGCATCCTTCTTCTGGAGGTGTAGCATCTGGCGCAAGTGGTGGTAGAGGAACTTCTCGCCCAACTAATACATCACTATTATTCTGCATAAAATATTAAGAGTTTAATTATAAACTCTTTTTTTATTCTTGATTTAATGATATAATTTATAGTAGGGTGAGGCTAATGAAAAAGACAAAGATAGTTGCAACTATAGGACCATCAAGTAAAGATGAAGCAACAATTAAAGAAATGATATTATCAGGTATGGATATTGCTAGAATTAATATGAAACATTCATCATATAAATTTGCAGAATCAATAATAAAAACAATTAAAAAACTTAATGATGACTTAGATACTAATGTAGCAATCATGTTAGATTTAAAAGGACCTGATTTAACTGTTGGTAAATTTGAAGGTGGTACCGCTTATTTAACAAAAGGAACAAAGATTAGAATATATAATAATGAAATAATTGGTGATTCTACTAAGTTTTCAGTAAATACAAAAGACTTTGTTAAAAATATAAAAGTAAATACAACTATTAAGTTAGCCGATGGAATGATTGAACTATTAGTTACAGATAAAGAAGAAGACTATTTAATTTGTAAAGTTATAGTAGGTGGATTCATTGAAGATAATAAGGGCGTTAATATAAAAAATAGTCCTCTAAATTTACCATTTTTAAGTGATAAAGATATAGAAGATATTAAATTTGCAAATAAGATGAATGTTGATTATTTAGCTTTATCTTTTGTATCATGTGTTGAAGATGTTTTAAAAGTAAATGACTTACTTATAGAACTTGATAATTCACATATCGCAATCATATCTAAAATAGAAAATGCTGATGCATTAGATGATATAGATGGAATTATTGAAAATAGTGATGGTGTTATGGTTGCTCGTGGAGACTTAGGAGTAGAAATACCAATGGAGAGAGTTCCCGGTATTCAAAAACAAGTAATAAATAAATGCCATAGATTTGGTAAAGTAAGTTTAGTATCAGCAGAAATGATGCTTTCAATGGAGAAAAATGTAAGACCTACAAGAGCGGAAGTATCAGATGTTGCAAATGCTGTATTAGAAGGGGTTGACTGTGTTGTACTATCAGGTGAAACTACAATAGGTAAATATCCAGTAATTACAATTGATACAATGAGTAAGATTATTGAGTCAACAGAACTTGATTTAAACTACTATGAATTCTTAGATAAAACAATGCGTACTGAAAAACAAGATATATCCGGTAACATTGCATATAGTACAGTAGAATGTGCTGATAGACTAAAATGTAAGTTTATAGTAGTACCAACAATGAGTGGTTATACAGCTAAGAAAATAAGCCGCTTTAGACCAAAATGCCCAATAATAGCTTTATCACCTGATAAAGATGTGGTTAAAGAACTAGCAATGTATTATGGAGCTTATGCTGTACATATAGGTGATATTAAAACATTTGATAAGATGATGAAAGTTGTACATGATACAGCTATAAATATGGGAAGTAATAGTGGAGATAAAGTAATTATTACAGGCGGTTATCCATTTAGAGAAGTTAAACATACAAACTTTATGAAAATAGAAGAAATTTAAAAAGGAGTTGTTAAATATGCTAGGTGAACAATTTAAATTTGAAATAGATGCATCGAAAGCACTTGAAGCAAATATAGTAAAAGGTGAAAAATATCGTTTTACTATTCTAAGTGAAAGATTAATAAGAATGGAATACAGTGAAAATGGTGTATTTACTGATTCACCAACAGAACTTGTTTGGTTTAGAAATATGCCTAAAGTAGATTTTAATTTAAAAGAAGATAATAGAGTTTTAGAAATAACTACCAAATATTTTAGATTAACTTATATTAAGAATTCAAATTTCTATGGCGGTAAAGTTAATTCAATGAAAAATTTAAGAGTAGAATTATTAAACTCTGATAAAATTTGGTATTATAAACATCCAGAAGTCAGAAATTATGGAGCTCCTGGAATGAGTTTAGATGATAAAACTAAATTAAAACTTCAAAAAGGATTATATTCAGTTGATGGTTTTGCATCTATAGATGATTCTAATTCTAACTTATTTAATGAAGACGGAAGCATAGTAAAAAGAGAAGAAAATGGAATAGATTTATATTTATTTATGTATTTAAAAGATTTCGCACTTTGTTTAAAAGACTACTATGCAATTACAGGAAGTCCAGCACTAATTCCAAGATATGCACTTGGTAACTGGTGGAGTAAAAATGATAATTATAATGATGCTTTACTAAAAGATTTAATAGATTCTTTTGAAAATAAAAGAGTTCCAATATCTGTTTTAATGTTAGACAATGAATGGCATTATAATCACTATAATGATAAATTTATAGATTCAGGTTTTTCTTGGAATCATAATAACTTTAAAGCACCAAATAGTATGATTAAATATCTTCATTCAAAAGGAATTAGATTAGGTTTAAATGTAAATCCATTAGAAGGACTTTATCCAATAGAAGATAACTATGAGCAATTAAGACAAAATTTAAATACTGAAGAAGAAGTAATTCCATTTAATGTATATGATTCTAAATTAATTGATGTATATTTAAATGTTCTTATTCATCCTTTAGATGATATGGGAGTAGATTTTTATTGGACGGATGAAGAAAGTTCTAATAAATTAAAAGAGTTATTTTATCTTAATCATTATCACTTCTATGATATGATGAGAAACTATAAAAGAAGACCAATGATTTTATCTCGTAATACTTCTGTTGCTCCTCATAGATATCCAGTATTGTATTCTGGTAAAACAATTGTTAGTTGGGATACACTAAAAATGATTCCTTTATTTAATGCGAGCGCTACTAATATAGGTGTAAGTTTCTGGTCACATGATATAGGAGGATACTATAAAGGAATTGAAGATAATGAACTATATACAAGATATGTTCAACTTGGAGTGTTCTCACCAATTTTAAAATTTGGATCAGATGCTGGAGAATACTATAAAAGAGAACCTTGGAGATGGGGAATTAAAACTAATGAAATTGTAAAAGATTATCTAAATTTAAGACATAGATTAATACCTTACTTATATACAGAGGCATATAAATATCACAAATTTGGTACACCTTTAATTATGCCAATATACTATAAAAATCCTGAGATGTATGATGATGATACATTTAAAGATGAATACTATTTTGGTTCTCAATTCTTTGTATCACCTATAGTTAAGAAAAAAGACTATGTAATGAATAGAGCAATACATAAATTCTTCTTACCAGATGGTATGTGGTATGACTTTGTAACTGGTAAAAAGTTCCCAGGTGGTAAAGAATATATATCATTCTTTAAAGAAGAAGATTATCCAGTATTTGCTAAAGCAGGATCAATTATACCAATGGGTAGAAATAGCTATATAAATGATACTACACCTCCAGATACACTAGAAATTCAAATATTTCCAGGAAGAAGTAATACATATAATTTATATGAAGATGACGGAGTATCTGATTTATATAAAAAAGATTTTTATCTTCTTACTCAAATTGATTATAACTATATGCCAAACAACTATACTGTAATTATGAGAGCCTTAGAAGGTAAAAGTGGTATAGTACCAGAAAAAAGAAACTATAAATTTGTATTTAGAAATACTAAAAAAGCTGATGATGTAATAGTTTACTTTAATGATGAACAAATTGATTCAGTATCTTATGTTAAAGGAAATGACTTTATTGTATCAGTTAAAGATGTTTCATCAATTGGACAATTAACTTTAAACTGTAAGGGTAAGAATATTGAAATAAGTGCTGATAGAATTATTAACGAAGATATAAAAGAAATTATATCTGACTTACAAATTGAAACAAGACTTAAAGTTATGGTTGATGAGATATTATTCAATGATGCTTTATCTATTAAGAAAAAAAGAATTGAAATTAGAAAATTATCTTCTAAAGGCTTAGAGAGAAAATTCATTAAATTGTTCTTAAAACTACTAGAATATATTGAAATAGTGTAGTTGACATATATTTACAAAAAAAGACATATATATCTTTAAAATATGTCTTTTTTTTGATATAATTATTATGAAAATGGAAGGAGCGTGTAGATATGAAAAAATATTTATTTTATATAGTTATAGCTATGTCATTTTTATATGCTCCAAGTGTATTAGCGGGGACTAATGTTAAAGGTAAAATTGTAGGTTCTGATATTTTAATTGGAAAAAATCCTAATACAACAGTAAGTAGTTGTTCATTAAAAAAAGGTCAAGCTGGACGAGAAAATTATGCAGAACCAGGTGTAATGCATTGTCTTGATACAAACAATGAAGTTATTATACTTAATTATGATTCTATAATTCCATCAACTATTAATAGTTGTTCTAAAGGTTATTATTATGTCAATTCTATATCTTTTCCTGGTGATGGTAATAATCATTATGGATATGTATGTGCAGATAATGTTGTTGTAAATGTTGATGTATCTAAATATGCAGATGAATTTAGAAATGCAGGTTTACCTGAAATCTATTGGGAACAATTATCGCTTTTAAAAACTGTTCATCCTAATTGGAAATTTAAAGGGTATAATACTGGACTTGATTGGAATGACGTAATTAATAATGAAAGTGTTGTTAATTATGATGAAACAGATGATACAGCATATGGCCTAAATTATGTACCATATGATGAAAAACTACTATCGCTTGAAAAAGGATCATATGATCCTAAAACAGGAACATATAGAATGTTTGAAGCTGGTGGATGGTATATGGCAAATAAACAAACTATTGCACATTATATGGATCCTAGAAATTCATTTGATGATCAGTTGATTTTTCAATTTGAAAAATTATCTTTTGATGACACTTATCAAACTATTGATGTTTTAAATAGTATATTAGGATCAACACCACTTAAAGATTATATAAATTATTTTTATAATGCTGCAACTTATAATAATAACAATATAAGTCCTATAATGCTTGCTGCAAGATCTAAACAAGAGGTTATAGAAAATGGTCATTTAAAAAGACAAGCTAGTGGTGAGTCTGGTTATTATAATTTTTATAATTTAGGTGCTTTCTCATCATGTGAAAATCCAGTTGAGTGTGCAATTAATTTTGCAAAAGGTTATGATGGCACTTACACATCTTATAATAGACCTTGGACTACCGCTGAAGCTGCAATTTTAAATGGTGCTTCTTATTTAGCAGAAGGTTATATTAAAAAGAATCAAAACACATTATATTTTCAAAAATTTAATGTAACTGGAAATGAATATGGAAATTATTCACATCAATATATGACTAATTTATATGCACCATCAAGCGAATCAAAATCAACATATAGTTCTTATAAAAAAACAGAAGGATTAATAGATAGTGCATTTGAATTTATTATTCCTGTATATAATAATATGCCTGCAACTCCAGTTGAACTTCCAACTTCAGTTGATCAGACGGAAAAGGATAATAAAAACGTTGAACAAGCTGTAGAAGATATTGGTAAAATTATATCTAATGCAGGATATAATTTTAGAGGAAATTATTTAGTTGGTGCTAAAATAAATGAAACTGCTGGTAATATGGTAAGTAGAATTGGTAGTGGAGCCGAAGTTATAAGAGACGGTGTTAAGATGGATTCATCTTTAGCATTAGGTACTGCAGATGTTTTAAATGTTGCTGGAAAATCATATAGAATTATTGTATATGGTGATGCTACTGGAGATGGCAAAGTTAATGCAGTAGATTATGTTAAAATTAGAAATTATATCATGGGGTCATCAAGTTTATCTGGTTCATTTAAAGAAGCAGCTGATGTTAATAATGATGGTACAGTAAGTGCAGTAGATTACGTTAATATTAGAAACTATATTATGGGTAATGCTAGTGTATTAAAATAATAAGGGGTGACATATGAAAAGAATATTATATATAATGGCAATCGTTTTATCATTTATGTTTATACAAAATGTTAGTGCAGGTTCTTTAAGTATTTCTGCAAGTTCAAGCGTAATAGTTGGCAATAAGGTTGTTGTAAGAGTAAGTGCAACTGGCCTTGCTGGTAAATTTTCAATTAAATCTTCTAATAATAATATATTATCTGGTGGTACATCAAGCGTATTTTTAGATAATGAATCACCAACATTTACGTTTGATGCTAAAGCTATAGGTAGTGCTACTATTACTGTTACTCCAATTGATGTTGCTGATTACTCATCTGGTAGTGCATATAGTGGTTCTAAATCTGTTACTATAAATGTAAAAGCTAAACCAGTTGTTGTTTTATCAACTGATAATACACTATCTAACTTAGGAATTGAAGGCAAAGAACTAACTCCAGGATTTTCTAAAGATACATTAGAGTATTCAGTAGAATTAGATCCTGATACAACAAAGGTTAATGTAATTGCTAACGCTTCTAACTCTGGAGCAACAATTAATGGTGCAGGTGAAAGAGAAGTACAGGATGGTCCTAATAGATTAGAGATAGTTGTTACAGCTGAAAATGGTAGTACAAGAACTTATGTAATAAATGCCACAGTTAAAGAGTTTGATCCAATTAAAGTTAAAGTAGATGGTATTGAATATACTGTAGTTAGAAAAAAATCAGGACTTGGTGAAGTAAATGGTTATGAAGCAACAACAGTAGATATAAATGGAACTGAAGTTCCTGCTTTAAAATCAAAAGTTACTGGATATACTTTAGTTGCCCTAAAAGATGAAAAAGGAAATCAAAACTATTATATAAAAGATAAAGATAATTATATTTTATATAAAGAATATACATTTAATAAAGTTGTTTTAGTACCTCTTCCATGGAATAAAAATGACATTCCATCAAATTATAAGAAATATGAAATAACTTATAACGATTCTAAAATAGATGCATATAAGTTAAATAAAAAATCTAAATATGCATTGATTTATGGTATGAATGTAGAGACAGGTGTAGAAAACATTTATATGTATGATAGTGTTGAAGATACTCTACAAATATATAACACTGAAGAGACTAAATCATTAATAAAAGATAAACACTTATATCTTAAATTAACTTTGGGTCTTGGAGTACTTGCTTTTATTGAATTAGTAATATTAATAACAGTATTAGTTAAAAATAAAAAGAGAAGTAAAGTTAAAGTAAAACAAATGAATAACAAAGTAGATTAATTCTACTTTTTTTGATATAATACTTAGCGGATGTGATATTATGAGTAAACTTTTAGTTATGCCTAAATCAACTAATATAGATTTATATAGTGAATATGCTGATGGATTTATATATGGACTTAAGAATTATTCAGTTAACTTACCAATTGAAGTGAGTATTGATGAAATAAAAGAGTTAAGTAAAAAATGTGATACTCTTAATAAAGAATTATTTATAGCTATTAATAAAAATTTATTTACAAGTGAATTAGATAGATTAAAAGAGTATTTATTAGAACTTGATAAACTTAATATAAAGGGAATACTTTATGCAGATGTAGCACTTGTTAACTTAAAGCGTGATGGATACTTTAAAACTGATTTAGTATGGAGTCAAGAACATTTAACAACTAACTATCAAACAATAAATAATTGGTATTCTTTTGGAGTTAAATATACATACCTTTCAAGTGATATAACTCTAAGGGAGATTAAAGAGATAAAGGAAAATACTGACTCTATTTTAATCGCACCTATGTTTGGATATATTCCAATCTTTACATCTAAAAGACATGAAGTGAAAAACTATTTAGATCATTTTAATTTAAGTGATTCATCAAGTATAAATTATATAGAAAAAGAAGGAAAAATTTATCCAATAGTTGATAATCATGAGGGAACAATAGTTTACTCAAATAATATCTTAAATGGATATAAAGAATACTTAGATTTGGATATTGATTATGTAACACTTAATGAATTTAATATAGAAGATAGTTTATTTATAAAAGTACTTAAAACATTTAAAGAAAAAAATGAAATAGATTTAGAAATACCTGGCAGTGATAAAGGATTTCTATTTAATGAGACAACTTATAAAGTAAAGTGAGGTGATATTATGCCAGAGTTATTAGCGCCTGCAGGTGATATGGAAAGACTAAAGTATGCCCTAATATATGGAGCAGATGCTGTATATATTGGAGGACCACTACTTGGTCTTCGTGCGAATGCTATAAATTTTTCATTTGATGAGATTAAAGAAGCGTGTGAACTTGCTCATTCAATGAATAAAAAAATATATGTAACAGTAAATATAGTATTACATAATAAAGAGTTAAAAGCAGTAATTGACTATTTAAAAAAATTAGAAGAGTGTAATGTCGATGCTATTATAGTAAGTGATTTAACTATTGTAAAACTTGCTTTAGAACACACTAAAATACCAGTTCATATATCAACACAAGCATCAAGTATGAATGTTGAGACAGCTAAATTCTATAAAGAGTTAGGTTGCGAGAGAATAGTGCTTGCAAGAGAGTGTTCTAAAGAAGAGATTAAAGCCATAAAAGATAATGTAGACATAGAACTAGAATGCTTTATACATGGAGCAATGTGTGCAGGTATTAGTGGTAGATGTGCACTTTCAAATCTTTTTACAGGAAGAGATGCAAATCGTGGTGGATGTGCTCAAATATGTAGATGGGACTTTGATTTATTAAGCGAGAATAAAGAGACAATAAAAGGTGAGAAAGAATTTACTTTCTGTGCTAAAGACCTATCAATGTTAAAATATATTCCAGATATGATAGACCAAGGTATAACTTCATTTAAAATTGAAGGTAGAATGCGTTCAATATATTATATAGCAACCATTGTTAATACTTATAGAAAAGTGATTGATAGCTATTTGAGTGATAAAGAAAACTATAAATATAATCCAGAATATGAAAAAATCTTAAGAAATTGTGCGAATAGAGATTCAGTTCCACAATTCTATAATGGAGTAAATGATTCAACATGCGGTTATTATAATGGTAGAGTGGAAGTATCTAATCAAGATTTCTTAGGAGTAATATTAGATTATGATAAAGAGTCACATCTTGCTACTGTTCAAGAGAGAAACTTATTTAAAGTAGGAGATAAGGCAATTATATTTGGGCCTAATCATGAAGATATAGAAATTACAATTGATGAGATATATGACATGGAAGGGAATACTATGGATTTAGTTAGACATCCAATGGAAATCGTAAAAGTGAGACTAAATAAAGAAGTATTTAAATATGATTTAATAAGAAAATAAAGTTGACAAAACGCTTATTTTGTTATATTATCATTAAGTAAATTATAAAGAGGTGGAATACATGGACAAGACAAAAGAATATTATCTAACTGAACAAGGACTAGAAGAGTTAAAAAAAGAATTAGATGAACTTAAATTAGTTAGAAGACCAGAAGTTGTTCAAGCTTTAAAAGAAGCAAGAGCACTTGGAGATTTATCAGAAAATGCTGAATATGATGCAGCAAGATCAGAACAAGCAGAAGTAGAAGGCAGAATTGCTCAACTAGAAGTTATGATAGAAAAAGCAGTAATTATTGAAAAAAATGATTCAAATGCTGTTTCATTTGGTTCAGTTGTTACAATTAAATATTTAGACGATAATGAAGAAGATACTTACACTATAGTTGGTACTAGTGAAGTAGATCCATTTGATAATAAAATATCAAACGAATCACCACTTGCTAAAGCAATTATGGGTAAATCAGTAGGTGAGGTAGCTACTGTTAATGCTGAAGCAGGAAGCTATGAAGTTAAAATACTAAACATTAAATAGGAGGACAATATGAAAGAAGTTAATGTTAAAATAGAAGGAAAAGAATGGGAAGAAGCATTAGATAAAGCTTTTAAAGAAGCAGTAAAAAAAGCTAATATTCCAGGATTTAGAAAAGGAAAAGCACCAAAAGATGTATTTATTAAAAAATATGGTAAAGAATCACTTTTCTTTGATGCTGCTGATATTTGTTTAAATGATGCTTATCAAAAAATGATTAGTGAAAATAAAGACTTAAAAATCGTTGCTCAACCACAAGTTAATTTAAAAAGTATTGATGAAAATGGTTGTGAATTCTCATTTAGTCTAACTTTATATCCTGAAGTTAAACTTGGTAAATACACTAAACTTGGTGTTAAAAAAGAAGATGTTGAAGTAACTGATGAAGAAATCAATAAAACAATCGATGAGATGAGAAATAGATATGCTGAAAACGTAGTTAAAGAAGGAGCTATTGAAAACGGTAATATCGCAATTATTGACTTTGATGGTTATAAAGATGGTGTAGCTTTCGAAGGTGGTAAAGCTGAAAACTATTCATTAGAAATAGGTTCAAATACATTTATCCCAGGATTTGAAGAACAATTAATAGGACTTAAATCTGGAGATGAAAAAGATATAGAAGTAACTTTCCCTGAAGACTATCATGCTGAAGAATTAAAAGGTGCAAAAGCAGTATTTAAAATTAAAGTACATGAAGTTAAAGAAGTTAAAATTCCAGAACTAGATAAAGATTTCTTTGAAGACTTAGGAATGGATGGAATTAATGATGTTGAATCTTTAAAAGCACAAGTTAAAGAAAACATTAAAACTCATAAAGAAACTCATGCTGAAGAACACTTTGTTAATGAATTAATTGATAAAGCAATCGAAAACATGGAAGTTGAAGTTCCACATGCTATGATTCATGAAGAAATTGATAGAATGTTAAGACAATATGAAGAAAACTTAAAAATGCAAGGAATTACTTTAGAGCAATTCTTTAAATTCACTAACTCAGATGAAGCAGCACTTAAAGATCAAATGCATCCAGAAGCTGAAAAAAGAGTTAAAGAAAGATTACTTTTAGAAGCTATTAAAGAAAAAGAAAATATTACAGTAACAGACGCTGAAGCTGAGGCTGAAGCTGATGATTTAGCAACTAAATACAATATGAAAAAAGATGAATTCTTAAAATTATTTGGTGGTCTAGACATGGTTAAATACGATAAAGAAATGCGTAAGACTATTGAATTCTTAAAGGAAAATAACTAAGAGATTTAATAATCTCTTTTTTTATGTTATAATTGATTAGGTGATAAAATGAGGCTAAAACATGTAAAAGGTGCAGAAGAGATTGTAGAAAATTCTAAATATGTGATTAAAGATTATACTGAACATAAAGGTTCATTTAATAAATTATTTAACAATAATAATCCTATTCGAATAGAAATAGGTATGGGTAAGGGGAATTTTATAATTGAAAATGCTATAAAATACCCTAATATTAATTTTATTGGAATTGAGAAATATGATAGTGTCATGGTAAAAGCTATAAGAAGACTAGATACTCTAGATCTTCCTAATTTAAGATTAATTAGAATGGATGCTGGAAAAATAGAAGAAGTGTTTGATCATGAAATAGATGAAGTTTACTTAAATTTCTCAGATCCATGGCCAAAAGATAGACATGCTAAAAGAAGACTAACTAGTCCAAAATTCTTAAATAAATATAAAACTATTTTTAAAGATAAAGAAATTATTACATTTAAAACAGATAATAGAAAACTATTTGAATACTCAGTTATCTCATTTAACACGCAGGGTTTTACTATAGAAAATTTAAGCTTGGACTTATATAATGATGATATAAAAGATAATATTCCAACTGAGTATGAGATGAAATTCCATTCAAAAGGTTTTCCAATATATAAAATTAGAGTATATAAATAGACATACTATTTACACATTCTAATTAAAATACTTTCTTAATTTTATATTTTTTGTTATAATTATTATAAGAGTGGTGAGATATGAAAAAAATATTAATTGTTATAATGCTTCTCTTTCTAACAAGTGGTTGTACAGTTGTTAGAATTGATACCAAAAGTATCGATAATATTACAAATGTAGTTTTGTCAAAAAATAATAAGCTATATAATCGTATTGGTAAAGGATATAAGTATTATCGACCAAGAGGAGTATCTTATATAGATACAAATGAACTTAATGATGTATTATATTCAGATGGTAATTACTATTACCTTTATATAGATGCCGTTGGATATTTTTATAAAACAAAAATAGATTATAAAGAAAATAAAGATGTTTATTATTCAAAAAAAATAGAAGGCGAAAAGTCAGGTTATATAGAAATTACTAAACAGGATAACAAATACTTAATAGAATTTGTATATAATTATTCTAAAATTGAAGCATTAGTAAAAAAACAAGATATTAATAAAGTTATACTTGATGCTTCATATATCTTATCTACTGTTAAGTTTAATGATAATATAATTGCTCTTATGTTAGATGAAGAATATTTCACTAACAAAGAAGAACAATATACAAAATTTAAAATCAAAAATGAAAACAAAGATAATTTCTTAAAATATAATGATGATAAAAAATAGAGGTGAAATTATGGGATTATTTGATAAAGTTAAAAATTTATTTACTGAGGAAATAGATGAAGAACCAGTAAAAAGAGAAACTAGACAAAATGCAAAACCTTCAATTGAAATAATGGAAAGACCAGTAGAACGTTCAGTAGAACGTCCTGTTATAGAAAAAGAAGAAATTAAACCAGTTGAAGAAGTTAAACAAACTAGAGAAGAAAAGTTTGTTATATTTAATGATGATGATTTTAAAGACTTAGAACGTCCTAAAAAAGAAGAAATAAAAAAAGAAGTTAAGAAAGAAGAAGCTAAACCTGTTGCTTATAAAGGTGCGGTTATTAATACTGAACCAGTTAAAAAACGTGAGTTTAAACCATCTCCAATTATCTCACCTGTATATGGTGTTCTTAATAAGAATTATGAAAAAGAAGATATTAAACTAAAAAAAGTGACATCTTCATATTCAAGACCAGCAGCTAAAAATATTGATGACGTTAGAAATAAAGCTTTTGGTAACTTAGAAGATGATATTAAAGATGATATTTTAGGTAAATCACTTCTTTTAAATGATATAGAAGAGGTTGTAGAACCTGATATAAATATCTTTGAAGAATTAGATAAATATGAAGAATTAGAATCAACTAAAGAACCTGAGGTAGTTGAGAAAAAACCTGCTACAGTTGATGAAATATTTGGAAAACTTAACTTGAAAAAAGAAGAAATATTAGATGAGTTGGACGAAAAAAAAGATGCTATTATAGAAGAAATTGATAACAAAACAAATAATATTGATTTTATATCAAAAAGCAATGCATCTAATTTAGATGAAGCATTTGAAGTAGATGATAATGTTTATGCAGATAATTTACTTGATGATGATAGCACTAAGACAGATGTTGAATTATCTAAGCAATTACTTGATGACGAAATTGAGACAACTAAGACAGACGTTGAGTTAGCTAAATCATTAGTTGAAGATGATGAGACTGTTGCTCTTGCACGTGAGTTAGAAGAACAAAAGAAAAAATTAGCTGAAATTAATAATTTAATGGATGAAAATGAAAAAGCTACAAAGACTAAAAGTAAGAAGAAAAAAGAAGTAATTGAAGATGATTTAGAAGAAAGTGAACTATTTGATATACTTGATTCTAGTTATGAAAAAAAGGATGATGAATAATGATAGATATAACAGATTTATGTTTTGTCATATTATGTGTTTTAGGTAGTATACTTTTAATAGTGTTAATTATTTTAGGAATAAAAATGATTAAGACAGTAAACAAAGTAAATAACGTAGTTACTGATATTGATACAAAGCAAAAAAAATTAGATGGTGTCTTTGATATTATTGATACTGCAACTGATACTTTATCAATTGTTAGCGATAAAGTGGTTGGAACAGTTGCATCAACACTTACTGCTTTATTTACAAAAAGAAAAAAGAAAGAGGATGAGGATAATGAAGAAGAGTAAAAAAGGTTTTGGAAAACTACTTGCTGGTGCAGCTATTGGAGCATCATTAGGAATTTTATTCGCACCTAAAAAAGGTAGTGAAACTAGACGTGACTTAAAAGCTAAAATTGATGAGTTGATTAATAAAGCAAAAGATTTAGATAAAGATGAGGTAAAAGAGACTATTAATGCTAAAATTGCCTTATTAGAAGAAGAATTATCTGATTTAGATAAAGAAAAAGTTTTAAAAATTGCCAAGAAAAAAGCTAAAGATATTCAAGATATGGCTGCTGAATTAGTTGATTATGCTGTAGAAAAAGGAACTCCAGTCTTAGAAAGTGCAGCTGAAGCTGTAAGAGCAAAAGCAATTGATGTCACTAAAGAAGTTTTAAAGAAATTAGAAGGAAATAAATAACCTTCTTTTTTTTATTTTTCATTTTCTTTTCATAATTCTTTCACAAATATAAAATATAATTTTATCGGAAAGGAAGATTATATGTATATTTTAAAGAATGCTTTTAGATCAATAAATAGAAGTAAAGGAAGAAACATCCTAATTGGTATTATTATTACTGTTATAGCGTGCTCTGCAACTATTGGCTTATCAATTATGAATGCTGCTAGTAAAGTTATAGAATCAAGTAAAAGTAAATATGATATTACAGCGACTATTGGAATTGATAGAGATAAAATGATGAAAAATGTAGATAGCTCATCAGAATCAAAAGAAAATATGAAAGAGCGTTTTAATTCTATGGCCAGTATATCTGTCAGTGATATAGAATCATATGGTGACAGTAAATATGTTTCATCATATTATTACACTTATTCTGTTGGATTAAATTCAGATACAATTGATGCAGCTGAAACACAAAGCAAAGGACCTGGAGGTAATCCACATGGTCAATCATCTACATCATTTACGCTTACAGGATATAGTTCATATGAAGCGATGGAAGAATTTATAACAGGAGCATATACAATAACAGAAGGTGAAATATCAAGCAATTTTAGTGATAACTCATGCATTATAAATTCTGAATTAGCGACATTAAATAATCTAACTGTTGGTGATACGATAGTTCTTACTAATCCTAATGATACAAGTAAAACATATGAACTTATTATTAGTGGTATATATAGTGATAATGATACTGATACAATGAATATGTTTACTAATTCAGTAAATACAATTATTACAAATTCAAATTTTGTAGAGCAAATTGTTAGTGATGATGCCACATTAAATGCTAAAATTACACCAACATTTATACTTACAAGTGAAGATGTAGTAGATTCATTTGAACAAGAGTTATATGATAAAGGCTTAGATGAAACTTATTCAGTAAATACAAATTTAGATCAATTGTCAAGTGAAACAGAATCTATTCAAAATTTAGCAACATTTGCATTTACAACATTAATTATAATTCTTGTTATTGGTGGAATAATATTATTTATTATTAATTTAATAAATGTTAGAGAAAGAAAATACGAAATTGGAGTACTTAGAACAATAGGTATGAAGAAAACTAGTGTTATTAGTCAATTTGTATCAGAATTGTTAATTGTATCTGTCATTTCACTTATACTTGGTGGATTTATAGGTAGTATGTTAAGTGTTCCAACAGCTAATAAATTATTAGAACAAGAAATACAATCATCAGAACAAGCACAAGCAAATATTAATGAACACTTTGGGCGTAGTATGAATGGTGCTGATGAAAATTCTAAGCAAGAAAAACCAAGTAATATGCCAACTAAAGGTGTTTCAAAAATAGAAAAAGTAACAAGTATTGATGCTGCTATAGATATCAAAGTATTATCAGAACTTATTGGAATTGGTATTTTACTTACATTAGTAAGCAGTTTAGCAGCTTGTATCAGCATCTCTAGATTTTCGCCACTTACAATTTTAAAGGAGAGATCATAATGAGTATATTAAGATTAGAAAATGTTTCATATAAATATGAAGATGATAAAAAATATGTTTTAAAAGATATAAATTATGACTTTGAAAAAGGTAGAACATATGCAATAAAAGGTAAAAGCGGTAGTGGTAAAACGACATTATTATCTCTTTTATCTGGATTAGAAAAATGTTCTGAAGGTAAGATACTTTATAATAATCAAGATTTAAACAAATTTGATTTAGATAAATATAGAAATACAAATATAGGTATAATATTTCAATCATTTAATTTATTGACTTCATTAACCGCAATTGAAAATGTAATTTTATCTATGGATATTAATCATCAAAAAGAAAAAAACAAACGTGAAAAGGCAATTGAATTATTAAAAAGTGTTGGTCTAACTGAAAAACAAGGTGATAGACGAATATTAAAATTATCAGGTGGAGAACAACAAAGAGTTGCTATCGCACGAAGTTTATCATATAATCCTGATATTATTTTAGCAGATGAACCAACAGGAAATTTAGATTTTGAGACAGAAAATGAAATAATGGCAATATTTGATACTTTAGCGCATAAACAAAATAAATGCGTAATAATTGTAACTCATTCTGCTAATGTAGCAAAAAAAGCAGATGTTGTATATGAACTAAAAAAGACTAGTCAAAACTAGTTTTTTTTATTATAATTTATATAGGTGATTTTATGAATAAGATAATTGTAATAGAAGGAACTGATTGTTCTGGAAAAGAGACACAAAGTAAAATGTTACTTGAAAGATTAAATAAAGAAGGATTAAATTCTCTTTATATGACATTTCCTGCATATGATACACCAACTGGAAAAATAGTAGGTGGATCATATTTAGGCAAAGAATCAATTGGAGAGTGCGTATTTCCTGAAGGAGCAGTTAATGTAGATGCTAAAGTAGCAAGTCTTTATTATGCAGCTGATAGACTTTATAATAAACCTGTTATAGAAGAAAAATTAAATAATTATAATTTAATAATAGATAGATATGTAGAATCTAATATGGCTCATCAAGGAAGTAAAATAATGGATAAAGAAAAAAGATTAGAAATGTATAATTTTTTAAGTACTTTAGAATACGACTTACTTAAACTTCCTCGTCCTGATATAACAATATTTTTATATATGCCATATGAACAAGCTTGTATATTAAAGAAAAATAGAACTGAATTAGATCAACATGAACTATCACCAGATCATTTAAAACATGCTGAGGAATGTTATTTAGAACTTTCTAAATTGCACAATTATATTCAAGTTAATTGTGTTAAAGATGGTATTATTAGAACAAAAGAAGATATATCAGAAGAAGTTTATCAAAAAGTAAAAAACAAGATTATGAAATAAGCATAATCTTTTTTTCATATAATTAAGTATGAAAATAATAGGCATAATATCAAGAAGTCAATATATAGCAAATAAAGAGTTTATAGGATGTTATATAAACTATGCAAAGAAAGTTAAAAGAAATGAAATATCTCCAATAATTATTCCAGAAGATAGTGATATTAATATTTTATCTATTTGTGATGGTATTATATCACCCGGTGGAGATAATATAAGTAGTTTTGATAGAAAGGTGTTAGATTATGTAATAAAACATGATATTCCTTATTTAGGTATATGTTTGGGTATGCAAGTGATGGGAGAGTCTTTAATTAAAACTAGTAAGCATTATTTGAACAATCATATCGTTTACTTAAATAAAAATAGTCTTTTACATAAAATATATAAGTGTGATAGTATACTTGTTAATAGTAGACATAAAGATAAAATTAATAAAACTAAATATACTGTTTCAGCTATCTCACATGACAATATAATAGAAGGATTGGAAGTAAAAGGAAAAAAATTTATATTAGGAGTTCAGTGGCATCCAGAGGATTTAAATGATAATAAATTATTCGATTATTTTATAAGTAAACTTTAAAATGACATTTTTTTTATAATATTCATCTTATACTTTAAATAGGTGATAATATGAAAAAGTTTAAGACTAAAAAGAAACACAAAAAATTATATTTATATATATTTATCATTGTATCTTTGTTTTTTATATTTAACTTTATATCTAACATTAAATTAACGCATTCTAATGAAGAATTTATTAGATATATGTTGAATGATTCTAATTACTATAAAAAATATGAACATAAAAATTATTTAAAATATATAACTAAATACTTATTAAATATAGATATGGAAAAGCCTAAAAAAATATTAGAATCTGTTTTTAATTATAAAGAATCTAATAATAAGATAGAGAGCTTAAACTACGTAATGAATGAAAAAGACCCTATTATATATATTTATAACACGCATGATACAGAAGAATATAATTCAAATTATTTATATGATTATGATATAACTCCTAATGTAAAAATGGCATCTTTTTTACTTGAAGGATTACTTAAAAAAGAAGGAATAAATACTATTGTTGAAGAAAATAGTATGAAAGAATATTTAAATAATAATAACTTAGCTTACTCAGAGTCTTATCAAGCAAGTAGATATTATTTAGAAGAAAAATTAAAAAAATATCCCAATTTAAAACTTATAATAGACTTACATAGAGATTCAATTCCTAAAGATAGATCAACTATATCAATTAATGGAATAAATTACGCTAAAACACTATTTGTAGTAGGGGAGAATAATGAACACTTTAAAGATAATTATAATCTTTCTAATACACTAAATGATATAATAAAAAATAAATACCCTAATATTTCAAGAGGAGTACTTACTAAAACAGGTACAGGCATTAGAGGACGTTTTAATCAAGATTTAAGTTCCAATATAGTCTTAATTGAGTGTGGTGGTAGTGATAATACAATAGATGAAGTAATGAATACTATGGTAGCTTTAAAAGATATGATAAAAAGTTATTTGGGTGATTCTAATGGATAAGAAAAAAGATAAAAGAGAAGTAGTTGCTGTAAAAATATTCTATTTATTATTAATTAGTTATATAGTTTTATTTATATCAAAATCATCAGGTTACTCAGAATATCATGCACATAAGCAAGTAGAACTTAATGAAGCTACTATGAAGAAACTTGAGGATGATGTAAAAAAAGGAAAAGATGTGACTTTAACTGATTATATAAAAGAAAGAGATATAAAATATAACAATAAAGCATCTGATATCGGATACTCAATGTCAAAAGAAATTGGTTATATTATATCTAATGGGCTTGATTCTACAATGTCTTTTTTAGGAGAACTTTTTAATGGATAAATTAAGTGCTATAATATAAATGGGTGATTATATGACTATAGAAGAAAATATCTTTAATAAATCAAAACCAAATTATTTAAAACTTGTTAAATATGGTTTTAAACAAAAAAATAGTTCATATATTTATAATCAAAACTTCTTTAATAATGAATTTATGGTAGAAATTATTATAAAAGATAATAATGTAGATGGTAAAGTATATGACTTAAATACAATGCTTGAATATACAAATATAAGACTTAGTATAGAAGGCAGTTTTGTAAATAGTGTTAAAGAAGAATATATAAAAATACTAAAAAATATTAAAGATAATTGTTTTGAAAGTGAGTATTTTAACCTTGAACAATCCAATAGAATTACATCTTATATAATGGATAAGTATAATATAAAGCCTGAGTATTTATGGAATAAATATCCTGGTTATGGAGTTTTTAAAAATAAAGATAATAAATGGTTTGGAATAATTATGGATATTGATAGATCAAAAATATCTAATAAAACGGGATTAACAGAAATTATTAATCTTAAAGTTGATAAAGACGAATTAGATAATATTCTTAAAAATAATGGTATATATGAAGCATATCATATGAATAAAAAAAGCTGGGTTAGTATATCTTTAGATGATACATTAGATGATGAATTTATTATAGATTTAATAGATAAATCTTATTCTTTAGTAAATAATAAGGTAGATTAAACTACCTTTTTTTGATATAATTAATTTGGTGATTTTATGAATCAAAAGAATATTAGAAATTTTTCAATAATTGCTCATATAGATCATGGTAAAAGTACTATAGCTGATCGTATATTAGAAGTAACAGATGCTATTACTGATAGAGAGAAAAAAGATCAATTATTAGATAGCATGGATATTGAAAGAGAACGTGGTATTACAATTAAACTAAATGCTGTTAATTTAAAATATAATTATAAGGGTGAAGAATATTATCTAAACTTAATAGATACACCAGGTCATGTAGACTTTTCTTATGAGGTATCTAGATCTCTTGCTGCATGTGAAGGCGCTATCTTAGTAGTTGATGCTGCACAAGGAATAGAAGCTCAGACACTTGCTAATCTTTTTTTAGCCCTTGATAATGATTTAACAATTATTCCTGTTATTAATAAAATAGATTTACCTAATGCAGATATAGAAAAAGTAACTAATGAGTTAGTTGATATGTTAGGCTTTTCAAAAGAAGATATTATACTTACTAGTGCTAAAAATGGTATTGGTATAAAAGAATTAGTAGAAGCTGTAATAGATAGAATAGATCCTCCAAAAGGGTCTAAAGAAGATCCTTTACAAGCACTTATATTTGATTCTTTCTTTGATGAATATAGAGGTATTGTTACATCAGTTCGTGTTGTTAATGGTGCTATTAAAATTAAAGATAAGATAAAAATGAATGCAACAGGTGCCACTTATGATGTGACGGAACTATACATTCATACTCCAAATGAGACTAAAGTTAATGAATTAGTTGCTGGACAAGTAGGATACTTATCAGCATCTATTAAAAGTATTGAAGATGTAAGAGTAGGTGACACTATTGTTGAATCTAATACGGATACTCCTTCACTTCCTGGATATAAGCCAATGAAGCCAATGGTTTTCTGTGGTATATATCCGACTGAATCATCTAAATTTCCAGAACTTAGAGAAGCACTAGAAAAACTAAAACTTAATGATGCAGCTTTAGAGTTTACTCCTGAGACATCGCAAGCTTTAGGTTTTGGTTTTAGATGTGGTTTCTTAGGACTTTTACATATGGAAATTATTCAAGAGAGAATTGAAAGAGAATTTCATATTGACCTAATTGCTACTGCTCCATCAGTTGTATATGATGTTGAATTAACTGACGGTTCTAATTTAAAAGTAGATTCTCCAGCAGTTATGCCAGATAGAGTTAAAATAAAAGATGTTAAAGAGCCATATATTAAAACTAATATAATTGTTCCAAGTGAATATATAGGCCCTATTATGGAATTATGTCAAAATAAAAGAGGTAACTACGTATCTATTGAATACTTAGATAAAACACGTGTTAATATTCATTATGAAATACCTTTATCTGAAATTGTATATGATTTCTTTGATAAGTTAAAATCTTCTACTAAAGGATATGCTTCATTTGATTATGAACTAATTGGTTATAAGAGTAGTGATTTAGTAAAAATGGATATATTACTTAATGGTGAGATTGTTGATGCATTAAGCATAATTGTTCATAAAGACTTTGCTTATAATAGAGGAAAAGCAATAGTCGAAAATCTTAGAAAATTAATTCCAAGGCAACAATTTGAAGTCCCAATACAAGCTGCAATAGGGGCTAAGATTATTGCACGTGAAAACATTAAAGCAGTTAGAAAAAACGTTTTAGCTAAGTGTTATGGTGGAGATATAACGCGTAAGAAAAAACTTTTAGAGAAACAAAAACAAGGTAAAAAACGTATGAAAATGGTAGGTAGTGTTGAAGTTCCTCAAGAAGCATTCTTATCAGTACTATCTATGAATGATGAATAAAAGTTGAGATTTTTTCTCAACTTTTTTTGTATATTAAAAAGGAAATAAATAAGTTTTATCGTATGATATTTGTAGAGGATACTTAAACACTTGGATTATACCTTGCTTATCTAATAGATAAGCAAGATGGTTGTATAACTAAAATATAAAGTTTGCTTTACCTTATAATCATCCTCCTTATATAACTATTATTTGTAATAGTTTATAAATATTAGAATATAAAAAATAATCCTAGTGCTGCAGGGGGTCGCTAGGATTTCTTCATAAAAATGCAAGGAATACCTAAGACTTTTAGGTGTCCTCAATTTAATTATATGATGCATTTTTATAATAGTCAACCCCTTGACAAATTGTCCCGGGGAAAGGTATACTTAAACTAGATAAAAATAGAAAGTAGGAAATATATGAAAAAGTTATTATTTAGTTTAGTAGTAGTAATGTTACTTACAGGATGCAATTCCAAGAAAGAAGAGACGAAAAAACAAGGAATAATAGGCTCTTGGACAACTAAATATGAATTAAGTGTGATTGGTGAGGTAAGTGAGAGTTATGTATTTAAAGAAAAAGGTAAATGTGTAAGAATTTTAAATGCAGGTAGTGATATAGTAGATGAATGTACATATGAAATAAAAGATAATGAAATTAGAATAATTTGGGATAATAAAATAGATAAAGAATCATTTAGTAAATATGTAGAGATAACAGATAATAAAATCTTAATTGGAGAACATACATTTGAGAGG
>JAGAYJ010000013.1 GCA_017940575.1 Bacilli bacterium | reverse complement strand
TGTTATTCAAGTAGAAATAAATGGTAAATATAGAGATTATAATAATTTAGAAAAATTAGAAAAACTAATAAAAAGTCTTGAAAATTTTATAAAACAATATAAAGAATATATAAATAGATAGGAAGTGACTTTCATGAATGAGAATAAAACTAATATAAACTGGTATCCAGGCCATATGGCTAAAACAAAAAGATTAATATCAGAAAAATTAAATCAAATAGATGTTGTATATGAACTAGTTGATGCTAGAATTCCATATTCATCTAAAATAATAGATATTGATAATTATACAAAAGGTAAACCCAAGCTTCTTATTATGACTAAATATGATTTATGTGATAAAGAAGAAACTAAGAAATGGGTTAAATACTATGAAGAATTAGGTTACAAAGTAATATGTATAGATCCTGATACTAATCCAAGTGTTATTGTTAATGCTACAAAAGAACTTATGAAAGAAAAAAATGCTAAAAAGGCTGAAAAAGGTTTAAAAGAAACTAAAACTAGAGTATTAGTGGTAGGTATCCCTAATGCTGGTAAATCAACTTTAATAAATAAGCTTTCTAATAAAAAAGCTGTAAAAACAGGTAATAAACCAGGGGTTACTAAAAATCTAGACTGGATTCGTATAAATGAAGATTTAGAACTATTAGATACACCAGGTATTCTATGGCCTAAATTTGAAACAGAAGAAGTGGCATTTAACTTGGCTAGTCTAACTGCAATTAAAGAAGAAGTACTACCAATTGAGAAAGTAGTTTGCTATATTATTAAAAAACTATATGAAGAATATCCTAATATTCTAAAAGATAGATATGATATAGAAGAAATTACAGAAGATTTTATAGAAGAGTTTGAAATAATAGGTAGAAAAAGAGGCTGCCTTCAAAGAGGTGGATATGTAGATTATGATAAGGTATGTAGTGTTGTTATAAATGATTTAAAGAATGGCTATATAAATGGAATTACTTTTGACAAATTCTGTAAATAAAGATTGCTTTAAATGCTATTTTATTCTATAATATATATGTAATGATATATAGAGGTAGAAATATGGGTGATATCTTTTTAAATAATTTACCAAGCCTTGATTTACATGGCTATGATAGAGAATGCGCTAGAGTTGCCATAAATGACTTTATAAATGATAATATTCATATGAAAAAGACTAAAATATTAATCATTCATGGTAAAGGTACAGGAATACTTAGAAACACAACAAAAGAGACTTTATCAAAAAACAAATATGTAATTAACTTCCAAACATCTATATTTAATGAAGGATGTACTATTGTTGAGTTAAAAAAACAATAAAATGTCATAACTTAAAAGCATATTTCATAAAGTTTTACTAATTTGACAAACGAACATAGTTGTGCTAATATAAGCGCCATAAGTTGAAGGAAACACTATATATATAAAGAAAAACGTATATAAATAGTGATAATTTGACAAAAACATATGATTGTGCTAATATATGCGGCATAAATCAAAAAGAGGGGGAGTTATTATGTATAACGAAAATTCAAATTTTCAAACTAAGAACATTATTGTTCAATTCTTATTTGTAGCCTTAATGATATTTGTATTAATTTGGCTATTTCCATTAAAAAGCGACTTAAAAAATTTAAAAACTACATCTAATGGTGATAACAGTGATTTAACTGTATTAGTAGATCGTATTTTTAATGAAAACATTATTGCAATGAAAGATGCAGCAAAAAGTTATTATACTATAGAAAGATTACCAAAAAATGTTGGTGATAAAGTAAAAATGACTTTAGGTGAAATGTTAGAGAAAAAAATCATTTTACCATTTACAGATAAACATGGTAAAACATGTGATGCTACTGCTTCATATGTAGAAGTAACTAAATATGATACAGAGTATTTAATGAAAGTCAATTTAAAATGTGGTGATGAGGAAAACTATTTATTAGTTTATATGGGATGCTATGATTACTGTTCAACAACAGTTTGTGAAAAAAACAAAACTGATGTTAAGGCTCCAGTAATTTATTCTTCTAAGACAAATCAACCTGTTAATTCAACACCAAGTAAAACTACACCAAGTAATCCAGATCCACAACCAACACCAAGTAATCCAACATGTGCATATAAAGATGGAAAATATTATGATAAAAATGGTAATGTAACATCAAAAGCTACTTATGAAAGTCAATGTATTACAAAACCTGCAAATCCAACATGTGCATATAAAGATGGAAAATATTATGATAAAAATGGTAATGTGACATCAAAAGCTACTTATGAAAGTCAATGTATTACAAAACCTGCAAATCCAACATGTGCATATAAAGATGGAAAATATTATGATAAAAATGGTAATGTAACATCAAAAGCTACTTATGAAAGTCAATGTGTTACAAAACCTGCAAATCCAACATGTGCATATAAAGATGGAAAATATTATGATAAAAATGGTAATGTAACATCAAAAGCTACTTATGAAAGTCAATGTGTTACAAAACCTGTAACAAAAGAATATTTATATGAATATTCAAAAACAACACAAGGTTACTATACAGAAACTAATTGGTCTGATTGGTCAGTTAATAAAGTAACTGCAAATAGTAATACTGCTGTTCAAACAAAGACAGTAACTACTAAAAAATTAGTTGGTTATAACGTTACAAGAGATTATGATTATTCAAAACCAATTTATGGTACAAAAACAGTAGAAACTGGTATGTATGAAAACAAAAATGTTTGTGTTGCATATGACTATGTTAAAACTGGTGAATATTCATATGGTGATTGGCAATATGTTGAAACTGTATATTTAAGTTATACTCCAAATAATACAGATACAGTTCAATATATAAATGTTGGTGAAAATAGTACAGTTTGTGGAAGTAACTGTTCAGCTACAACTACAAAAGCATATAAAAAATATACAAGATCAACAACTGCTGTTACAAAATATCAATGTACTAAATATGAAATGAAGTCAACACCAATTACAAAAACTACAAAAGTAATTACTGGTTATGAAACTAAAATAGTAAGTAAAACTCCAGTTTATAAAGAAGTTAAAACTACATATTATAGATTCAAAACTAGAACATATCATCCAGGAACAACTGATAAAAAATGGAGTGTATATAATGATACTACATTATTAAGTTCTGGATATAGTTATACAGGAAATAAAAAAGTAAAATAATAAAGAATTGAAAGGGTGATTTCAATGAAAGATATGTTAAGAAATAAAGTTGAAACTCAACTTGCAAAATTAGAAAGTCAAGTTAATAGTGGTTTAGAGATATCTGAAGAAGATATCTCTACAACTAGAAATATATTAAACAATGCTTTTTCAATGAAAAGTGCAGAATACACTGAAGAAGAGAAAAAAGCTATTGAAAGTAGATTTGCTAGTTTAACTAAAGAAGACATAATGACTATTAAAGCTGAAGGTAATGTTACTGAAAGAAGTATTTCAGTTAAAGCACCAATTATTACTAAAATTAGACGTAATAAAGCTAAAGCAATATCTGCAACATTAGTAGCTGCTTTAGGAATAACTTTAGTTGCTTGTTCAGTAAAAGATACTAAGGTTGTAGAAAAACCAGTAGAAAAAGTTGAAGTAGAAGCTCCAGTTGAGGAAGAAAAAGTTGTAGAAGAAAAAACAACAATGGATTCTGAATATCAAGAATTTGCTGAAAGCATTTCTAATGGATTTAATAATGAACTTGAAACTGGTATGCCAGATGGATATTATGTTGATGAGACGAATCTTGAACAATATGCTCAATCTTATACATTTAACTATATTTCTAAATCATTTAATAATTACTCAGATGAACAATTAGCAAATATGTTCCCTGACTCAAAATATGTTGGTAAAGACTTAGTTGATGCCAAATATGCTTGGGAATGGATAGATCAACAAAGAGTAGTAGTAAGTAATAATTATTTAGACTATGATTTAGTTTATAATGAATCAGATGCAAAATTAATTGAAGATGGAGCTCAAATATTAGATGAATATAAAAATGCAGATAGTAAATCTAAAAAAACAATTGCAAACAATTTTATAGATTATACAAGAAAAAATATATTATCTGATGATGCAAATATATTATATACTCCAGCTGGAATGGATACTTTTAGAGCAGTTTATTTTGAAGCATTTGATGAACTTTCAAATCATAAAGTAATAGATGATGAATTAGAACATGCAGTTAATACAACAATAGCTTGTTCAGTATCTGGAAGTAATTTAGATGTAGAAGATAAAACAATCAAAGGTATACAATCTGAATTCCAAACATATTTAGCTGAAAAATATGATACAAGACTTCAAGTGGCATGGAATTATGCGGCAGTTAATAAAGATGATATAAATCAATATAATAATGTTGAATATATTGTTGATTATGTTGTTGAACATGCTGATTTAACTAAAGAAGTACAACTTGGAAATTATGAAGAAACATTAACAAATATGTTTATTACAAATAGTCCAGGTAAAGTAATATCAAAAGATGACAGTGGAGTATCTAATGGTAAAAAAGAAGAAGTTTTATCTAAATCTCAACTTGAACAATATGGAATATCTCCAAGCGATCCACAAGCTAAAGAAAAATTAGAAGAAGCAGTTAATGCAGAAGAAGATAAAAAAGCTGAAGAAAGTAAAGTTCTTAGTATTGGTTCAGGCTTAGATACAAATCCAAATGCTCAAACAATTACTAAAACTGTAGAAGAAGCTAATGACGCATGGGAACGTGGAAGTTTAGATGCTCAAAATGGTCTTGATCCACAAAGTAATGATCCAGATTATATGACAGGATATAATTGGGGTAAAGATTATATAACTGTTTTAAAAAATAATTTAAAGAGTAATCAAACTACTACATATGAGACAGTTGACAATGGTGAAGAAACTGTTACTGATGAAACACAAGTTATAACAGAATACTATACAAATGATTCAGTTTCTGATAATTATGTAGTTGATAATACAGTAACAGATAATTATGTACCATATGTAGAAGAAAATAAAACAGTAACTAATTCAAATCAAGGTACAACTTTTGAACCTATTACTGAATTTGTTCCAGCAGAAGAACAAACAGTTACTGAAAGTGAAATTACTACATATGATTATACTGAACCAGCATTTGAACCTGCTGAAGAAGAAACTGTTGTTGAGACTGAAATTACAGAAACTGATTATACAAGCTCAATTAATGAATTAAAAGCATTAAGAGAACAATTAAGTGCTAGTATAGATAGTCAATATACAAGTGGAAGATCAATATAACAAAAAGAGTAAAGCATGATGTAAAATCGTGCTTTTTCCTTGTAATTTTTTATTTTTTGTGATAATATCAATAATAGAGGGAGACTAGGAGGATAATATGATAAATTACGCTTTTGAATATATAAATGAAAATGAATTTCATAAACTTGAGAGATCTTTAAAAAAGTATAATATGTTAGCATATAAAAAACTATATTTTGATTATTATCCTAGTTTAAAGGTTGGAAAGTTTTTGGGAGAATTAGTTTCTACAAATAAAGAGAAAAAAACTAAAACATATGAACTTAAACTACCAACAGATGCTATGTTCACAAAAGTTCATGGTGAGGTAAAATTACATTATATTGTATATGAAGATGAAAAAATTGTAATGCTTGATAAATTAACACCCGAGGATATTTTAACTGAAGGACATAATTCAGAACTTGTTACATATAAAGGTGTTATGGTATCTAAAGAACATTCTGATAAAGACTTATTTAAAATAAATCTACTTAATATGTTAAATAAATAGGAATCATTTGATTCCTATTTTTCATATGAATAAATTTCATTAAAAAGCATGTCGATTGATGTTGGTTAGAGCTTTTTTTAAAATGTAATTTACGAGCGGTCATAGGTTTTCTTCGGCATGGTGGGGGACATAAAAAAAGAGACTTAATGTCTCTTTAATTTCTTAATGGTGCGAGTGAAGGGACTTGAACCCCCATGCCGTAAGGCACTAGATCCTAAGTCTAGCGCGTCTGCCAATTTCGCCACACTCGCATATAGTGGTGGACCCTATAGGACTCGAACCTATGACCGCCCGGTTATGAGCCGGATGCTCTAACCAACTGAGCTAAGGGTCCGCATACTTTGCCATTACTACTTAATTTTATCACACCAGATATAAATAATCAATATTAAATTATAAAAAAAATAATTTTTTTTATATTATAGTATATTAGTTATATTTTTATATATGATTAATTTAAAAATAAGTTATCATATAAAAAGTATTATGATATAATTAAATAGGTGATATATATGAAGTTTTATAATACTTTAACAAGAGAACTTAATGAATTTAAATCTATAGATGGAAAAAATGTTAAGATGTATACATGTGGCCCTACAGTATACCACTATGCACATATAGGTAATTTAAGAAGCTATATTTGTGAAGACATATTAGAAAAAACATTAAACTATATAGGATATAATGTTACTAGATGTATGAATATCACAGATGTAGGTCATTTATCTAGTGATTCAGATACTGGTGAAGATAAAATGCTTAAGGGAGCTGCTAGAGAACATAAAACAGTTTTAGAAATTGCTGATTATTATACCAAAGCATTTAAACAAGACTTTGAAAAATTAAATAATAAATGGCCAAAAATTGTATCAAAAGCAACAGATAATATAGATGAATATATAAAAATAATAACTAATTTATTAGATAATGGATATGCATATATATCAAACGGTAATGTATATTTTGACACTACTAAATTAAAGGATTATTATCAACTTACAAATCATAAAGAAGATGAAATGGTAGTAGGAGCAAGAGCTGGCGTTGAAGAAGATACATATAAAAAGAATCAAGCAGACTTTGTGCTATGGTTTACTAAATCTAAATTTGCAGATCAAGAATTAAAATGGAACTCACCTTGGGGCTATGGTTATCCAGGATGGCATATAGAGTGTTCAGGAATATCAATTAAATATTTAGGTGAATACTTAGATATACACTGCGGTGGTGTAGATAATATATTTCCACATCATACAAATGAAATAGCTCAATCAGAATCATATCTAGGACATAAATGGTGTAATTATTGGTTCCATGTAGAGCACTTAAATGATTCATCAGGTAAAATGAGTAAGTCAAAAGGAGAATTTCTAACAGTCTCTTTACTAGAAGAAAAAGGATATAATCCTCTAGCTTATAGATTATTTGTTTTAAATTCTCATTATAGAAAAGTTTTAACTTTTTCATTTGATGCAATGGATCAAGCAAGTAGTATGTATGATAAATTAATAAGCAAGATTAAAATACTTAAGAATAATCCTATCGGTGATATTAACACTATATTAGTAGAAGAATATATAAATAAATTCAAAAGTTGCTTAATGGATGATTTAAATACAGCAAATGCTTTAACAATTTTATATGATGTCCTTAAAGATTCTAGTCTTTCTAATAATTCAAAATTATATTTAATTAAAGATTTTGATAAAGTTTTATCGTTGGATTTAATTAAAGAAAATGAAATAAGTGATGATTTAAAAAAATACATAGAAGAAAAAATAGAAGATAGAAGACAAGCTAAACTTAATAAGAACTATGCCTTAGCAGATCAAATAAGAGATGAATTGATGAGTAAAGGAATAATAATTAAAGATACAAGAGAAGGCGTTACATACGAAATAAAATAGACTATTAAAGTCTATTTTTTATATATATTTGTATATTCATTTATAATAATTGCTTTATTATCTAATTTGTTAATGCTGTTGAATAGTTCTTTAACATTTTTTCTATTTATTACAATAAATAAAATATTTTTAATGCCATCCTTTCCGTTTCCACTTAAAGAAGTAATAATATATCCCATATTTCTTAATTTATCCTCAATGTTAGAAGATGTTATACATATTATAAGAAATGTTCCAAGCGCTATTTTTTCTTCCAAAAATACTCCTAAATATGCTCCTATAAAAGATCCTATAGAAAAAACTAAGATGCTAATTAAATCAATATTAATAATTGTAATACTACTTGATAAAATCCATATAACAGATGATAAAAATAATAATATGGAACCAATTATTTTATTCTGATTTGAAACAAATATAATTCTTAATGTAGAAATCATATTTTCTATTATTTTTAAAATAAATATAATTACATATATCATGTCATCACCATTAATTATTATCTTCTTATAATAATTTTTAATACACTATAGATTTTTTAATAAAAGTTTGCTAAAATAAAATTATGGTAGGTGAGGACGTTTGAACACCATAGAATTAAACGAAAATATAAACCAATATTTTGAATATATTAAAAGTATTTATTTAAGTGAATTTGATAAATATATATCCAAAGATATAAAAAATACTTTATTAAATATATCTAATGTTATTGAACTTAGAGATGAAATGACATATAAAGTACATGTTCATGATGATAGAATTACATTTAATCTAGATTTAAAGAAGTATATAGAAGAAAATAAATTAAAAGACGATAAAAATTTATCTGATTTAAGTGAAGATAGTAAGAGATACGTTAAATATGTTGTTGATAATGAAAATAATGTTTTTGAATTGTTAAAAGGTAATTTACTTAAAAGTATAATTTTATTATTTACTAAAAATAGAAAAGATGTTGTAACACTTGGCACAGTTGAAATGATTTGTGATAGATTGAAAGATAAATATAATCTACCACATTTGAGTATTATTCCATCAAAAGAACTTAAAGTTGCGGAAGAAGTAGGTAATATTATTGGAAAAGATATTTTAATATACTGTGTTGTAAATAGGGATATTGACCTTTTAAGTAAAACATTTGATTCATATTCAAATGAAATGTCTTATAAAACATTTACAAAGAATATAAATTCCATATATGAAAATTATTATAAAAAAATTGGTAAAGTATATTTACCAGATTCTTTATATGAATACGAAAAGATTGACTATAAATTGGATAAGTATTTAGAAAATGTTAAAGAAGAGAAAAATAATGATAATGTAAATAAGTTGAATAGGCTTAAATCAATAAAAATGTCACTAGCTAGTATGTATTCACATATAATAATTTATTCTGCTTTTGAACAAAGAAAACTAGAAAATTCATATAATGCTATAAATAGTATTTTAAAAAATAATCGTGCAAGTGACTTAATAGATGAAGAATATGATAAGATACTAGCAATTGAAAATAATTCAAAAGGATTAATAAATCCTATATGGAATAATTTTTTAAATAAACCTAATGATTTAAGTAGTCAATATTTTAATTATTTGGTTTCAACTAAAATTAAAGATGATGTAATTGAAGCAAGACTAGTTAGTAGTGATATGATAGATAAAATTAATAAAATGGATTTGAGCTATGGATTTATATGTAACCCTAAAGATGATGCTATTATAAATGTATCAACAACTTCATTTAACTATAAATTAGAAAATGGAAAATATATAATTGATAATAAAAATGAATCATTCCTTCAAACACCAAATATGATAATTTCTGCAAATATTAAACAAAAAAAATTATCTAATTTAGTATTGCTTGATAAAAACAAAGTATCTGTTTCTGGAGTATTTTGTTTTGTAGATGATGAACTTGATAATTGTTCTAGTTATCTAAAAGCATCTGTTTTAGCAGAAGATTATAATATACCGCTTATTGCAGTGGATTTAGTAAATAAGAAAAAAATATCTCAAAAGGTAGCAAGCTAAATGCTATCTTTTTTCATAAATCAACCTTTTTTGACATATATAATAGATATAATATATTTGGGTGTTATATATGCGCAAATATTATCTATTTATTATTAAAAAAGAATTCTATAATGTATATAAAGATAAATCATATGTTTTATATAAAATCTTAGAAAATCTTCATAATCTTAGGACATATGATTTTTCATATGGAATTAAAATATATAAAGAATTATGCTTACCATTTGCCGTAAAAGTAATTAATAATTATTTAAATAAAAAAATAAAACATAAAAAAATAAATGACAAAATAATAAAAATTGAATCTAATTTTGAAGATACATATATGCAAGTAAATTACTCATGTATTGTTATTAAAACAAGCGTTAATATACCTCAAATTATGAAAATACTTAATATATATAATAAATCTATTTTTGTTTGCGATTTTAATAACATCGATTATTTTTGGTTAAATAATTATTTTAAAGCAACAAATAAAAAGTAAATCATATACTTTAATAGGTGATTTTATGAGTACCAAAGATAGTTTTAAGGAATTTGTTAAAAAAAATCCATCACTTTCTAACTATGTAAATAATGGTTCAATGACTTGGCAAAAGTTTTATGAAATGTTTGATTTATATGGAGAAAATAGTTCTGTTTGGGATAAATATCTAAGTACAAGTACATCTTCATTTGAACTTCTAAATTGGCTTAAAAATATAGATGTAGATACTGTTCAAGAAAATATTAATAGTGTAAGAAGAGTATTAAGTGTACTACAAGACTTAGGTAAGAGTGAAGATATGGAAGTCTCTTCATATCAACCAAGACCACTTTATAGACATTTTGAGGATTAATGACTTTAGATATTCAAATTAAACTTAAGAGTAATCCATATTACATTAGATATATAAGAGAACATTCCAATTGGTATAAAATATTGAATAGAGATCCAATGATGTTCAAAAATTTTGAAGAAAAGGTTAAAGAAGATTATAAATTAAGACCAATGGATAAAGTAGCCAAAGCCCTTGATACAATCGAGTTACTTCAAAATATACTGACAACTTTAAAATAGTGTGTTAAAATTAAATAGGTGGTAATATGCGTGTAATTAGCGGTAAATATAAAGGATTACATTTAGAAGGATTTGATATAGATGGTACAAGACCAACTATGGATAGAGTAAAGGAATCTTTATTTGGAAGTATTCAAAATTATTTAAAAGAAAGTGTATGTTTAGATTTATTTGCTGGAAGTGGTGCTTTAGGAATAGAGGCATTAAGTAATGGAGCTAGTGAATGCTATTTTATTGATAAAAATATAGAAGTAATAAAAATATTAAAGAGAAATTTAAATAAAATAGACAATGCAAAAGTTTTTAATAGTTCATATGAAGACTTTTTAAATAATACTAATGTTAAATTTGATATTATTTTTTTAGATCCACCTTATAAATTTAATTTAATTAACAATGCTATTGATTTAATAATAAAAAATGATTTATTAAATGAAGGTGGTATTATAGTTTGTGAATACGAAAATGAAAAAATTATTGATAAATTAAATTTGATAAAAGAAAAAAAATATGGATCAAAATTTATTAAAATATATAAAAAATAACTTAAAAAAGTTATTTTTTTTTAATTTTTTTAAAAAATTTTAAAAAAAAGAAGGAAATTTTAAATTTTTATCGAATGATATTAGTGAGGAGGTGATAAAGAATGCATAAATACAATTTCATTAAACAAAGCGGTATTAAAGAATGTGGCGTTGCGTGTATATCTATGATTATAAAACATTATGGGGGTTTTATAAATCACTATAGATTAGTTGAATTAACTAAGACTAATAAATGTGGAACTAACGCTTACAATATTGTTTCTGCTTTAAAGGAATTAGGATTTACAAGCTATGGAATAAGATATGATTTAAATAAAGATGAACCTACTATTAATTTGCCTGCAATTGCTCATACTGTTATTGATAAATCATATAATCATTTTGTACTTATTTATGAAATAAATTTTAAAAAGAGATTTTTAATAATTGCAGATCCTGCTAGTAAAATTAAAAAAATGACTTTTGATGAATTTAATCAAATATTTACGAATGTTCTTATAATAGCTTATCCTAATCGTAAAATAGAAAAAGAAAAACACATTAAATTTAATAATTATTTAAAAAAATATATAAAATTTAATCAAATAATTCCTTCGTTGTTATTAATTATAATTTCATTTATTATTTCAATTATATATTTGATTTTTATAAAAAACATTTTAAATAAAAATAGTATAAACTGTACATTTATAATCCTTCCAATTCTAGTTTTGAAATATATAATAAATAACCTTAAAAACAAATATATTCTGGCTTTAAAAAATAAGACTAATCAAGAATTAATGGAAGAGTCATTTATAGACATTCTAAAGCTTCCTTACTCATTTTATCGAAATCATACAACAGGTGAGATAGTAAGTAGATTAAATGATATAGAAAACATTAAAGATTTTGTTGACGTTTTTGTTGTTTTATTAAGTGATATTATAATCATACTTACATCGGGAACTATCTTATTATTAATTAATAAAACACTTTTTATAGTTACGTTATTTATTATGATACTTTATTTTCTAAATTATTTATTTCATAATAAAAAAATAACTTCATCCCTTCAAAATTTAAAACAATCAAAAGCAATTTTAAACTCATTTGAAACTGAAGCTATTGTTGGATTTGAAAGTGTTAAAGGTCAAAATTTAAAAGATTACTTTGATAATTCTTTTAAGCTGAAAAGTAAAATCTATTTAAACAATTTAGAAACATATCAAACTATAATAAATAAAGTAAACAATATAAATAGTACAATAAATGACTTATCACTATATTTAATTATAATTTTTGGATTAATTTTAATTAATCAGAACAAACTTGAATATAGTAATCTCCTAATATTTTATACATTATCTAACTATTTTATTAATCCAATATTTGATATAAGTAGTTTATTTATTTTAATAAATGAGATAAAAATATCTTTAAATAGATTACTTGATTTAAAATATGAGATAAAAGACACTAAAAAATATTGTTATGGTGATATAGAAATTAAAAACTTATCTTTCAGTAAAGAAGAAAAATTAATATTATCTAATTTAAATATGAATATTAAAAAAGGCGAAAACATTGTAATTACTGGAGAAAGTGGATGTGGTAAAAGCACATTGCTTAAAATATTAAAACAATATTATAAAACAGATAATGTTTACATAAATAAAGAAAAAATAAATAAACTTAATTTAAAAGATAATATTACTTATATATCGCAAGATGAGTATTTATTTACAGATACTTTATATAACAATATTACTTTAAATAAAAGTGTTAAAAAAGAAGATTTAGATAAAATAATTAAGATATGTAATTTAGATCATCTTGCAAATAATAAGTTAGGTTTAAATATGTTGATTGAGGAAAATGGTTTTAATTTAAGTGGTGGCGAAAAAGAAAGAATAATTTTAGCTCGCTCGCTTATAAATATAAAAGATTATTTGTTTATAGATGAGGGTTTAAGTGAAGTAGATGTTAACATGGAGAGAAGCATTTTAAAAAGTATTATTGATGAATATAAGGAAAAAACAATTATTTTTGTTACACATAGAAATAACAATATCGACCTGTTTGATAAAATGATTAATTTAAACAAATAGAAAGGAGGATAAATTGTTATTACAGATTTTGATGATTACAACAATGCGTTTGATGTGGAAGATATTGAAATAACTGAATCTAATAAAAAAGAAGTTACATTTAAGATAGAACTTAGAGATATTATGAGTGAATTTGATATACTTAATATATTATTGCAATTAGATGGAAATGATTTTAAAAAAATAGAAATTAAAAGGAGATGATAATTTGTTAAAAGATAATGAACTTAAAAATATAGAAGGTGGATTTTCACTTGGAGTCGGATTATTAATAGGTGGACTTGTTACATTTTTTATTGGAGTAATTGATGGATATGTGCGTCCACTAGCTTGTAGATAGGAGCATTATGATTAGAGAAGAAGAATTAAAACAAATAGAGGGCGGATCTTTAACGGCTGCCTTTCTAACAGCTATATCAAGAGGAATAAACTCTATTGCTGATTTAGGTAGAAGCCTTGGCTCATCTATTAGAAGAATCCAAACTGGTAGATTTTGTAGATAAAAAGAGATATTACTTCAATATAATTTTAACTATTATACTAGTTCCAATAATAATTCCATTCATTACAACTACAATCGATATATTGTTTAATTTAGGTGTTTATTTAGGCACAATTTCAAGAAATATATCAATTTGTATTTAAATAAAAAGCCTTTTGGCTTTTTATTTGTCAAAAATTGAAGAAAAATGTTGAAAATAAGGCTAATTGGTGCTATACTATTTACAGTTGCGAGAAGGGAGGGATATAATGACAAAAGTTGTAGTTAAAAACGGTAATGTTGAAGGTGCATTAAAAACTTTTAAGCAAAAAAATGCTAAAAGTGGTCTCCTAAAAAAAGCTCGTGAAAGACAAGAAGGTTATATGAAACCTGGAGTTAGAAGAAGATTAGAAAAAAAAGAAGCTATTAAAAATAGTCATAGAAAATATAGAGATAATTATTAATTAAGGGCTTTTTAAAGCTCTTTTATGTTAGAAAGGTGATATTATGAAAGAAAGAATTGTTAATGATTTAAAAGAAGCAATGAAAGCACAAGATAAAGAGTTACTTGCAGTTATAAGAATGGTTAAAGGAGCTATCTCTTTAGAAGAAATTAATACAAAAAAAGAATTAACAGATAATGAGATTATAAGTATTGTTGCTAAACAAATAAAAACTCGTAAAGAATCAATTGAAGACTTTAAAAAAGGTAATAGACAAGATTTAATTGATCAAGCAAATCGTGAAATAGAGATATTATCAAAATATATGCCAGAACAATTATCACTTGATGAAGTAAACAAAATAATAGATGATTTATTTGATGAATTAAAACCAACTTCAATGGCTGATATGGGTAAAGTTATGGCATCTGCTAAAGAAAAATTAAACGGTCAAGCAGATATGAGTTATGTAAGTAAAATAATAAGAGAAAAATTAAATTAGTAAAAAAGTTATTAAAAAACTTTTTTTTCTTTTACTTTTTACAATTTTATAGTATAATTGTATATAGATTATAGGAGATGATAGTATGAAATATGTTTATGCTAGTGTAGACATCGGATCAGATACTATTAAAGTAGTTGTCTGTGAGTTGTTTAATAATAAATTAAATTTATTAGCGGCATCTTCTGTTAAATCAAAAGGAATAAAAAAGGGATTAATTACTAACGGAAAAGAAGCTTGTATTTCACTTAAAAAAGCTATCAAGGAAGTTGAGGATATGCTTGGCATTAAGATAAAAAATGTTATAGCTACAATTCCTAATTACTTCTCTGAATTTGTGATGGTAAAAGCTATGCAAGAATATGAAGAAGAAACTGAAATAACAGGTGAAGAGATTGTTAAATTACTTCAACTTGCAATGCAATCAAAAAAAATTGAAAATAGAGTAATGGTTACAACTATTCCAATTGACTTTATGGTTGATAGTAAAGAAGGAATAAAGGATCCAAAAGGTATGATGGCCAAGAATTTTGCAACTCGTGCTGTAATGGTTCTTACACCAAAGAAAAATATTTTATCAGTTGCAACTTTGTTAGAAGAGGCAGGATTAGAAGTTGCTGATATTTCACTTTCTAGCATAGGTGATATGTCATCAATGAAAGAAGATATAACAAAATCAGGCGTTGGAGCAGTAATTAATATAGGTCATGAAACAACAACTATATCATTGTTTAATAAAGGAATAATAGTTAATAATTCTGTTATAGGTGTTGGTGGTAAAAATATTGATAGCGATATATCTTATATGTATAAAGTAACTCCAAAAGAAGCAAAAAGAATTAAAGAAAAATTTGCTTTAGCTCATAAGAAATATGCAAGCAAAAGTGATTTTATAGAGGCACTTAATAAAGATGGAGAAACTATAAAGGTTAGTCAATACGAAGTTTCTGAAGTTGTAATGGCAAGATTAGAAGAAATATTAATTTTGGCAAGAAAAGAAATAAATACCTTGACCAAACGTGATATTGATTATATACTAATTACTGGTGGTACTAGTAGTATGACAAATTTCTCGCTTATTGCTGAAGAAGTTTTGGGTCCTAAGGCTAAGGTAAGTGATATACATTTAGTTGGACTTAGAAATAATAAATATTCAGCAAGTGTTGGAAATATAGCGTACTATATTAGTAAAATGAAATTAAAGGGAAAAATACATTCAATGCTAAGTAAAAGCGATATGGAAGATATCTCATCTTCTAAAGATGGAATTTTTTCGGTATCAGAAGAATCAATGCTAGGTAAAGTATTTGGATACTTTTTTAGCGAATAGGAGGATTTAAAATGTTAGGATTAGAAATAGATCAATTAGCAAAAATTAAAGTCATTGGTGTTGGTGGCGGAGGAAATAACGCTGTTAACAGAATGATTGAATCAGGTGTACAAGGTGTTGACTTTATAGTAGCAAATACTGACTTACAAGTTTTAAACAGTTCTAAAGCTCCAGTTAAAATTCAAATCGGAACAGAACTTACTAGTGGATTAGGAGCTGGAGGAAAACCTGAAATTGGTAAAGAATCAGCACTTGAATCTAGAAATGAAATCGAAGCTGCACTAGAAGGTGCTGATATGATTTTCATTACTTGTGGTATGGGTGGTGGAACTGGTACAGGAGCTGCTCCAGTTATTGCTGATATCGCACAAGGACTTGGTGCTTTAACTGTTGGTATTGTTACAAAACCATTCTCATTTGAAGGTAAAAAGAGAATGAGCCAAGCATTAGAAGGACTAGAAGAGTTAAAAAAACACGTTGACACTTTAATTGTTATACCAAATGATAAATTAAGAGAAATTATTGATAGAACTACACCTTTACTTGAATCATTCAAAGAAGTAGATAATGTTTTAAGACGTGGTGTTCAATCAATTTCAGACTTAATTGCTGTATCAGGACTTATCAACCTTGACTTTGCTGACGTTAAAGCAGTAATGGAAAAACGTGGTAATGCACTTATTGGAATTGGTATGGGTATAGGTGATAATAGAGCTAGTGAAGCTGCTAGAGAAGCTGTATCAAGTCCACTTTTAGAGACTAGTATTCAAGGTGCTACTGATGCAATTATCAATGTTACAGGTGGAGAAAACTTAACTTTATTTGAAGTTGAAGAAGCAGTAGAAGTTATTAGAGAATCAGCTAATACTGATATTAATACAATATTCGGAGCTGTTATTAATGAAAACTTAGGTGATGAGTTAATAGTTACAGTTATTGCTACTGGATTTGAACAAGAAGATAAAAAAGTTAAAGAAGAATTATCTTCACCAATAAAAAATAGAGAAGTTGTAGATAATGATGCATTAGATATGGATGATGATGAAGATGATCTACCTCCTATTTTAAGAAAAAGAGTTTTCTAAGAAGCGTTGCTTCTTTTTTTTCTTGCTTAAATAAAATGTTTATTATATAATTATATTAGGTGATAATATGAAATTTTTAAAAAATCCAGTATTTATGTTTATACTAGGAGTTGTAACATGTACAATAACAACAGTTTTAGCTTCTTCTTTAATAGCTAATAATATATCTTATACTCCACAAGACAAAACATGGGGAGTTGATAATGTAGGGGCTGCAATAGATAGTTTAAAATTATCTAAAACAAGTGATAATTACTCAACTGATGAGAAAGTTGTAGGAACTTGGGTAGATGGCAAGCCAGTTTATCAAAGAACATTTTATGGTAATCAAGTTAAGGAATTTACTGATTCAGCAGATAATATTGATGAACTAGTATCTAGTAATGGATCAACATTATATGTAGGTGATGGAAATTCGCATATTTGGTTTAGCTATCCATATGTTGTGAGTAGTGCTGTTTTAAGACCAACTGTAGATAATAATCATTTAGTTTTTTTAGCCAGTGGGTATTCTAATTTAACATATGTTACAAAATATAGATGGACAGTCCAATACACAAAAACAACTGATTAATTAAAAGAATATTGGTAATAATATTCTTTTTTGTTATAATATTTAAGAGGTGTTATTATGAAAACTTTAATTATTGGTGGAGGAGCATCAGGTCTTATTGCTGCAATCTATGCATCAACAAATTCGGATGTAACTATACTTGAGAAAAATAAAACTTTAGGTAAAAAAATACTTATAACTGGTAATGGTAAATGTAATTATTGGAATTCTAATCAAGATATTTCTAACTATTATTCAAGTGATATAGATATATTAAAAGATATATTAGATGAAGATAGTAAAATAGAAATTAACAATTTATTTGATAAAATAGGACTTGTTGCTAAAATTAAAAATGGCTACTATTATCCATATTCTAATCAAGCAACTACTGTTCAAACTGCTTTGATTAAAGAAATAGAAAATAGAGGCGTTAATGTAGAATATGAGACAATTGTAACAGATATATCATTTGATAATGAATTTATTGTAAAAACTAATAAAGGTGATTTTAAAGCAGATAAAGTAATTGTATCAACAGGATCATATGCATGTTCTAAAACAGGTTCTGATGGATATGGATATGAGGTTGCTAAAAAATTTGGGCATACAATAATTAAACCTGTACCATCACTAGTTCAACTAAAAGCTAAAGGTAATTTCTTTAAAGACTGGGCAGGAGTTAGAAGTGATGTAGAACTTACATATAATAACAAAACTGAAGTAGGAGAGATACAACTAACTGATTATGGAGTAAGTGGTGTTTGTGTATATAACCTAAGTAGTATGATTTCTCGTGATTTACAAGAATCAAACCCAATACTTAAAATAAACTTCTTACCATTTATTAAAAGTCCTATCGACTTTATTAACTATATGAATGATAGAAATAATGTTGTTATAAATAGAAATGTGTCTGAATTATTAGATGGTCTACTTAATTATAAATTAGTAAATTTACTATTAAAACTATCTGGTATTGAGAGAACAGATAAATGGAGCGATATATCAAATTCTAAAAAAACTATATTAGCTGATAATCTTATAAACTTTAATTTAGAAATAATTGATACTACTGGATTTGATAGAGCCCAAACATGTTCAGGTGGAATAGATTTAAAAGAAATTAATCCTAGTACTATGGAATCTTTAAAACAAAAAGGATTATTCTTTACAGGTGAGATATTAGATGCGGATGGTAAATGTGGAGGATATAATTTAGAATTCGCATTTATTACAGGATATAAGGCAGGTAGAACTAATGATTAGAGTAAGACAAATAGAAGTAAGTATTAATAATAATTCTATAGAAGAACTAAAAAACAAAACAGCTAAAAAGTTAAGAATAAGTCCAAGTGATATAAAAAATATAATTATTAAAAAAGAATCTATTGATGCTAGACATAAAGATAATATAAAGTATATTTATGAAGTGGATGTAGATACTGATAAATCTGTTAGATTTGATAATGATATATTTGAATCACCTGATGAGACATATAAATATGAAATAACAGGTAGTGCTACATTAAATGAACCAATAGTAATAGTAGGAGCTGGTCCTGCAGGATTATTTGCTGCTTACATGTTAACTCAAAACAACTATCCAGTAATACTTATTGAACGTGGTGAGAAAGTAGAAGATAGAGTAAAGACTATAGAAGAGTTTTGGAAAAGTAATAAACTAGATTTAAACTCTAATATTCAATTTGGTGAAGGTGGAGCAGGAACATTTTCAGATGGAAAGTTAAATACTTTAAAAAAAGATAAAGAATTTAGACAAAAGAAAGTGTTTGAAATATTCAAAAGTTGTGGAGCACATGAAGATATAATGTATTCTAATAAACCTCATATTGGAACTGATATTTTAAGACGTGTTATAGTAAATATGAGAAATAAAATAATAGAGTTTGGTGGTATTATTAGATATAATACAACTTTAACTGATATAAATATAAGTAATAACAAAATTGAAAGTATTATAGTTAATAATAATGAAGAGATAAAGACAAGTAATTTAGTACTTGCTATTGGTAATAGTGCAAGAGATACAGTAGAGATGCTTTTATCTAAAAATATAACTATAACACCAAAACCTTTTGCGGTAGGTGTACGTATACAACACCCACAAGAGATGATTAATAAGTCTCAATATGGAGAATATGGTAAAGTATTACCACCTTGTTCATATAAACTAACATATCAAGCATCTAACAATAGAGGAGTTTATACATTTTGTATGTGTCCTGGAGGATATGTTGTTAATGCATCAAGTGAAGATAAAAGAATTGCTATAAATGGTATGAGTGATTATAAAAGAGATAGCCTAAATGCTAATTCAGCCCTTGTTGTAACAGTATCTAGTAAAGATTTTGGAGATAAAGTAACTGACGCAATAGAGTTTACTAGAAAACTAGAGTCAAGTGCTTATATAGCAGGTAAAGGCTTAATTCCTATTCAAACATATAAAGGATATAAAGAAAATAAAATATATGACTTAGGTAGTGTTAAACCTATATTTAAAGGAAACTATAATCTAGCTAATTTAAATGATATATTACCTAGTTATGTAAATGATGCTTTAAAAGAAGCAATAGAATACTTTGGAACAAAAATAAAAGGATATAATATGGATGATGCAATACTTGCTGCTGTTGAATCTAGAACATCTTCACCTATTAGAATAGATAGAAATGAAGATATGTTATCTAATATAGATGGTATATATCCTATAGGAGAAGGCTCAGGTTATTCTGGAGGTATAACTACATCAGCTATGGATGGATTAAAACTATTTGAAGTTATAATTAAAAAATATAGAGGCTAATTAAAACCTCTTTTTTATGTGTTAAAAAGTGTAAAGAGCACTTGTTATAATAGGTTATATTTTATATACTTAATATAGTGAGAAAATAAGGAAGAGGTAAGTATTATGAAAAAGGGATTCACTTTAATCGAGTTATTAGCGGTTATTGTTATTTTAGCAATCATTGCTTTAATTGCTGTACCAACAATTACAGGAATAGTAGAAAAAGCAAAAAAAGGTGGAGCAAGAGAGTCAGCTAATGGATATAATGATGCTATTAATAAACAAATGTCTTTAAATTTAATGGACAATGATGATACAAATGATATTAATAAAGGTATAATTGATGCACCATTTGATTCAAAATATAATTTAAAAGTAAAAGGACAAGTTCCAACTAAAGGATGGGTAGAAGTTTTAAAAGATGGAGTTAATAGATATTCACTAGTAATTGGAGAATATGTAGTATCTTATGATGGAATTAATAATACAGTAGTAAAAGGAACAGAGCCAAATCCTAAACCATCTTTTGCAACTGACTCATGGGAAGTTATAATAAATAATGTAAGAAATGGTAAAGCTGATGTATATAATTTAGGTGATACTAAAGAAGTAGACATGGGAGAATTTGGTACACATACAGTAAGAATCGCAAATATGTCTACACCTAGCGAATGTTCAACTGAAGGATTTTCAGAGACTGCTTGTGGTTTTGTAATTGAATTTAATGATATTATAACATCACATGTTATGAATCCGACAACTGATGATAATCAATATGGCACTAGTAAAGGTGGATGGCCTGCAACCAGTATGAGAGAGTATGTAAATAGTGATATATATAATAGTTTGCCTAGTGATTTAAAAATGGGAATTATTGATACTAAAGTTGTATCAGGACATGGATCTAGTGATAGTATTAATTTTACATCAATGGACAAGCTTTATTTATTATCTCAAAAGGAAGTATATGATGAATTTGATTCTTCTTTCATATATAATACAGATACAGCTGATTCAGCAACTAGACAATTAGATTATTATAAAAAACTTGGAGTTACTACTTCTAATTATTCTAATATAGGTAAAAAAAATAATTCTAACGAATTAGTTAGGTGGTGGCTTCGATCTGCATGTTCGAGCAATGATTATATTTTTTACTTCGTTGATATATCTGGTATGCGCTTAAATCATTTTGCTAATACCGAACATAATATTTCACCAGCTTTCCGTATAGGCTAATAAACATATAAGAGACTTATGTCTCTTTTTTTATGCATAAAAGTAAATATTTATAAGTATGATTATTTAGGTGATTAAATTGAAGAATATTAAAATAGGAATTCCAAGAAGCTTATATTTTTATTATTATGGTAATTTACTTAAAAACTTTTTTGAAAACTTAGGCTGTGAAGTAGTTATTTCACCTAAAACAAATAAAGAGATTATGGAAAATGGTATAAAGTATAGTTATAGTGAGATGTGTATGTCACTAAAAAACTTTATAGGTCATGTTTTTTACTTAAAAGATAAAGTAGACTATATAGTAATACCTAGAATAGATAACTATGGCTTAAATGATCAAACATGCACTAATTTCTTGGCTATTTATGACATAATTAATAACATGTTTGATATAAATATCTTAAACTATAATATTGACTATCAAAAGCATGAAGACGAGATAAAAGGCTTTATAAAAATGGGAGTTGATTTAAAGTTTAACTATACAGATATTATTAATGCTTATAATAAAGCTAAAATAGAAGACATGAATTTAAAAGATAGATTAATAAGAGAAAACAACTATAAGCTAAATAGCTCTAATTTAAAAATACTAGTTGTATCACATCCATATAATACTTATGATGAATATATAGGAAGACCCATTATAAAAGTCTTAGAGGATAATGATATAACAGTTATATATAGTGATTTATTTAACTCAAATAAAACAAATAAGTTATCAAGAAAACTATCTAAAAATTTATACTTTAAATTTAATAAAGAAAGCATTGGATCAATTGAACTAGTAAAAGATAAAATAGATGGAATAATATTCTTATCAACTTTTCCGTGTGGACCTGATTCTTTAGTTAATGAGCTGGTCTTAAGAAAAATAAAGGTTCCTTCTATAAATATTATAATAGATGAAATGGACAGCCTAGCTGGTATTGAAACTAGAATAGAAAGCTTCATTGATATAATAAAAGAGAGGAATAAAACATGCGAAAAATAGCTATCCCACTTATGGGTGACTATGATATACCAGCTCTTTATTTTTTTAAAAATGTATCTGATGTAGAGATTATAAAACCTAATAAAATAACCAATAAAACAATAGAGGTAGGAAGTAAATATTCACCTTCTTTTGTATGTATGCCATTTAAATATACATTAGGTACATTTATTGAAGCATTAGAGAAAGGTGCGAATGTTTTAGTACAACTAGGTGGCGGATGTAGATATGGTTATTACTCTGAATTACAAGAGAAAATTTTAAGAGACTTAGGTTATAAATTTACAATGGTTAATTTTATAATAGAAGGTAAGTTAAACTTTAAAAGACTTAAAGAAGAATACTTAAAAATAGATAAACATCCTAAAAAATTAAAAATTATTAAGTATGGAATAATTACAAGATATATGATTAAGTATATGGATGAGTTAGATGAATATATAAGATCTAATATAGGTTTTGAAGTAAATAAAGGAGAGTTTAAAAAAATAAAAAAAGAAATACTTAATAACTTTTCTAAATCTAAAAATCTAATAGATTTATATATTAAATATAAAAAAGGATT
>JAGAYJ010000012.1 GCA_017940575.1 Bacilli bacterium | reverse complement strand
TTATGTTCAGTCGCTCCTTTAACTTCTAAGAATAATTTGTTTCCTTTTCTTCTTTTTTTAGGAACTTCTATTTTATATTCTCCTGTTAAATATTTTCCTGTTAAACTATTAGGATTTTTCATAACTTCATCAGGTGTTCCAGCAGCCATTACACGACCACCATGTTCACCAGCATATGGCCCAATATCAACTAAATAATCTGCTGCAAGCATTGTATCACTATCGTGTTCTACAACTATTAAAGTATTACCTAAATCACGCATTTCTAACATTGATTTAATTAATTTATCATTATCTCTTTGATGTAGACCTATACTAGGTTCATCTAGTACATATAATACACCGCTTAATTTAGAACCTATTTGAGTTGCAAGTCTAATTCTTTGTGCTTCACCACCAGATAAAGTTGATGCATTACGTGATAAAGTTAAATATTCAAGCCCTACATTTATTAAGAAATGAAGTCTATTTTGTATTTCTTTAATTAATAATTTACTGATTTCTAACTGTTCTTTAGTTAGTTTTAATTTATCTAAGAAATTGCTTATATCTTTTATACTCATACTAGTTAGTTCAAATATATTTTTACCATTTATTAAAACAGCTAACACATCATCATTAAGTCGTGCTCCATGACACATATAACATGTATCTTCAACCATATAGTTTTCTATCCAATCTCTAATCCATCCTGATTTTGTTTCTATATATCTTCTATGTAAATTAGTTATAATTCCTTCGTAAGAATCAAGAGTCTTTCTAGTATTACCATTTTTAGATACATAATTAAACTCAATTAATTCGCCATTACCATATAAAATAATATCTAGTTTTTTTCTATCTAGTTTTTTAACTGGAAGATCTAGATCTATATCATAATATTTAGCAACCGTTGATATTTGTGTATTTATAATGTTTGTTTTATCATCTGATTTATATACAACGATTGCTCCATCATTTATAGATAAATCACGATTAGGTATTACTAAATCTTCATCTATGTGATAATTTACTCCTAAACCATTACATGTTGGGCATGCATAATATGGAGCATTAAATGAAAACATACGAGGCTCTAATTCAGGAAGTGAGAAATCACATTCTGGACAAGCATATTTCTCACTCATCATGAAACCAGTACCATCTACTACATCTATAAATACTCTACCATCAGTTAATTTAGACGCTTGTTCAATAGATTCAAAAAGCCTACTTCTGATATTTTCTTTGATAACTAATCTATCAATAACAATACTTATTTTATGTTTTTTAGTCTTAGATAGTTCTATATCATCATTTAAATCATATTCAGTATCATCTATTATAACTCTTACATATCCATCTTTTCTAAGTGATAATAAATAATCTTTAAATGTACCTTTTTCTCCACTTACTGTAGGCGCAAGTACTCTAATTTTAGTTCCTTCACTTAGTTTTAATACTTGATTAGTCATCTCTTCTATACTTTGTGAAGTTATTGGCTTTTTATGAACAGGACAATAAGGTATACCTATTCTAGCATATAAAAGTCTTAAATAATCATATATTTCAGTTACTGTTCCAACGGTACTACGAGGGTTTTTATTAGTTGTTTTTTGATCAATTGATATAGATGGAGATAAACCTTCTATTGAATCAACATCAGGTTTTTCAGAACCACCTAAAAATTGACGTGCATATGCACTTAAAGATTCAACATATCTTCTTCTTCCTTCTTCATAAATAGTATCAAAAGCTAAGCTTGACTTACCTGATCCTGATACTCCTGTCATTACAATTAATTTGTTTTTAGGAAGTTCAATATCAATATTCTTTAAATTGTTAACTCTAGCACCTTTAACTATAATTTTATCCATAATAATCACATCCAATATTTATTATACCAAATATGTCAAATTTTTTACATTTTACATCTTATAATTATAATATATCATGTTTGACATAATTATCAAACTATGATATATTATTTTCAGTAAGAGATGTTTGCTGGTAAGTAGAACCAGTGAATATCTCTTTTATTTTACCTTCATTAAGCAGATTTTCAATATAACAATTATTATTCTTATAATAAGCTGTTTTAATCTTATTATATTGAATTTCAACACAATTAAACTGACCTTTTTGATTTATTTCTATTGGTACTATTGTATTAAACCCATTTATTTTAATCGGAGAAACTACAATAAAATTATTATCAGTATACAACCCTTTATCTGTATACTGATAAATTGCAACCGGATTATCAATTGAACTCATGATTTGCAAATACAATTCAAGTCCTAAACCATGAAAATGCTTATTTTTAATACTAAAACCCATTTGAAGGGCTTCTTCTTTTGTAAAAATATTTTCTCTTACATGACTAACTCTTTCTAACATAGGCAAATCCTTTACTCCAAAATCAACTAACGCTTTAATGGTATGATCTTTTAATTTAATAAATTGTCTATTATCTTTCTCAGCAATCTCTCTAGTTTGAGTAAGAATTTCAAATACATTTTGAACAGTATTTTTACTTAAATTATACTTATCATTAACTTTATATAATTCTTTTTCTACATTATTCAATATATCATTATAAGACTCATGTGTAACATTATATTCTTCTTCATCTTCTTTAATAAAAAAAGAAGAATTACTAAGAAAACTGCAATTATAAAAAGCATTAATTATCATATGTAACCTCCTATAATTATACTACAATGCGAATATATGTTTGTCAACTAAAATGTCAAAAAAACCTCTTATAAAGAGGCTTCTTTTTCTTCACCTATTACATGCACAGGAACTTCATCCCAATTAATAGGAGCATTAGTATCAAATATTAAATCTAATTTTTCTTTTATTTGATCTCTTTTAAATGGTTTTGCTATATAATCAACAAATCCCTCACCTTTATAATGTTCTTCCGCTCCAGCAACAGCATCTGCAGTAAGAGCAATTACAGGTGTATTAAATCCTTGAATCTCTTTTAATTTTTTAAATGTAGTTTCGCCACTCATCTCTGGCATCATTATATCCATTAATATCAAGTCATATTTAGTACCACTTGTAACACGTGATAGACATTCCATACCTGATGTAACATCTTCAATATCAAAATTAAAGTCTTGTAAAGCACGACGAGCAACTTTAATATTTAAAGTATTATCATCAACAATAAGAATCTTTTTATTTCCATAATTATCAATATCAATAATTACATCTTCATCTACCTCTTCATTAGATAAAGGAGCCGTTAGTGTTTTTATCTTTTGAGGTATATTTACAACAAAGATTGAGCCTTTACCAAATTGACTTTGTACATTTATTGTACCATGCATCATTTCAACCAAATGCTTTGTAATTGCAAGTCCTAAACCTGTTCCTTCTGTTGTTGTATTTTTCTCAACATCAAGCCTTTCAAATTTAGTGAATAGTTTTGTTATATTTTCTGCTTTTATACCACGTCCAGTATCTTGAACAGAAATAATTAAATTACTTAAATCACCTTTATTTATACATCTAACATTTAAGTTTATTTCACCTTTTTCTGTATATTTAATAGCATTTGTAAGTAAATTATTTACTATTTCTTTTATATGGACTTTATCTCCAATCAGTTCATATGGAAGGTCTTCAGCAATATTAACTTTAAAGTCAATTGACTTATCACCTATTCTAACAGAATCTATTTTAGCAACGGTCTCAATAGCATCTTTTGGTTCATATACACGTTCTACAATCTCTAATTTATTACTTTCGATTTTATTAATATCAAGTATATTACCAACTATTTCAAGTAGTGTTTGTGATGCATTTATTATGTCTTCTGCATCTTCAGATACAGCTTCAGGCACCTGATCTTTATATGAGCCTATGTCTTCAGATAAACCAACAATAGCATTAAGTGGAGTTCTAATCTCATGTGACATAGAACTTAAGAAATCACTTTTAGCTCTATTTGCTTTTTCTGCTGCATCTTTAGCAACTTCTACTTTTTCAAGCATTTTTACATCTGGATTTTCAATAGTATGATACATAATAAAAGTGGATAGTGTATAAACAAATGCAACTAAAACAACACTTGGGTTAAAAAATTGAACCCAAATAGAAGCAACTGAAAAAAATAATAATGCTAATATTGGTAAAACTCTTTTTTCTTTAGTCACAATTATTTTTTGAATATTAGCAAATATTAATATAAGCAAATAAATAATTATTAAAGGAGATAATGCATATGTAATATTTACACCATCACCCTTAGGCATGGGCATATCACCTACATTTACTAATTCTAACGGCAAAATCAATACTATAACAGAAATTATTGTATACCAAATAATCAAAATATATCTTATTATTTTTGTAAAAACCTCATTTTTAGTTATTACATAAGTGGAATAATATGTAAAAATAAATCCATATAAAATGTATATACATAAATATATTTTTGAAATCATTTCTTTTGTTGACATACTTACTGAAATCTGCTTATAAAAGAAATAACCAATTATATCAACTAACAACAATAATATATTAGATATAAGGAGTGTTGAATAAATTGAAGTTTCTTTAGTTTTTACCCTATCCTTTAAAAAATAAATAAGGGATGTAATAATCAAAAATATAAAGCTAGATATTGAGAAGCAAACACTAATATACTGCATAAATTAATCCCCCTTTTCGTTATCTTAAATTAACTTTACTTTCTGTAGACTCAGAGTAGTCAATATTATTCATTTCAAGTAATTTATTAATATCAGCTTTACCACCTAAATTTGTTGGTATTTCTTTTACTGACTTATATTCGTATGGTATATAATATTCATCTAATTGTTCATAACACAATTTATTTAATTTATCAATTTCTGTATCATAATCAATTCCAGGTTTTAAAACAATAAAAGCAACAGGAACTGACATTTCAACTGGATGATCAACACCAACTACTGCGCAGTCTAATAAATCACCTGAACTCATTAAAACCTCTTTAATTTTACTTGGATGAACATTAAAACCATTACGCATAAAAATATTTTTATATCTATCAAGCATAAATACATGTCCATCTTTATCCATATATCCTTCATCACCAAGATGAAGCCATACTGTACCATCAGAGTGTTTTTTCAAAACTTTTTCAGTTTCAATTGGATTATTTAAATATTTTTCCATAACTGTAGGTCCAGTCATACAAATCTCACCAATTTCTCCGGTTTTAACTTCTTCATCTGTACCAACTTTAAATATAGCACAATTTGATAATCCAATCGGAATACCAACACTTGCAAATTTATATGATCCTTTTGTTGAAAAAACACCAGTTCCAATATTTTCTGTAGATCCAAGTCCTTGACGTACAAAAACTTTTGTAGGTCCATCTTTTGGTTCTATATAATTTTCATCTATTCCACCATTCAATGTTTTCTCAGTTTCCTTATTTAATGAAGCACCACCAGATAAGAAATTTTTTGGTTTATATAATTCACCATTTTTAAATTCTTCACTTTTAAGTATGTTTTCATAGTGGATTGGACCACCTGAAAAATGTTCTGGTTTAAATTTTTTTAATAACATTGCTATCTTATCTGTAATTAACTCAGGAACTAATATATTGTTAAGCCCACATGACATTGATAAATGCATAATACCAATTCCATATGAAATAGACTGAATTAATACATCTAGGTTTTTTTCTCCTGAATTAAATTCATTAAATTTACCATTAATAAATGCCATTGCATTAACAGCATCATCAGTTAAACAAGCACCTTTTGGAACACCTGTAGTTCCACTTGTTCCTTCAATAACTGCAATATGATTTTCATCATAATAAGATTCAAAATCTTTATAAGATTTAATTTTATTTTTTCTTCTATATTTTTTACCTGCCTTTAGTACTTTATCCCAAGTCACAATTCTATCATCTGATGGAATTTTAAATTTATTTTCTTTGTCTGTTAATTTAGCAATTTTTCTAATAATTGGATTAAATGATTCAGTTCCATCCAAATATATTATATGTTCTATTGATTCATCATTCAAATAATCTTTAAATTTATTATAAAAGTCACTAAACATGACAACATTCTTTATTTTTTCAGTTTCTAATATTTCCCTAAATTTAGTAGTTGGAATCATTGGCGATATTGGATATACGGTAGATCCAATGGCACTTGCAGCATATATTGAATTTCTACTTTCAATTAAATTTGGTAACATTTCAAGCAATATATCATTTTCATCAACACCATATGATTTTAAACCACATGCAATTGTAACAATTTGATCTATAACTTGTCCATATGTCATTGTACACATAGATTTATCAAAATTATTAAAGCTCATTCTCAAATCAACAGCAACACTATCTAATTTATCAGATACAGAATCAACAAAATATTGGTACATTGATTTTTTTGGCACATCAAGTCTTAATTTATCTTTGTCATAATATTTAAACCATGTTTTATCAATGCTTGAATAACCTGTTGGTGGACCTTGAAGTGTACCATCCGAAAGTTCTCTTAAATAAATATCTCTGTCTTTTTTTTCATCAGTAGATAACTTACTAATTTTTTCTTTATACTCTTTAAGTGTATCAATTTGTTCTTTTAAATTTTCCATAAAGCCTCCATCATCTTTCTATCTTTTCATTATCTCGTGCTATAAGTTTATCAACAAATATAATTAATATACCTAATAAAATAAATGATATATATATTAATACATTATTAACAATAACTGACTTAATTCCAAGTTCTTCTATATTCATATAAAAATATGGATATATTGTTCCATTAATAAATAGGCCTCCTAATGATGTATATATAAACCAAAAAACAAGGTATAAAATTAAAATTAAACTCCATTCAAATGCAAATTTTATTTTAGCTTTTCCTTTTTCTCCAAAAAATATATAATCATATATAACTAGTGTTGGAACTAATATATGAACAATACCGGTTTCTAACAAACTGTTACTAATACTTTTTATTTCATTACTGTTTGCTAAAAATAATTGAAACATAATCATAGTAATTGTTAGTGACATAACCATTGAGCCTTTAACAAAATAGTATATATCAGCTTTTTTTAACTTATTTTTTAGTTTTAATAAAAGTGTAATTAAATAAAACAAAAAACAATATAAATTACTTAAAATAGTAAAATAAATTACACTATGTTGAATACCAACGAGTTTAAAATTTAAATATAATCCAATTCCCGACACAATTACTATTAATATTTTATATATTATAGATAATTTTTCCTTCAAACATCATCACCACTCTACTATATTAGTCATAAAACCAATACCATTATACTACATAATTAAAAAAAGAGCTAGTAAAAACTGTAAAAGTCTGTACTAGCACCCAACAAAATAAATTATAATATCAGTTATTAATAATGTCAACTCATCTTATATACTTTTATTACAAATAAATCTAAAGATTCATCTGATTTATCATATACTATATTATCCATAATTGTTACCATATGATAAAAGTCTTTTTTATCATAACAAAATATAATATATTTACCACCTTCTAATGATAAATCTTTAATTTTAATATCTTGTTTTTCACTTATTTCATAGATATTATTTCTTCTCATATATTCTTCAAACACTTCTACGCTATTATAGTCATTAATGTTTAAATTGTCACATACCTCAATTAACTCATTTTTAACCACATTAATATCTCGATTAAGTATTTTACTAAGTGATCTTAAAACACAATTATATCCTTTTATATTATAAAATTCGTATTTCATAGTTCTTCTATCTTTCCTTCGCAATCTAATGTTCTTTCAACAAATTCATTTTCTATATAATATGCAAGATTAATAAAAGCATCATCACTACTTTTTAATACTTTATAATTGTTATCCAATATAATAAGTGCTGAACAATTAGATAAAATTAAACCTTTTTTATTTAGATTTTTTAAATGTCCCTTAGATGATTCAATTCTACCTTCTTCATCAGCATGAGGGCACATATAATAATCAAACCAATTAAGACAATCACATATTTCAAAACCTTCTTCAGTATCTGAATTGCATGAATTAAATCAACAAACTGCACCTGCAGATATTCCAGATATTACTTTACCATCGCACCATGCTTCATATAACTTCTTATCAAATCCAGTTTTCTTCCATAAGTTGATCATATATTCAGTATCTCCTCCACCTTCATATATGATATCAGCCCATTTTATTTTCTCATCAACTATCTCTTCATTAGTTAATTCACTTGAATCTAAATCCATACAATTACAATTAAAAATATCCTCATATATTTTCTTCATAGTCTCATAATAACTCTTTTGAATATCTATTGATTCCATTGCGTGACATATAAATAAGAAATTAGGATTATCTTTATTTGTAAGCTTTACTATTTCTTCATCTATTTCTTTAGTGTTATAAGGAGCAAATGTCCCATCTTCTAACATTCTTCCATTTTCTCCTCCACCTATAGCAATAATCTTTTTCATAAATCACCCCTTAAATTTAATGACATTTCCAAAGCATTCTATTTTATTGTTAACCCTATTATAAATTAAAACACCATCATCATATATAGCATATACATCCTTTTTTGTATCTTTTGCTACTTTAGATAATTTATCTAAATAAAACTTATTATTTATTGTATGAACATCCATATAAAATGGATCATCAATTACTCCAAAGCCATCATAAAAAGCAAAATATTTATAATAATTATTCTTAGCTGTTATAAAATATCTTTTTTGTTGCAAGCAAGTTCCGGCACTTTCTCCAATAATAATTCCT
>JAGAYJ010000011.1 GCA_017940575.1 Bacilli bacterium | reverse complement strand
GGACTTGAACCCACAACCTACTGATTACAAGTCAGTTGCTCTACCAATTGAGCTATTCCGGCATGGTGGGCGATATAGGACTCGAACCTATGACCCCCTGCTTGTAAGGCAGGTGCTCTAACCAACTGAGCTAATCGCCCATGCGTCACACTTGACTAATTAAATATATCATTTAAATCATTATTTGTCAATAAAAATTAAATGTTTTTTTTACTTTTTAAATTATTTTCAATCCAAATTGGCAAATTTGTTTTTAAAGTGGCAAATCCGTGTTCAGTTTCAATGATTCTTCTATCAACAAAATACTTATCTTTATATCTAATATTTTTAATACTAAGTTTCATTTTAAAATTTTTTTTATCAATTTCAAGTATTTCAGCATTAATAATTTCACCAATCTTTACATATGATCCTGGATTTTTTACAAATTTATCTGAAATAGACGAAATATGTATAAGCCCGGAATAATTATTATCTATTTTCATAAAAATTCCATAATCAGTTAATCCGCTGACTACTCCTTTAATAATATCACCTTTTTTATATTTAATATTCTTTTTCACGGTTAACACCTCGATAAATATTATATCATTTTTTTTAAAAGTAATAAAGATTGCATTTTATTTTATTTTATTATATAATGCGTTGTAGGTGATATTATGAATAACGAAGAAGCAAAAATCATTGAAGTGATTGATCAATTAAGGCCTTTTTTAATAAATGATGGTGGAAATATTGAATTTATTAAATTCGAAAATGGCATTGTCTATATAAAAATGATGGGAGCCTGTGCTGACTGTGCGATGATTGATACTACGCTAAAAGATGGGATAGAAATGGCTATCATAGAAGAAGTTCCATCTGTAAAAAAAGTTATAAATATTTAATTTTATTTACTAAGCCATTCAATTTGAGGTAAATTTACAACCAATTTTGTTTTTTTTAAATAAATATACAATTTTTTAACAAAACACTCATACACAGGTGTTTTTTTTAATATATTTTCAACTTCATCATCTTTTAAATCCTGATTCATAATTATTTCATATTTATCAAAATATGCTGTTGAATATAGCATTCTTATAAAAAATAAAAAATACTCATTGTCATTATAATTTACATAATTTAGAAAAATTGATATTTCATAAATTAATTTATCTACTCCTGCAATATTACTAATATTAATTAATTTACTTTTAAAATATTCGGATACATCTCTTACTTTATTATCTATAATTAGATTAATAGGATTGTAAAAGTCAAATAATGTATCATTATAAGTAATTCTTTTATGACATAATACGCTTTGCATTACATCCATATTATTAGAAAAAGCATTATGAAGCGCTATAGCCATTTCAACCAATCCAGAATAATATCCAAAGCTTTCTCTTAACAAATGATGTTTATACCCAAATTGATTTAATTGATATTCAAAATAATCCATTTTGACACTCCATCTTGTTTTCCATACATCATTACTATAAATATGATCAGTTGAAATAGGTATTTGAGAAAAATATAAAACATCTTTTAAACAGATTTTTTTATTACTACCATAATCTATTTTGTATTTTAATAATATATATTTATTATTATTTATTAATATACATATATTATTCATTTTATTTATAATTATTTGATGGCAATATACACCTTGCGTCTTTAAATAATTACATAAGTCATATTTCTTTTTTAGTTCAATATCATCAATATTAATCTTTGATAAATTATATAAACAAAATCTATTATAATTTACATCATAAAAAAAATAATTATTATTTTCAAGATGAATATCTAGTGGATTAATATTATAATAATATCTAATATAATTTTCCAATTTATTCACCTCAATTAATTCTATTATATAATCCACAAAATTATTAAAAAAAAGAACTAGGATGCATCTAGTTCTCCAAATTTTTCTTTATATTGATTTAATTCTGTCATAACAGCGTTCAACAATTCATTAGTTGCATCATTATCAGCCTTTAAAGTATCATACATTTTTTTATAATCAACATCTTTAACATCTTCTAAATTTAAATTAATCTCCGAAAAATTATTTGTTGTATCTTTTGTTGTATCATCTATAGTATCAGTTAAATTATTGTTAGCTGTTATTGAAGTATTTTCATTCAAGTCAATTTTAGTTTCTTCTATCGGTGCACCAGGAATAAATGCTTCAACTTCAGGTATATCAACATTAACTATAGATTGAATTCCATCACTTAATTTTACATCTTTTTCATCAGGATTAGTGCTTTCGATTTGATTAGTATCTTCATTTTTAGTAAAAGCAGCTTCAGTAAAACCTTCATCTAAATTAGGAATAGTTGAGGCTAACTGTGCGTTTTCCATTTGTAACGAATTTATTATAGGCATTTCATTAGATATTTTTTCTACAGTATTATCTGTTTGTTTCATCATTGTTTGATCAATTGGTTCTAATGCTATATCATTCATATCAGTTTTATCTTCAATACTTACTTCATCAAATTCAGGACTTACACTATCATTTTCTTCTAAGTAATTTGAAGCTAACAAATCTACAAGTTTTGAATCTAACTTAAAAAAACGAGGTTCAATGACTTTTATACCATCTATTTCCTTATAGTCTAAATCTTCTGTAAGCTTTTTCTTTCCTTTTTTTAATTCTTTTAAAACCTTTTTTACAATTCCTTGCATATTAGCCCAATCAGCATCATTCTTAATTGTTTGAACAACTGGAAACCCTAATTCTTCCATTATTCTTACTAAATATAATTTTTTATAATTCTTTTCATCTACTTCACCAATACTATAAATTAAAAAGCAATCAGTTTTAAATCTAAAATAACGTACTAAATCAACAGTCATTTTAGTATTATCACTATTAGTTATAGTTAATTTTTTCATATTTTTCCCTCTTATTCTTCACATATTCTTTTATACTATGTATATTATATCATTTTATATTAAAAAATATCAATACATAAATTTAAAAAGTGAATATGTTAATACTCACTTTCTACTCACACTATTTTTGCTTATTCTCTTGAAGTAATTTTTTTTGTTCCATCATAAACTCAGTTATCATTGTTTCAATTTCAGGAAGTGCTCTATCATCAATATTTGAAATAGCAACAAACTCCTTAATTGTATCAATGTAAATTTTTCCCCATATAATACCCATATTAACCTTCAAATCATTAAATAAATCAGGAGTTATTGCAGTAAATAAATATCCAAAGAAAAATCTTTTTCTACCAATCATAATTCTTTTATTAGTAAGAACAAAAGCAAATGTTGATAAAATATCAAACGGATTATCATTTTTTTGCGCTGCAAAAGCATAGATTACTTTTTCACCAGGATTTAAATGTTTTTCTATTATTTTCGCATGGTATCTAAGTCTCCAAGCAAGTGTTCTTGGATATTTTCTTTTGAAAGCTTTTAATCTTTCATAAATTGTCATATAATCACCTTCACTTTGTCATATTATACCACATTTTTTTATGTAGTCAAAAACCTTTTTTATACGTTTTAACTTTTAAATTGTTTAAATTATCAAAAATACTTTTTTTAACCTCCACATTTAGATAATCCATTTTTTCCAGTATTATAGAAAAGCTTGAATAATAAATATTTTCTTTATATTCTTTTTGATTTAAATTTAAGTTTAAAAAGTCATCCTCTTCTTCATATTCATTTCCTGCATACATTAAAGCCATAAATGTTTTTTTATTTCCACATTTTTTTCTAGTCACAATTATTGGTGCTGGAAAAAGAAATAGTTTATCATTGTTTTCAATTATATCTTCTTCAACAATATCATATCCGCTTTTCCAATCAATACCAGTCAAAATATATCTATCTAAATTATAATAAACATCTAATGCTTTAACAATATTTTTATTATTTTGATTATATTTTCTAACATAATTTAATATTTTCCACACAGTAAATGTCGGTATATTTCTTAAATATATATTATAATTTCTTATTTTTTCTACACAGTCAATTTTATTTTGTACAATATTTAAAAAGTACTTGTTTTCTTTTATAAATTCAATATATTTATAAAGACCTGTTGCTTCAATTCTTTTATCAGATAACAAAAATTCTTGAAACGAATCAACTATATCATTATCCACATTACTATACAAATAGTAATTATGACCTTTTTCATCATTTTTCTTAATGCATAATGCTAGAGCGAGTTCCTTATTTTCATATAAATAGTTATATCTTTTAATTATTTCATTTGTTATGGATTCATCTTGTTGCATATATTTCAACCCCCACTTAAAAGATTATATCACTAAACATGTAATTAAAAAATAAATAGTTTAATTTTTTTATTTACTTTATATTTTTTTACATATACAAAAAATCTATTTAATATATTTATCGTGATTATTCTATTTCTTTAAACTATTTTATAAATAATCTATTACTATACATCCAGCCAAATAATAAAACACTATAACATAGCAAATATCCTAAATTGAATAAAAAAACATATTTAAAGTTGATTCAAATATTTTTTTGATGCATAATTACATAAAATTGTAATAAAAGAAAAACCCGCAATCCCTTTATTTATGCGGATTTACGGGCTTATTTACCATGACATTGTTTATATTTTTTACCACTTCCACATGGCACTTTGAAACCTCAATTCCGGGAACTTCCAGCAAATTAAACAATATATAAATCGCTTTAAATCGTTATTAAATCTCGTTAATTTCAAATTTGGCTATTTTTCTAAATATAGCTTTTTTATTAAAGTGTAGACAAATGTGTAGATATTTTTACTTTAATAATTTTTCAAATGCATTTGCATTTAATATTGTATTAGAAACAAATTTTCCTTTATAAAAATTAGCCCAGTTATTAAATACACATGGAGCATTTTTAGCTTTCTCTAATGAATCTATTTTTATAAAGTTTAGTTTAATTCCTTTGTCTTTAGCATAATCAGATAATTCTTTTACTTCATATTCTACATATGGACATTCATTAGAATAGTAAATAGTGAAATCTTGACTTTCAATTTGCATTTTTCTAGCACTATCACTAAACTTAGGTGTTTCATTATCATCAAATTGTAATGCCATTAATTCATAATCATTAATTGTATCTACTACTTTAAATCCATAGTGTTCAAAGAATTTCTTATCTCCAATAAATGGTTTCTTCTTTTGTGATACTAATGTGCATACACCACT
>JAGAYJ010000010.1 GCA_017940575.1 Bacilli bacterium | reverse complement strand
TTTATTATTTTTCAATTAAAAATTAAAAAACTTCCTTATTTGGAAGTTTCTATATATTCTTTACAAGTCAAGTCTAAATCTTTAATTAACTTATCAACTTCATCAAAGTCTTTAAGTCTAACACCACATGCATAAATGTGTCCTCCACCATTGTAATTTGAAGATATAACTTCATTTATGATTGGCCCTCTAGATCTAACTGAACCTCTTATATTATTATTTTGTTTATCGCTTGAGAATATTCCCCATGCATAAACCTTATCAATATGATTAAAGTTATTAACCATATTACCAGCAGTTGCTGCATCAACATTATATTTTTCTAATATATCATCAGTTATTTTAAGATAAGCAAATCCGTTGTCTGTAACTTTTAGGTTATCAGCTATATATCCACCGAATTTAACTTCTTTAAAACTTCTCATATATAAGTTATCATATAATTTTTCAAAATCAATTTTTGTCTCATCAATTAATTTTGATACTAAATCAAATGTTTTAGCAGTTGTATAGTAGAATAAAAATCTATTTGTATCAGCAACTAGTCCAATATAAAGTTTTTCTGCTGCTTCTTTAGTCATAACTAACTTTGTATTAAATGTTAGTTCCATAACCATTTGAGAAGCACTTGATGCAGTATCATCAATCCATTCAATATCACAGAATTTTTCTATGAATGGATGATGATCTATTTTAATTGACTTTTTAAATTTTTTAGGATCAACTCCATCTACTCTAGCTATATCAGGTGTATCAGTTACTATTAAAAGTGAATCTTGATACATATCCTCTGTAAACTTATCAACATCACCAATATATTTGAATTTACTTGCAGGATTACCTACAGCATATACTTTTTTATCTGGAAATGTTGCTTCTATAATTGCTTTTAGTCCAAGAGTACTTCCTAGAGCATCAGGATCAGGTCCAACATGACGTGCTAGAACAATTTTGTCATATTTTTTTATCTCATTAAATATTTTTTTATACATTCTACCAGTCATTTTAATCACGCTTTCTACTTTTTAATAAATTTAAATGTATCTCTTGCAATCATTACTTCTTCATCAGTTGGTATTACATATACTGGAATTTTAGAATCTACTGAAGATATAATTCCTTCTTTACCAAAACGAATTTCATCATTCTTTTCTCTATCTATTTTAAATCCTAAGCACTGTAGTCTATCAATTACCATACGTCTTACGTGTGGTGCATTTTCACCAACTCCAGCAGTGAATGCTAATGCATCAATTCTACCATTTAATTCGACATAGTATTTAGCAATATAGTTAACTATTGAGTTAACAAATAAGTAGTGTGCCATAATAGCTCTTTCATCTTTTTTAGCAATAGCTTCATCTATATCTCTAAAGTCAGATGAAATACCACTAGTTCCTAGCATTCCTGATTTTTTATTTAAAGCTGTATCTATTTCTTCTAAAGACATACCAGTTTTCTTAGCAATATATGGGATTACTGAGTAGTCTATATCACCTGAACGAGATCCCATAATAATTCCTGCATTAGGAGTGAATCCCATAGATGTATCTACACATTTACCATCTCTAACTAAAGAGATTGATCCACCATTACCTATATGACATACGATAACATTTGAGTAGTCTTTATCAACAAGCTCTGCAAGTCTTTCAGATACATATCTATGGCTCATACCATGGAAGCCATATTTTCTAACACCATATTTTGTATACCATTCATATGGTACTGGATAAAGGTATCTATCAGCTTTCATTGTTTGATGGAATGCAGTATCAAAGCATCCAACTTGAACAGCACTTGGAATTTTCTCCATAAATGCTCTAACACCCATTAAGTTAGCTGGGTTATGTAGTGGGGCTAAATCTGATAATTCTTCAACAGTTTTAATAACTTTATCGTTAATTACTACTGATTCAGAGTATTTATCTCCACCATGAACTAGTCTATGTCCTACACCCTTTATTTCATCAAGTGAATTAATTACTTTATTTTCTAGTAATTCTTGAATTAAATATTCAACACATACTCCGTGATCTTTTAAATCAACAAATTTTTCTATTTTGTCACCATTAATCTTAACAGTATAGAAAGATTTATCAAGTCCAATTCTCTCAAATCTTCCTGAAATTAAAACTTCTTCTTCTGGCATTTCATACATTTGGAATTTCAAAGATGAACTACCTGCATTAATTGATAATATTTTCATTTTTACACTCTCCTATAATTCATATTCTATTATTCTTAAATTTGGTATTTCGATTTTTAATAAATCACCATCTTCTGGTATACCATTTATTGCATAGTGAATCGCTCTTAAGATAGCACTATGAGCAACCACTAGTACATTCTTATCATTATATTTTGCTCTCATATCCTCAATAAAATCTGATACACGAGCAAGTAAATCTCTAACCTTTTCTACTTCGTTTATATCTGTATTTAAATTAAAGTCCCAGTATTTAGGAGTTAAATATTCATCTACAGGTTTTCCCTCACTTAAACCGTAATCTCTTTCTCTAAGTCGCTCATCAATAATGATATCAAATTTATCATTAGTGATTAATCTAGCTGTATCTAAAGCTCTTCTAAGTGGTGATGCAACTACTACATCAATATCTAAGTCTTTAACAAGAGAATTAAGTTCTTTAGCTTCCCTAATTCCTCTTTCACTTAAATCTGATTCAGTGTTACCTTGTACTAAACCAAGTTGGTTTTGAGTAGTTTCACCATGTCTTACGACATATAGTTTCATTACTTAGTTTCCTCTGGTTTCATAGTTGGGAATAATATTACTTCTTGAATTGAATCTTGTTCAGTTAAAAGCATTACGAATCTATCGATTCCATATCCTATACCTCCAGCTGGTGGCATACCATATTCTAAGGCTTCAATAAAGTCATAGTCGATATCGTTTGCTTCATCATTACCAAGATCTCTTTCTTTTAATTGCTCTTCAAATCTTTCTAATTGATCAATTGGATCGTTTAATTCTGTATAAGCGTTAGCAAATTCTTTACCACCTATGAAAAGTTCAAAACGATCAACAAACCTTGGATCTTCAGGATTTTTCTTAGTAAGTGGTGATATTTCAATTGGATGTCCATAAAGGAATGTTGGTTCAATTAAAGTTTCTTCTACATATTCTTCAAAGAATTTATTTATAATATGACCATATTGACGTTCATGTTCTAATAGTTCAATATGATGTTCTTCAGCTAATTTTATACATTCATTAACGTCAGTTATTGCTTTAAAATCAATTCCTGTTTTTTCTTTAATTGCATCAGTCATAGATACTCTTTTAAAAGGTTTAGATAAATCTATTTCATATCCACACCAATTAAATAATGTCTTTCCAACTGCTTTATCAGCAACATACTTAAACATTCTTTCAGTTTGATCCATCATACCATCTAGATCAGAATAAGCTTTATATGCTTCCATTAAAGTAAATTCAGGATTGTGACGAGGGTCCATTCCTTCATTTCTGAATGTTCTTCCTATTTCATATACTGATTCCATACCACCTACAAGTAGTCTTTTTAGAGGTAGTTCTAGAGCGATTCTCATATACATATCTACATCAAGTGTATTATGGTGCGTTACAAATGGTCTCGCTGATGCTCCTGTAAGTAATGTTGTTAAAATTGGAGTTTCTACTTCTGTATAGCCTTCATTATCCATAAAGTTTTGAATTGCTCTTATAATTTTAGGCCTTAAGAAAGCAACTCTTCTTGATTCATCATTTGAAATAAGGTCAACATATCTATGTCTATATCTATCTTCTGTATTAGTAAGTCCATGGAATTTTTCTGGAAGAGGTCTTAATGCTTTTACTAAATGAGTATATTTTAAACATTTAATAGTTAACTCTCCAGTTTGAGTTTTCATAATTTTACCATATACACCTACGATATCACCGATGTCAGCTGTTTTAAATAATGAATAAGCTTCTTCTCCTATATCATTAATTGAAATATACACTTGGATTTTTCCAGTTTTATCTTTAAGAGAGAAGAATGATGCTTTACCCATTTTACGTATAAACATGATTCTACCAGCTACTGTTGCAGTATCAGTCATAGAATCAAATTGATCATGTTCAACATCTTTATATTTTTCTTGTAGTTCACTAGCAAATGCATCTCTTTCAAATCTTTGTCCAAAAGCGTCTATTCCTAGTTCTTTTAACTTTTCAGCTTTTTCTCTTCTAACTATTTCTTGATCAGTTAATTTTCTCATTATTTCACTTCCTCTACAAATGTATTACTTAAAACATCTTGTAAACCTTTTTTATCTCCCCTATATATTATCATAAAAACACTTATAATTACTAGTAAAAATTGAATAAAACTTAAAATACTCATTAAAATGAAATAATATTTATAGTTTAATATATGAATTAGTATTACACTTAAAACCATATATAAAATACCAACTGTAATTATATTTCTTAAAAATAAATTTTTAATGCTTAATTTTCCACTTAATTTAAGATTCATTATTTTAAGGCCTAGAGTATACCCTTTAGTTAGTAATGGAATAATTATAAAGTAAATTATAAATAACATGATAGTTATTCCACTTCCTAATATATTAGACTTATCTATTTTATAACTTACTTTTGTATAATCACTTATATATTCTCTAAGGCCAATTTCGTGATTAAGCATTTGTTCATTATAAGTATTTAAATTATGATTATAGTTATCTATTTTTTTATTAAGCGCTATTGTATTTAATATATTACATATCAACATAACTATTACTAAATCTATTATAAAAGCTATAAATCTTTTAAACATTTTCACATTCCACCTTTTTAAATTCTTTTATTAAAGTTTCTAGTTCATCTATTGTTTTACATTTAAAAACATTTTCTTTTAAATTATTAGCCGATTTAACTCCTTTTAGGTAATAACCTATATGAGTACGCATCTCTAAGTTAGCTACTTTAGGATTTTTAGTTTTCTTTAAATAATCAATGTGTTTTAAAATCATATCTAACTTTTCTTCTAATGAGATAGGAGTTGGTTCTATACCACTTTCTAGATAATCAACACACTCTTTAATAAGCCAAGGATTACCAAGACATCCTCTACCTATCATAACAGCATCACACTTTGTCTCATCAAGCATACGTTTAGCATCATAACAAGACTTAATATCACCATTTCCTATAACTGGAATAGATACAGCTTCTTTTACCTCTTTTATTATATTCCAATCAGCTTTTCCACTATAACCCTGACTTCTTGTACGAGCATGTATTGCGATAGCTTTTGCTCCAGCTTCTTCTACCTTTTTAGCAATCTCAACTGCATTAATAGAGTTTTGATCCCATCCACTTCTAATTTTAACTGTTACAGGAATAGGTACTGCTTCTACTACACTTTTTACTATTTCATAAACCTTATCTGGGTTTTTAAGTAAAGCACTTCCTGCTTGAGCACGTAAAGCTACTTTAGGTACAGGACATCCCATATTAATGTCAATTATATCAGGGTGCATATTTTCATATATATATTTAGCTGCAATTACAAATGAATCAATATCAGTTCCAAATATTTGTTGCGCAATAGGTCTTTCAAAGTCTGTCATATAAAGCATATCTATAGTTTTATTATTTCCATATGCAATTGCTTTATCACTAACCATCTCAGCATATATAAGTCCAGCTCCAAACTCTTTTACAATAGTTCTATATGCACTATTAGAAATACCTGCCATCGGAGCTAAAACTATACGATTTTTAATCTTTACATTACCTATTTCAAACATATTTTTCACCCACTTAATTATATAATAAAAAGCCTTTTATTTCAAGGAAAAAGAAAAAGATGAATAAATCATCTTTTTATGTTATTTAGCTACTTCTTCAGCACGTGTTTCTCTAATTACTGTTACTTTAATAGTACCAGGATATTGAAGTTTTTCTTCTATATCATTTTTGATATCACGAGCTATTTTAAAGCTTCCTAAGTCATCTACTTTATCAGGTTTAACAACAACTCTAATTTCTCTTCCCGCTTGAAGAGCATAAGCTGTATCTACACCATCAATTTCTTTTGCTATACCTTCTAAATCTTGAAGTCTCTTAACATAGTTTTCTAAAGAATCATTACGAGCTCCAGGTCGAGATGCTGATAGAGCATCTGCTATTGCAACAATAAAAGATATAACAGAAGTTGCTGCTGTATCACCATGATGTGATTCAATAGCGTTTATTACTATATCTGACTCATGATATTTGTGTGCAATATCTGATCCTATTTGAACATGTGATCCTTCAATTTCATGATCAATTGATTTTCCTATATCATGAAGTAATCCTGCTCTTTTAGCAATAGTCTCGTTTTCACCTAACTCACTAGCAATTAACCCTGATAGAGTTGCTACTTCAATTGAGTGTTGAAGTACATTTTGACCATAACTTGTTCTAAAATGTAATTTACCAATTAATTCAACGAGTCCTGGATCTACTTTAGATAAGCCTAATTTAAATAAAGCATCTTCACCATATTCTCTAATTTTAATTGATAATTCTTTTGATGTTTTATCATACAATTCTTCTATACGTGTTGGATGAATTCTACCATCTTTTATCAATGCTTCTAGTGTTAATCTTGCAAGTTCTCTTCTATATGGATCAAAACTAGATAAAACTATAGCCTCAGGTGTATCATCAATAATTAAATCTACTCCTGTAACAGCTTCAATTGTACGAATATTTCTTCCTTCTCTACCAATAATACGACCTTTCATCTCATCATTAGGTAACTCTACAACTGTAACTGTTTGTTCATTAGCTACGTCACCAGCATATCTTTGCATACACTCAACTAACATATCTTTAGCATTTTTGTCAGCCTCTAATTTTGCTTCTGCTTCTCTTTCTTTGATATAACTAGTAACTTCTAAATTCATCATTTCTTCTACTTTTTTTAAAATTAAATCTTTTGCTTCTTTTTTTGATATTTTAGAAATACCTTCTAAAACATTAATTTGTTCATTTTTGATTTCTTCTATTTTAACTTGAGTTTCTTGGATTTCTTTTTGTTTTAGAGCTAAATTATTTTCTTTTTCTTCTAACATTGACTCTCTATTTTGAAGAGATTGATCTCTTCTATCAATATTAGCTTCACGTTGAAGAAGTCTATCTTCATTTTCTTTTAACTCTAATTTTTTTTCTTTTATTTCTCTATCTGCTTCACTTTTTAATTTATAAGTTTCTTCTTTTAATTCAACAATGCCATCTCTTTTAGCTTTTTCAGCTTCTTTCTTAGCATTTTCAATAATTTTCTCTGCTTTAGCTGATGCAGATACTCCTCTAATGTAAGATATAATAGTCATAACTATTACACCAACAAAAAGTCCAATTAATACTAGTAAAATGGAGAAAATCATATTGTTCATAAAACAACCTCCATTCTTTATACGTCATAAAAGTAGTTATAATTCTACCTACTATCATTGTAAAAAAAAAATAACCATAAGTCAATATGAAAAAAGAAGAAATTATTTTTCTTCTTTTTTAGAACTCTTTTTACTTATATCATAATGTTCCCTAACAAGTTTATCAATTTCACTTGTAAGTTTAGGATTACTCTTAAGTAAAGCTTTAACATTTTCTTTACCTTGACCTAGTTTTTCACCGTTATATGAATACCAAGCACCAGTTTTATCTATTATTTTAGCCTCACTAGCAAGATCGATTAACTCTCCTTCTTTAGATACGCCTTCACCATACATAATATCTACAGTACAGTTCTTAAATGGTGGAGCCATTTTATTTTTAACAACTTTAATATTAGTTTTATTTCCTATTACATCAGATCCATCCTTTATTTGTTCTGATCTTCTAATCTCAAGTCTAATTGATGAATAGAATTTTAAAGCTCTACCACCAGTAGTTGTCTCTGGATTACCAAACATAACTCCTACTTTTTCTCTTAATTGATTAATAAATATAGCTATAGTATTAGTTTTACTAATGACACCTGATAATTTTCTTAATGCTTTACTCATAAGTCTAGCTTGAAGACCTACTTGCATATCACTCATTTCACCTTCAATTTCTGCTTGAGGAACCAAAGCTGCTACTGAATCAATTACAATAATACTAATTGCCCCACTTCTAACTAATGCTTCACAAATTTCTAGTGCTTGTTCACCACTATCTGGTTGTGAAAGTAAAAGTTCGTCTGTATTAACACCAATCTTTGCAGCATATGTTGGATCTAGTGCATGTTCTGCATCTATAAAAGCTGCACGTCCACCAAGTTTTTGAGCTTCCGCTATTGCATGTAGTGCGAATGTAGTCTTACCACTTGATTCAGGTCCATAAATTTCTATTATTCGTCCTTTTGGATAACCACCAACTCCAAGTGCTATATCTAGTGATAAACATCCACTTGGTATTGTTTCTATGTCTAAGTGTTCATTATCTCCTAATTTCATAACTGAACCTTTTCCAAATTGTTTTTCTATACTTGCTAAAACTTCATCTAAAGTCTTATCTGTTTCTTTTGCCATTATATATCCTCCTATCAAATACAATTCAATTATATATTAACCTTTTTAGAAAGTCAATACTTTTTACGAAATTTTGTTCGTTATATGTTTTTTCGTATTTTATATAGTTATTTTAATAAATTATCAAAAATATAACTAATGTCATCAAAAGCATCATTGGAATAAATAATCTTATACATTATTTTTTTAACTTATTTTTAATCATTTCCATAACTTCCTCTTGTGTATATGTTCTTGCGCCTTTTTCATAATGTTCTTCTGCTTCTTTTAATTTTTCAATAACATAGTCTTCATAGCTCTCAGTCTTAACCTCAAAAGGAAGCTTACGCTCTCTATTAGTAGCTTTAATAAACATATTGATAGCTGTTGAGACATTCATACCAGCTTCACTACAAAATTTTTCAAAATTTTCTTTATCAGTTTTATTAACTCTTACACTTAATATTGATTGATTCATAACATCACCTCTATTAAGAGTATAATATTTATGTATTACATTGTCAATATATTGTATTACATAACTATATATAATTGGCTAGCCAATTTAATTAAACAATAAACAAAATAATAATGCAAATGACTAATTATAAAAAATGGAATAATAAATTTATCCATTTTTTTAAAATAACTAGGTGAATTTTAAAAATTGAAGTACAAAAAAAGCCAAATTATTAAAATTGGCTTATTTTTCAAAAATATATTTTTTATTCATATTGTAATATTGTACTGCAGAGATGATTGCAAATACACAAGCAATTATAAGTAATGCATCTGATACTTTAATATTCCATATTTCAAATGGTAAATTATAGAATAATGTAAGAACTATACCAATCATTAAGCACGCTGCTTTAATTTTGCCTGATGGAATAGCCGCTACAACTTCTCCTTTATTTCCTGCTACCATTTTAATAGAATTTACAATACTATCTCTAACTATTATTACAACAGGTATTATTGGTGAGATAAAACCACTTGATGCTAAAATTATAAGTACTGCATTAACAAGTATTTTATCAGCAATTGAATCAAGCATTTTACCTAAGTCAGTGACCATATTGTATTTACGCGCAATCTTACCATCTAAAAAGTCTGTAATTGATGCTATTATAAATAAAATACCAGCAATTATATATCTAAGATCAATAACTATAGCTTCATCTATAAATAATCTTGGAATTTCAATTCCCGTAGCATCAATTGGAAATAACAATACAAATATAATAACAAATGTAAGTATTATTCTACTTATCGTTAGTTTATTTGGTAAATTCATAAACTCTCTCCTATCTAATTACATTATCAACAGGTCCGCTATTATTTGTATCTACTACAGTTTTTATAATAAAACCACTAAGTAGAAGTGCAATAATAGACAAGAAAATCACTAATCCTATTTTAAAATTAATACGCTTTCTTCTTTCTATTGTATAAGGTGAGGCAATTCTTTTTTGTTTTTTATCTTTTTTAGATTCTTTTTTGGCTGCTTTTTTGATATCTTCTAATGAAATTTTTGATGTATAGTCAAATATATATTCATTAAACTCATCAATTAAATCATCATATGATAAACCTAAGTATTTAGCATATTCCTTTATAAAGTATTTTAGATAAAAAACATCCTTGAAGGCATCCATATTACCTGCTTCAATATTTTCAATTTGGCTAGGTCTAAGTTTTAAATCACTAGCAACTTCTTCAAGTGAAAGTCCGGTGTTTTCTCTAGACTCTTTTAAAGCAGCACCAATCTCTTTCATATTACCAACCTTTCTAAAACACAAAAATAATATTAATAAGCCATGTTCTGTACCTCAGATGAGGTGACAAACATTTATCTACCGATTACTCGGTCAAAGCTTCGATTCAGTTCTCTAGGCTTTGCTCCCCTACCAAAATTTGGGTTTCTCGCTCGTGGGGTTTACCGCGTTCCACATCCACTATTTCTAGTTTATTCGTCACTATGGCACTTTTATACTTCTAAACCATATCTATTGACTTAGGTTATCGAAGAGCCGTTCAAGTTACCTTGACCTTAGGTTATTTTTTCCCTAAGCACGAACACTAAAGTCATCTCAGACTTTGCGAGCATGGACTTTCCTCAGCACTATTAAAAATGCCGCGTTTGTCTAAATATTATCTTTCGCTATAAATAATTTTTTCAAGGTTAGATAAACGTCTTAATAAGTCAGCATTTGATACATCTGTATGTGCGCTTTCTTTTAAAACATCAAGTTTTGTTCTCAAATTTCTAACTTCTTGTTTTAATTTAATGTTGTCTTCAATTAATTCTTTTTTGTCATTTTCTATTTCTTTAATTATTTTTAAGAATTCTTCATAATCTCTTATGATTGCATCAAGGAATTTATCTACTTCTTGAGGACGATAACCTCTTGTATCAATTTTAAATTCTTTTTCTAAAATATCTTTACATGTAAGTAATATTCTATCTTGATACATAATGACACCTCACAATTCTGCTTTTATTTTCTCAAAAAAAAAAGCATTTGTCAATTAAAATGCTTAAGCTTATATTCGTCATTTTTGAATTGAGTATAAGAATGCTCTTTTTTTTATATAATTTATATCATCAGTCATATCATCTAACAAACAATTTATTCTATTAAAGTAATTCACTTTATCACCTCAAGTAGACTTTATCATATAAAGATGCTTAATTCATCAATTTCGACAAAACTAGATTTATTTAGCAAATTTCTTTTATAATTAAGTAGTAAATTTTTTTATTTTATAGTATAATTATTAAAGGTGATAATATGAAATATCCTGGAGGTTTTACCAAAAAAGGAAATAGCCAAGTTAATTATGCAAATAGAGGTATGAATTTTGAAGCTGATATTAATATTACCAATGACTATTACCGAGATATGGATATAGCAGTTATTTATAAAAAACCAACACCTATCACCATAAATAAAGTAGATTATAAATCAAGAGTTGATGCAGTTATTAAAGAAGCGCATTTTAATACACCTTCAACTACTGACTATAATGGCATATATAAAGGAAAATACATTGACTTTGAAGCAAAGGAAACAAAGCTAAATTATTTTCCCTTATCAAATATCCATCAACATCAAATAGAACATTTAAAGAAAATTATAAAACATGGTGGTATTGGCTTTATACTTGTAAATTTTAAAAATTTAGATAAAATATATTTACTTGAAGGTACTAAATTATTTTCTTTTATTGAATCAAATGAAAGAAAATCAATTCCACTCGAGTATTTTGAAAAATTTGGATATCTGATTAAACCTAAGTTTAATCCTAGAATAGATTATTTAAATATTATCGATAGTATATATTTTGGAGGTATGGTATGAAAAAGTTTTTAAAAAATCAAGATAATATGGTAATTTTAATTGTAAGTTTGGTTGCATTTATTGCGGGATGCTTAGCTAAACACGCATTACTTTCTTTCTTAATAGTAGCGCTTGCAGATATTTTCTTCTTTTATCCAGAAATATCTAAGTTACTTAAAAAAGATAGAAATAAGACAATTGCTAAAGAAGTTATGCATGCCAAAGAAAAAGTTAAGAAAGCAAAGAAAAAAAAGAAATTAGGTAAAATAATTTTACTTGTTATTCTATTTATGATTATTGCTGTTATTGGCTTAATGGTAGCATTCGCATCATATATAGTAATTAACGCTCCAAAATTTAACCCTGATGAATTATATGCTAGTGAGCCATCAGTTTTATATGATGTTAATGGAGATGAAATTACTAGACTAGGATCTGAAAAAAGAGAGAACATTACATATGATGAATTACCTGAGGTATTAATTGATGCAATTGTTGCAACAGAAGATTCTAAGTTCTTCCAACACCATGGATTTGACTTATCAAGATTCTTAGTTGCAAGTTTTAAACAAGTATTAACTGGTGGAGGTGGTGGTGCCTCAACACTTACAATGCAAGTTGTTAAAAATACATTTACATCAACAGAAGCATCAGGATTTGATGGAATAAAAAGAAAATTTACAGATATTTATATGGCTGTATTCCAAGTTGAAAAGAAATATACCAAAAAAGAAATATTGGAATTTTATGTAAATTCATATTACTTAGGTAATGGGGCTTACGGTGTTGAACAAGCAAGTCACAATTACTTTGGTAAAAGTGCTAAAGATTTAAGTTTAAATGAAGCTGCTTTAATAGCTGGTTTATTCCAAGCACCTAATGCATATGATCCATATCAACATCCAGACAAAGCTGAACAAAGACGTAATCAAGTTTTAAGTTTAATGAAAAGACATGGTTATATTACAGATGAGGAATATAAAATTGCAGTATCAACAAAAGTTGAAGATATGCTTACAAAAAGTTCTGAAGATGGTATCAAAAGTGCCGGTACAAGTGAATGGCAACCTTTTATTGATTTAGTCGTTGAAGATGTTGTAGAAAAAACAGAAATGGATCCATATAAAGTTTCAATGAAGATATATACAACACTTGATAAAGAAAAGCAATCAGTAATCAATGATATATTAAGTGGTAAAACATATAACTGGCAAAATGATTATGCTGATACAGGTATAATTGTTGAAGATATAAAAACTGGTGCTATCGTAGCTGTTGGAAATGGAAGAAATAAAATTGGTGAAAGACAATATAATAACGCAACTATGATAAATAAACAAATTGGGTCTACTGCTAAACCACTTTATGATTATGCACCAGGTATTGAATATGAAAACTGGTCAACATATAAACTATTTGATGATGAACCTTATTCATATTCTGATGGAACAACTATTCTAAACTGGGATAGAAAATATGAAGGAAAAATGACACTTAGAACCGCTATGGCTCATTCAAGAAATATACCTGCTTTAAAAGCCTTCCAAGAAAATAAAAATAGTAATATTTTAAAATTTGTACAAAGTCTAGGACTTCATCCAGAAGTAAGTAATGGAATTGTACATGAAGCACATTCAATTGGAGGATATACAGGTGAAAATCCAAGAGTTATGGCTGCTGCATATGCTGCATTTGGTAATGGAGGATTCTATATTGAACCACATAGTTATACAAAAATAATTATAAATGATACAAATGAAGTAATTGAACCCGAATGGAAAAAAACACGTGTTATGAGTGAAGAAACTGCTTATATGATGACTAGCCTACTTCAATCATCAGCACAATATGGACTAGGCAATCAATATAATATTGGAGGAGCACAATACGGTGCTAAAACTGGTACATCAAATTATGATTCAAATACAATAAAGAGATGGGGATTTGGTCCAGATGCTGTTAATGATTTATGGGTTAACGGAGTATCACCAGATTATGCAATATCTGTATGGTATGGATATTTAAATAGGACTGAAGAAAATAAAAAATATACATCAACATCTTATACAATAGCTCACAGAAATATCTTTAATCTTGTTGCAAGAAATGTATTTAAGAAAGATAGCAAATGGGAAAAACCTGAAGATGTAATTGAAGTTGAAGTTGAAATGGGATCATGGCCTGCTGCTTTAGCAAGTGAAAATACTCCTGAATCTAGGAGAGTTAAAGAATTATTCAAAGCTGGTACTGAACCTACAGAAGTATCAAGTAAATACGCTCAACTTCCAGATGTAACAAATTTAAAAGGTACAGTCAACGGTGATAAATTAACACTTACATGGAATGGTGTTAACGTAAGTAAAAATGATGAATCTGTCGGAGATATTATTTATAAAGTATATAGTAATGACAATAATAATTTAGTACATATAGCTGATGTAAGCACAAATACAATTGATATTACAATTGATCAAAACTCAGCTGCTACATATGTAGTTAAAACATCTTACTCAAATTATTCTAATAATCAAAGTAATGGTACAACAGTTACAATTCAATCACTAAAAAAAGAAACAATTAATGTTTCACTTATTAATCAAGTTAGTGAAGTTAAAATTGGAAGTACAATTACACCAAGTAGTAAAGATATTAAAGTTGTTTCTAATCAAACTGATGTTACGGCAAATTCAGATGTAAAAATTAAAATTACTTCTGCTGATGGAAAAGAAGTAACAACTATTGATACAACAAAAGAAGGAAGTTATACTATTACATATAATGTAACTTATAAAAATGCAACTGAAACAATCAGTAAAACAATTAAAATAACAAAATAAAAGGAACTAATCAGTTCCTTTTTTATAATATTTACATATATCTTTAAGTTCGCAATTTTCACATAAGGGTTTTCTTGCTCTACAATAATATCTACCAAACAATACCAATTGATGATGTGTTTTACTCACTCTTTCTTTTGGTATTTTTTTTGTTAGTTTTCTCTCAACAGTTAAAACACTATCATTTTTATATGCTAATCTTAATCTTTTAGCAACTCTCTCAACATGTGTATCAACTGCTAAATAAGGTTCATTATATAAAATAGATAATACAACATTAGTTGTCTTTCTACCTACTCCAGGTAATGATTCTATAAATAATCTATCGTTTGGAACATACCCTATAGTTTTTAATTTAATGGCTGTATTTTTAACATTTCTTGCTTTCTTATAGTATGTGCCAATTGGCTTTATAATCTTCTCTAAATCCTTTAATCTAGCCTTAGATAATTCTTCTAGAGTTTGATATCTATCAAATAATACTTTAGTAACTTTATTAACACCTTTATCTGTTGTTTGAGCCGATAACATAACAGCTATTAAAAGTTCATAATCTTTGTTATAAACAAGTTCAGGTTTAGCTTCTTTAATTATTTTATCTAAATAATTAAATATCCTATTCATCTTCAAGCCAATTGTAGTCATATAATTCTTTCTTTTCCTCTTTTTTATTTTTAAATTCAACTTTATTCTTTTCAATATCAGTAGGATTCTTAATTCCTTTTTTGTTCCATTCAAATAAAATTTTATCGATATAGTTTAATTTAAATACTCCATTATATACAGCTTCTTTTAAGGCAGCAACAATTAACTCTTTAGAATATCCTGTATCTATCCAACTACTTATAATTTCATACTCCATAGGCGCTAGAGTACGACCAAATTCAGTTTCAAATGTTGAATATATATCAGTTTCTTTTTCTTTATTATCCTCATTTATAACTAAATAAAGCAACTTATCATATAAATTGTCTAAATTGATAACATCTTTTCTAATACCATTTTCTTTTATGATTGATAGAGAAATTATGTTATTCTTAGTTAAGTTATCAATAGATGTCATAACTGAGGTTAATTCAATGTTTAAGTCACTACTTATTTTTGCAGGATTAAATTCTAGATTTTTTTCATTAAGTAAGTAAATTAATAATATAAGTTCTGACTCATTTATCTTTAATTCTTTATAATTACTTAAAAGTAATTTTGGAATGCTATATGTACCACTTATTATTAAATCTCTTATTTTATCTTTCATAATTCCTCCTTTATATATTTGTCTATACCAAGTTTTTTAATCTCATCAATAGATTTTTTATTCATCTTAGATAATTCATTATGCACTCTTTTATTTGATAATGTTTTAACTAGCTCTTTATTTTTTTCAATAGATTCTTTTAAATATTTATCTAAAGTAAAATCAAGATAACCCATAAATCTTATAGCTCTAAGTATTCTTAATGGATCTTCTTTTATTTTTGTCGTCGCATCACCAATAGATCTAATAGTTTTATTTTCAATATCTTCTATACCACCAATTAAATCTATAATTGATTCATCATCACACATACAAATTGCATTTATAGTAAAGTCTCTTCTTTTCAAATCTTCTATTAAAGAATCAGTAAACTCAATTTGTGGAAATCTATTATTATATTTTAACTCTCTTCTAAATGTTGTAATTTCAAATGTATAACCCTCTTTTTTTATTTTTAAAGATCCAAAGCAAGAATTATCTTCTACCACTTCATACATCGATTTTATTATATCAGGAGTTGCACTTGTTGTAATATCTATATCATTACTTTTTATACTAAGTATAAAGTCTCTAACATATCCACCAACTATATAGGCTATATAGCCAGTATCATTTATTTCTCTTAAAATAGATAAAGCTGTATTATACATATAATCACCATCTATATCATAACATATTTTTAATAATCCTTGTACAAAATATTATAACACAAAAAAAGAGAATAAATCTCCTTTTTATTAGTTCATAGCGTCTTTTAATTTAGAACCAGCTTTGATAGTTACAACATTTCTAGCTGCAACTGGAACAGTAGCTCCTGTTCTTGGGTTACGAGCTGTAGATGCTTCTTTATGTTTTTTAGTGAAAGTAACAAATCCTGTTAGAGTTACTTTTCCATCTTTTTTAAGTCCTTCAACTACACCTTTTTCAAAAGCTTCAACTGCTCTTTTAGCATCAGCTTTAGTAAGTCCTGTTTCTTCTGCAATAAAGTTTACTAATTCTGTCATTTTTAAATAACCTCCTCTTACTTAAGCAACCTATCTTGCTTACAATTAAAGAATACCATTTTTAATCAATAAAATCAATACTTTTTGCTTTTTTTCTTTAATTTTATTAACTTTTAAAAAAAGAAAAAAGAAGCATAAACTTCTTTAATAATCAATTTTACCTGGAGTTCTAGGAAATGGTATAACATCTCTAATATTATCAATTCCTGTTAAATACATAATTAATCTTTCAAATCCTAGCCCAAATCCAGAATGATAGCATCCTCCATATAATCTTAGTTTAGTATACCAATCTAAATCATCAAGAGGAATATTCATTTCACGCATTCTATTAATTAATTTATCATAATTTTCTTCTCTTTGTGATCCACCCATAAGTTCCCCTGAACCTGGAACTTCTAAGTCAACAGCTGCTACTGTTTCATTATCATCATTAACTTTCATATAAAATGCTTTTATATCTTTTGGCCAAGTAGTAATAAATACAGGACTATTATAATACTCTGTAATGTATTTTTCATGTTCTTTAGCTATATCTTCACCATATTCAGGTTCAAACTCCCATTTAACATTAGCTTTTTTAAGTAAATCAATTGCTTCTTTATGAGTAATTCTAACGAAACTAGAGTTAAGTACCTTATTTAATTTTTCAAGTAATCCATTTTCTACAAATTTATCACAAAGTTCTAATTCATCTTTACATCTATCCATAACATATTTAATAACATATTTAAGTAGTGATTCTTCTATATCCATTAATTCATTTAAGTCACAGAATGCTATTTCAGGTTCAATCATCCAAAATTCATTGGCATGTGTTTTTGTATTTGATTTTTCTGATCTAAATGTAGGACCAAATGTATAAATCTTCTTAAATGCCATAGCAAATGCTTCACCGTGTAATTGTCCAGTTCCTGTTACATATGTTAGTTCATTAAATATATCTTTAGAATAGTCAACTGTTTTATCTTCATTTAAAGGTAAGTTATTCATATCAAGTGTTGTTATTTTAAACATTTGACCTGAACCTTCACAGTCATCACCAGTTATAATTGGTGAATTAAAGTAAACGTAGTTGTTTTCTTCAAAGTATGAATGAATTGCTAGTGCTGCAACACTACGTATTCTAAATACCGCTCTAAATAGATTTGTTCTAGGTCTAAGATAAGCTTGTTCTCTTAAGAATTCTCTAGTATGTCTTTTAGGTTGAATTGGAAAGTCATCTGTACAATCTCCTAACACCTCAAAAGATTTAAGTTCAATTTCAAATTCTTGACCTGAACCAGTACTTTCTTTTACAATACCATTTATTCTTAAAGCTGAACCTATTTTAACTTTTGAAACATTTTCAAAATCACTAAATGTATCACTATATACAATTTGAATACTATTTTGACATGTTCCATCATTAAACTCTATAAACCCGATTGACTTTTGCTTACGATGATTCTTAACCCATCCTTCTAAAGTAACTTCAGTATTTTTATATTCGTTCATTTTTTTTATTAAATCTTTAATATCTAATTTCATAAAAATGCCTCCTTATTAATTATAACGTAATTTCCTTAAAATTAAAAGCATTTTTAATTGTTGATAGTGTTTTTATTATTAAATAAGTAACTTAGTTTTTTTGAAATAATATTTAAATTATCATCATTCATTATTTTTTCTTTGATCAAATTTATATCATTAATCTTTTCATTAAAGCATTCATAATAAATATATTTTATTTTTGATTCATTATTTTCTTTAAATAATTTATTAAGTTCATCTTTTAAGTTTTTTTCATAATAAATTTGATTTCTTGTTTTAAAATTATCTATTTTATTAGGTGCGAGTAGTTCATATTCAATGTTTATTTCATTTATATTTAATTCATCTAATATATCTAACTCTTCATCTATTTGAAGACTACTATATTTATTCTTTTTATCTATTTGAAAGGCTACTACATCTAACGAATCAGTAAGTAAAAAAGATGTATTTAATTTTACTGTTCTTCCTATATAATACTCACATTTGTTTTTTATTTTATTTATAAATTTATCATTTAATCTAAATTCATTATATTTTAAATCATTTAATGTATTTGTGCTTACTTTAAATATAGGAATTTTTCTAATTTCAGTAATTTTATCTGACTTATTCCAATCATAAAATTCATAATAATAATTATTAAAATTTAAGATAATATCATAAATATAATTCATTTTCTCCTCCTGGTAAATATATTGATAAAATAATTAGTATTAAACCAATTAAAGTATACAAGCATTCTATTCTTCTAAATATAAATTTAACATAAAATAAAAAATTATACCCGAGTGCTAAAATATTTAGATAACTTATTACATATATAAGGCCAATGAGAGTTAGAGAATAACCAAATAAAAAGAGTAAAATTTTTTTAATCATTTATATTCACCTAATAAATTTTATTTATTTTATTCTAAATTTAGTATATAATTAAATAGGTGATATTATGAATTTTATTAAATATATAATACTTGCAATCATTCAAGGATTTACTGAACCTATTCCAATTTCATCTAGTGGACATTTAATTATATTTAAAAGTATTTTAAATAGTGGTGTTTTAAATGATTTAAATTTTGAGATAATTCTTAATTTTGGTAGTTTAATTGCAATAGTTATTTATTTTTGGAAAGATATTAAAGAATTATTTATAGACTTCTTTACATACATCTTTAAAAGAAATAAAGAATCATATAAAAACTTTAAATACTGTATATTGGTAATTATAGGTACAATTCCAGCTGGTATTATAGGACTCATATTCAAAGATACGATCGAAGAGTTATTAAATAGTGTTAAAGTTGTTGGAATTGCCCTTCTTGTTACAAGTTTATTCTTATATATAATTAGAAATATCAAAGGAACAAAGGAAGATAACGATATAACATATTTAGATGCTATAATTATAGGACTATTTCAAGCAGTAGCACTTTTACCAGGAATTAGTAGAAGTGGAGCTACTATAGTAGGTAGTATGTTTAGAGGACTTAAAAGAGATGTAGCATTTAAATTCTCATTTATACTTTATATTCCAATAAGTCTTGCTACTATGTTATTAGGCGTTAAAGATTTAATGGAAGCAAGTATATCTATTAATATGTGGATGACTTATTTTATTGCTATGATTATAAGTGGAATAGTAACATTTATATCAACTAAATGGTTTAATAATATAATGAAGAATGGAAAACTAATATATTTTTCAATTTATTGTATAATAGTTGGATTATTAGTAATTATATTTTTATAAAACAAAAACATCTTTTAAATAAAGATGTTTTTTATATACAATAGTAAATATATATTATTTTAAAAATTTATATACCAATAATTTGCAACTGATCTTGTATTTTCATCAGCATATCCACTTATTGTAGCATTACTAGTTGGAGTATATGAAACTGTCAATAAACCATATTTAGTAGTAGTACTTTTTTGTACTTTAACTGTACCTTTTGGTTTATCTATTCGAATATATGATTCATGACTATCAGCATATTTTTGAAATTGAATAGCTGTTCCTTGTTTTATATAAATTGTTGTTGCAACATATGGGTTTGCATAATGAGTTTTTCCATCTGCAGCAGTATATACAATTCGTTTATGATAATATTTATTACTATTTGTTGCAGCAAGACTTCCTTCGCCTAAATAACTACCTATATTATTTGTTGAAGTTGCAGAACCATTACCAGAAATTGTTTTTGTCCAATTAATCTTATATGTTGGAATCTCTATAATTTTTATAACTTCACTTCCAGTTACTGTTTTATAACCTTCTTTTGTAACTTCATAATAAACTGTATATGTTCCAACATTTGTATAAGTTGGATTTTCGGTTAAGTCATATGTTCCCTCAGTTAATCCATATTTAATAGTTGCTCCACTAGATGTTACTGTTATACCATGTGCATTTCCATCAAATGGTGCATTATATCCATTTGAAGTTACACTTAAAATTCCATGTTCTGTTGATGCAGCAATAGCAACTGTTGCTTCTTTATATTTACTACTTCCTTTTGATTTTAAAGTTATTGTTGTTGCCCCTTCACTTGTTCCAGGTTTTATTACTAAATTATTACCACTAATTTCACATGTAGCTATACTTGAATCATCCGATTCACAGCTAAGCTCTCCACCACTTGTATTTTCTAAAATTTCTATAGTATCATTATTTGGATAAGTTAAAGCAACAGATGTTTTAGAAACATTTAAGGTTGAATCATATTTCAAGTCATCAGAAGTACACTTTGCTCCTACTGTTACATTTTCACCATTATATGTTGCAGTATATCCATCTATACAAAATAAAGCATTTGTAACTTTTCCATTTAATAAATCAAATCTTCCTGCTGTTGGGCCTTGTCCTTTTATCTTTACGTCTATTTCATCAAATATATATTCTCTATTATCATATTGTTGTCCTGTAAGTGATGATAAAATAACTGATTTTTCTATTGCATCTACATAGTTTAAAGCACTACTTTTTACTTCAACTTTTCTAGCTTTTTCAACCACATTTGTAATTTGTGGAAATGCAATTAATGCTATAATTGCAAGTATTACAATAACTGCTAGTAACTCAACTAAAGTAAAACCCGATTTTTTCATAATAAGTACCACCTATTCTTTATTATCAATATTCATTCTAATTATAATACATATAGTCTAAAAAAGCAATCAACGTGATTGCTTTTTGGTTAATAATAATTAAACGTCCAGTTAGGGCAGAAGCCATTCCAACAAACGCCTAGACCAACACTTGCAGCACCCTGGTTATATTCCTCACCATGTGCACTACCTTTCATATATAATACAAGATTATGAGCAGATTGTTCTCTAGAAATTGAGAAGCTAGCTGTTGAAGAACCACTCTCACCATTAGCAGATCTTCCACTCCACAATGTTTGACCTGTTGTTGTATCTACAATACTTGCATCTACATGTCCCCATGATCTATCAGCATTTGCTCCATACCATGCACAAGGTAAAGTAAATGAACTAATACCTTTTGGAAGTGGTACTGATAAATCTGCATCAACAGTTGTTCCTTGATAACTATCATCTGACCAACCTGAAACTGATCTTTTTTGTACTGTATACCATGAACCATTTGCCATTACTTGATAATAAGAAACTCTTCCATCTTTAATTTCACGTGTTTGAGACCAGTTGCTATTAGCATCATTTTGTTGATTTGTAAAAATTCTAAGTGTAAACATATTAGATGCTGGTCCTGCATTTCCTAAGTTATCAACACCTCTTACATAGAAATTCCACTGACCATCCCATGTAATCCAGTAATCGAATATTGTTTTATTATTATAGTATGCGCAATTCCATCCCATTGCAGATATATCGCCTGTCCAATTTACACCATCATGTGAATATTGATATTGACTTATACCTGAAGCTGCATCTGTTGATTGAGCTCGTGTAAGTACATTCATACTTGTCCAAGATCCACTAGTATAACTATTTCCCCAATTTAAGTTATCTCTTGCAGTACTTTGTACCAATTGAATACTTGGTTTTGTTGGACCTGTTTTATCAATTCTAATCATTGTAGATGCTGATATAGAACAATTACCGACATAATCACAACTTCTTATATATACATTTTGATTTCTCTCTGCTGAGAATGCTGTCGTTGTATATTTTGTTGATGCACTTGATGCATACGTTGTAAAATTAACATTGTCATAACTATATTGATAATAGTTTATACCAGATCCTGTATCTGTTGATGACACTGTTAATGAGAAATTTTTGTTTGTCCAATTTCCATTTGTTGGATTTGTTATCGATGGTTTTGTTGGTGCAGTTATATCTATTTTAGATACTGTTGCACTAGTATTATTTGTTGTATTTGTACCATCTGTTATTCTTGCATATAAAGTAGCTGTTGATGTTACTGTTTTATTGTAAGTTATACTTGGCTTACTTGTTACATAATACCATGTATTTGCTGCCATATTCTTCGTTGCTGTTATATTAGAGCATGTTCCAGGATTAGTACTTGTTCCACAACTCTTTGTCAAATTAATACTACTTGTTGCTGCTCTTGTTGATTTTATATAATATGCATTTGGATTACCTGATGTTGTTAAATTCCATACTTGTTTTGTTAAATATCCATTTTTAGCTGTTGTAGGAGTATTCGTTGATTTTAAAGCAACTGTTAAAGCAGTTGTTTTACTACTTCCTGTCTTACAATTTTGGTTTCCTGCTTTATCTATTGCACATATTTGATAATAATATGTTGTATTGTGAGCTATATTATTTATCATACAATTAGTATTTGTTACACTTGTTGCATTTGTTGTATATGTACCAGCTTTTGTAGAATACTTACATGTTATTTTATCTATTCCTGACTGATCATCACTCGTTGTATATGGAATAGATATACTTTTACTTGTAACTGCAACAGTACCTATATTTAATGTTGGTATTTTATTATCCACTTTATTAATTACTATTTTTTTACCATTTAAGAAACTCTCAGCACTTGTTATACTTCCCATTTTATCTTTTACTAAGAAGTCTACTGTTTTATTTTCTTTAAATGTTTGTGAACAATATGTCTCTCCTGATTTATTTGTTTTATATGATATCCAGCTTTTTCCACCATCATAACTACATGCTTTACTAGCAAGCCCTGCTCCAGTATCTTTTACAACGACTGTTACTACTTTAGTCATCTCCCATGTATCTGGATTATCTATACTTAATATTTCTGGTCCTTTATCATCTATTCCAAAGATATTTAAGCTATTTTTTACTTCTTGAGAGTTGAATCTTGTATAGGCTTCTAGTTTTCCATTTGTATTTATATCAAGTTTAACTTCATTACCATTAACTATTATTTCTTTACCATCAAATTTATAACTATTTACTCCACCTTCTATACTAGGATAGTTAATTGTTACTTCTTTTGTTTTTGCATAACTATTACTTGATACTATAAATGTTGGTATTCCAACTTCTAGTGTTTTTACAAGTATTTTCTTTGTCGTTGTTGTTGCATCAGTATTGTTATTATATTGTGAATCACTAGAGTCTGCATTTTTATTTTTTACAGTTACTGTTATTTCATATTCTACTCCGGCTCTTAGGTTTGTGAATTCATAACTTGCTACTTTACTATTTGTTTTAACTTCTTTTATATATTCATTTCCTATTTGAAATGTATAAAGTGCGATATCAGTTTGTGAATCTGATGCATATGCATTAATCATAATACTTGTATTTGTTGCTTTTACTAACTTTAGCTTTAATTCTGGACCTGTAAAATCTATTGTTTCACAGTCTTTTTCATTATTTACCTTAGCAACTATTATATTGCTTTTTGTTCCACTTGCACAATAAGAGCCATTATATATATTAATTGCTTCTATCTCACCATTTTCATTTCTCTTAATTAATCCGCTTTTTATGTTACCTTTTTTTAACTTTAATGTTTTTATATCCAAACCATCTTCTGGGATATCACTATTAGACATATTCTTTGTCACATATTCTTTAGCGTCATCTATTATATTTTGAACACTAGATCTATATGATGTTAATTTTGAATTATCTATTTGTCTTGTAATTAGTGGAGCTGATATTAAACTTATAACTCCAAGTATTATAATTACAGCAAGTAATTCTACTAATGTAAATCCCTTTTTCATATCATCCCTACTTTCTATACTCTAAGATAATTATAACATATATTTTTTATAATAAGCAAAAAAACAATCAATAAAGATTGTTTTATTTCATATTTTCTCCAACATATTTAGCTAGTCTAACCATTTGAGAACTATATCCAAATTCGTTATCATACCATGCTACTACTTTAACAAGTTGACTTCCGTCTACTTCAACAATACTAGTTAAATTAGCATCAACTAAAGCTCCATAAGTTGTACCTATAATATCACTTGATACAACAGGATCATTAGTTATAGCAATAGTCTCTGTTTGATTAATAAGAAATGCTTTATTAATCTCTTCTATTGTTGTATGTTTTTCTAACTCTAAAGTTAAATCTACAACTGATCCATCTGTTACAGGGACTCTTAAAGCAGTACCATCTAATTTTCCTTTTAAATTTGGTAAAACCTCACCTATAGCACTAGCAGCACCAGTTGATGTTGGTATAATATTGGCTGCAGCAGCTCTACCACGACGAGCAAATATTCCTTTTTTGTGTGGAATATCAAGTGTTGCTTGATCGTTTGTATAAGCATGAACTGTTGTCATATAACCCTTTTTAATTTTAAAGTAATAATCCATTACTCTAAGTACTGGAGCTAAGCAGTTTGTTGTACAAGATGCAGCAGATATAACTTGTTCTGTTCCATCTAATGTTTTTTCATTAACATTATAAACAATTGTTTTTAAATCTCCTTTAGCAGGTGCGGATATAATAACCTTTTTAGCTCCTGCATTTATATGAGAATAAGCCTTATCTTTATCAGTAAAATGCCCAGTACATTCAAATACTATATCAACATCTAAGTCTTTCCATGGAAGATTAGCTGGATCTGTTTCACTATAGACCTTAACTGTTTTACCATCAACTACTAAATTACTTCCTTCAAAAGATACATTTTCTCCATATCTTCTATGTGATGTATCGTATTTAAGAAGATATGATAGTTGTTCAGCATCAGTTAAATCGTTAATAGCTACAACATCAAATTCAGGATCATTCTCCATTATTCTATATACAAGTCTACCTATACGTCCAAAACCATTAATAGCGACCTTTATCATGTTTTATTCTCCTTTTATATTCTTTTGTTTTATTTTTTACTAATTTTGAATCTTGTTTAAAATCAGTTTTAGTTTTTTTATCAATAAATTGTTCATAAAATTCATCTCTAAGATTCATAGGTTCAATGATACTTTTATTTAGCGAATCTTTATAATGACCTAAATTTAAAAACATATCTATATCAAATAATTCTTTCTTTAAGGCAAGTTCAAATCTAATTAATAAATCAGTTTCTACTAATAACTCATTCCCCATATCTACATATTGTATATCATTTGATATAAGTTTTTTTATTATTAAATCTTTTGCAACTTTAATATTATCAGTTTTAATACTAGTTACTTTCATTATTCAAAGCAACTCCCTCCAATAAATTCTCTTAAAACTGAGTCTTGTGGTATATAATCACTTGGTATAGGTAAGAAGTTTCTAAGGAAGTTAATTAATCTTATAGCCTCACTATACATAGGATCATTTTCTTCTACTGAAAATAGTAGTGGTTCAGCATAAGTTTTAAGTATTCCAAGTTCATATATTAAAGCAGAGTTTATTATTACATCAGCATCATCTTGGAATGGGAAGATATGTGCCTCTTCTCCTTCTCTAATATTACCCCACATATTTAATGTTTGACTTGCAGTATAACTTCTATATTTATTGTCTCTAACAATTCTTCTAAGTTTTCTTGTATCACTTGTATGAATTCTATTATGATTATCTATATTTAATTGAGTTAAGGCATTTATATATACTTTAAATTTATTTTTTCTTTCAATTGAAATTGTTAAATCTTCATTTAAAGCATGTAATCCTTCAATTATAACTATATCATTTTCTTCTAGTTTTAGAGATTTACCTCTATATTCTCTTTTTCCAAGCAAGAAATTATATTCAGGAAGTTCTACTCTCTCACCTTCAAATAGTTTAGTTAAGTGTTTATTAAATAGAGTTACATCTACAGCATTTAAACTCTCTGTATCTAATTCACCATTAGGTTTAACAGGAGTTTTAGATCTATCTAAGAAATAATCATCTATTGAAATTTGATGTGTTCTAACACCTTTACTTCTAAGATAAGTTTGAAGTTTTTTACTAGTAGTAGTTTTTCCTGCTGAAGATGGACCTGCGATTAAAACTAATTTTATACTCTTATTATTTTGAGCAATTTTCTCTGCTATATCAGCAAGTTGATTGTTATAATAAGTTTCTGCAAGTCTAATTAAATCATTATATTTTCCATCTGATACTATTTGATTTAAATCAGCAGCATTTTTAATTCCTATTTTTTCTCCCCATCTTGAATAATTTAAGAATGAGTTAAATAACATTTCATGATGTTTATAATCTAGTGTACATTCTGGATTATATGTATCAGGATAACTTAATACAAAACCATTATCTTTTATATAAGTTAATTTAAAATCATCTATTTGACCTGTAGAATATGCAAGTTCACTATAGAAATAATCATATATTTTATTAATTCTATATAAATTTACATATGTATTACTTATATATTTAAGAGCTCTTGCCTTATCATTTTGTTTCTTTTGTTTAAAGTATTTTATAGCATCGAATCTAGATACACTAAGCTTATTAATTATGTAGTCTTGTTTTTTTATTTCTTTCATTTTTTCTTCTATTTTTTTAATATCAGGTTTATCTATATCTAATCCTTTGATTTCACAGTAATAACCTTTGTCAATAGAGAAATCTATTACTACATCTACATTCTCACCATATAACTCTTTAACAGCAACCACTAGCATAAATTGTGTAGTTCTACCATATGTAGAGTTACCAAGTGTTGTTGATCTATCAAAAAAATCAACCTTACAACTTCTAGTTAGTTCTTCTGTAAGTTCAGTTATATCATTATCAACCATACCTATTAAAATTGGATAATTATAGTGATTTTTAAACTTTTCACTTACTTCTTTTAGTGTTACTCCAGCTTCAAATTCTAATTCTTCTATATCCTTATAATTTACCTTTATCATTCTTGCCATAATGATCCCCTCGTATTCTAATAATATTTTACCAAATATTAAGTAATTTGTCACATCTTTTATAGAATATTTTAAATATTTAAAAACATTATATTAATTAGAGGCGATAATATGAATATAGTACCAACAATAATTGAGAGAAGTTCTAATGGAGAAAAAGTATATGATATTTATTCTAGACTACTTAAAGATAGAATTATAATATTATCAGGAGAAATTAATGATACAACATCTTCTATTATTGTATCTGAGTTATTGTACTTAGATTCTATAAGCAATGAAGATATAAGTATTTATATTAATTCACCAGGTGGAAGTGTAACAGCTGGTATGTCTATATATGATACAATGAATTTTATTAAATCAGATGTTTCTACTATATGCGTTGGAATGGCAGCATCTATGGCAGCATTCTTACTAAGCAGTGGTGAAAAAGGTAAAAGATATATTCTACCTAATAGTGAAGTTATGATACATCAGCCACTTGGAGGTTGTGAAGGACAAGCTACTGAGATTAAAATAGCAGCTGAGAGAATTTTAAAACTTAAGGATAAAATGAATAAACTTTTATCTTTAAATACTGGTCAAAATATTAAAAGAGTATCCTGTGATACAGAGAGAGATCATTTTTTAAGTGCGGATGAAGCTCTTGATTATGGAATAGTAGATGAAATACTAAAAAAAGAATCTTAAAAAGATTCTTTTTATAAATTATCTATTCTAACCCACAATGAAGATGATCCTTTAGATATTGCACCAGTATATACAGGTATTCCACCTTGATGTGGCTTTAATGTACCAACAGAATACCACCAGTTGCTGCCTTGATTGCCATCTATTAGAGTATTTCCTGAACTAGATAGAGCAAGTCCATACCATTTTGTTGTAGTCCAAGAAGTTCTGACATTTTTATATCCTGTAACATTTTCTGATTCTGTAACTGGATTAGATGTTTGAATCCATCTATTATATCCATAAACATCAGAATACTCTAACATAAATTCAAATTGACCACTTTTATTTTTATATTGTTCCAAATTATATAAAATACTTTGTTTGTGAAGAGCTTCATATCCACCTTCTGTAAGTATTTGTGCTTTAGCATCCCAAAATAGAGTACCATCTAAAGTATTTTGATAGTGAACCCTAAGCCATGTAGCTCCTTCAAATGTTTTAACAGGTGCATATATATTACCAACTTTTTTTACATGCTTTTTTTCATAAGCATCAACAATTATACCGTTACTATCCTCTAATTCATCTATATTTCTAATTAACTTATATTCATTATTATCACTAGATACATATAATTTATTTCCATATGCAGTTTGATCTGATTCATGAATAACTTGAATAGAATCAATATTATATGTTCTACCTAAATCAATTGTTGCACATGCTTCATCTGTTGTTGTATTTGCTTGCACATATGTACCTGTTTTAATATCAGTCATATTTTCAAGAGGAGTTTTAGAAGAAGTACCAGGAGTTACTGTAGGTATTAAACCTTTTGCAATATTAACACCATTAACTAAAACTTTAAATTCAGACCATGAATTTGGTCTTGTACCACTTCCACCATGAATACAATCTTTTACATATTGAACTCTATTTAAGTCTTCATTTTCTTTAGCTTTATTAATTGAAGTTATCTCAATTTTACTATCACTTTCATTTACCATATCATTATAAACATTATAAACAACACGATTATTTATAATTTTAGCATATTTATTTTCAACGCTATTACTAGATGTATTAGCCTGTGATGACGCTATTATATTATCTGTAGCAAATGCTTTATCAAAAGATATTTCAGTATTATTGTTATTATAACTTGGACTACCAACTCTCATATATAATACTTCTGACTCATTTAAAAATATTTCAAATGTCATTATTAAACTATAACCATCAACCTTTGGGCTTGTTATAAAGACTTTATAAAAACCTGTTTTATAGGCATAAAACTCTTGAATTTCATTTGTGCTTTCAAATTTTTGAACGGGAGTTGTTGTTTTTTTATTTACTTCTTCTAAAACACCACTTTTAAGCTTATCAAGTATGTTTTTTCTTGAATTAAACATATTTAAAATAGCAATCATTAAAATAATAAAAATTGCAAAAATAGTGTATATAAATCCTGTTATAGCAAAACCTTTATTATTCATTATATACACCTCTACTTTCTACTATATTTTATCATTTAATAATTAATTTGAAAAGTCTTAAGACAAATGATTTAAAAATTCTTCTTCACTCCATATAGTAATACCTAACTCTTTTGCTTTATCATATTTACTACCAGGACTATCTCCTACTATGACAACTGATGTTTTTTTAGTAACAGAACTTGTTACCTTACCACCTTTAGATTCAATTAACTCACTTGCTTCATTTCTACCCATTTGAGTTAGTGTTCCAGTTAAGACAAATGTTTTATTTAAAAAATCTTCTTTTTCTTCAATACCAGATCCGATATATTCCATATTCATACCTAATTCTTTTAACTCATTAATCATATCTATATTAGACTCATTATCAAAGAATTCTCTAATAGATAATGCTATAATACTTCCTATATCATCAATTGATTCTATATCTTCTACTTTAGCGTTTATTATATTATCCATAGTTTTAAATTGACTAGCTATAATTTTTGCTATTTTTTTACCAACATGTCTAATACCTAATGCGAATAAAAGTTGTTCTAAAGAATTTGATTTACTATTTTCAACAGAATCTAATAAATTATTAATACTCTTTACACCAAATCCTTCTAACTCCATTAATTCTTTTTTATATTTATCTAATTTATAAAAGTCAGGAATTGACTTTAAATATCCCATATTAAAGAAGTCCTCTACTATCTCATCTCCAAAGCCTTCTATATTCATTGTATTTCTTGATGCATAGTGAATTAATCCTTCTATTTTTCTAGCATCACAATTATTATTTGGGCAGAAATAGTTTGCTTCATTTTCTTTTTTTACTAAGTTTGTACCACATATAGGACAGTTAGTAATCATTTTAAATGGAATCTCACTACCATTTCTTCTTTCCTTTATAACTCTTACTACCTCAGGTATAACATCTCCTGCTTTATGAATTGCAACCGTATCATTAATCATTATTTCTTTTTCTTTTATATAATCTTCATTATGAAGTGTTACACTTCTAATTATAGAACCAGCAACATGTACTGGATTTAAGTCAGCACGTGGTGTGATCTTACCAGTTCTACCAACGCAAAACTCTATATTAGTTAATTTAGTTAAAACTTCTTCTGCAGGGAATTTATAAGCAATTGCCCATTTAGGAGTACGAGCTGTAAAACCTAGTTTTTCTTGATCAGATAAGTTATCTACTTTAATTACAATACCATCAATTTCATAAGGTAGATTAGGACGTTCCTTTGTCCAAAAATCTATATAGTCAATTACCTCATCAATATTGTTACATAACTTTATACTTGAGTTAACATTAAATCCTAAGCTTTTCATAAAATCTAATGCTTCATGATGATATTTAATATTATATTTATTACTTTCTGGTAAGTGATAAATAAATGTTGATAAATTTCTCTTTGCAGCAATACTACTATCTAATTGTCTAACTGATCCTGCTGCTGCATTTCTAGGGTTAGCAAACTCTGCTTCATTATTTTTTCTTCTTTCTTCATTTAATTTTAAGAAAGATTTCTTAGGCATATATATTTCTCCTCTAACTTCAATTTCATCTTTGAAATCAATATTTAAAGGAATATTTTTAATAGTTTCTACATTATGAGTTATATCTTCTCCAACAACACCATTACCTCTAGTTGCGCCTCTAACTAACTTTCCATCTTTGTATAGTAAAGATACAGATAATCCATCTATTTTAAGTTCACATACATAAGTTGGATTAGATATAGTTTTTTTAACTCTTGCGTCAAATTCTCTAACCTCATCTTCATTAAAGATATCACCTAGTGACATCATAGGAACAGTGTGCTCTACTTTAGAAAATTCATCAATTACTTTACCTCCTACTCTTTTAGTTGGAGAATTTGATGGAATTAGTTCAGGATATTCTTTTTCTAAATTTTCTAACTCTCTATATAAATCATCATACTCTTGATCTGTTATAGTTGGATTGTCAAGTTCATAATAATTTTTGCTCGCTTCATTTAAGATATTTACTAACTCTTCAATTCTTTTATTTATCACTATAATCACCATTAATATTATACCAAAAATAAATAATAAAATATATATTTTTTATATATTAATTGACACGAACATAGTTTTGTGTTATTATTTGTTTAGTGCAGTATAAAAAATATTAAATGTAATTTGACAAAGCTATAATTTTAAATTATAATAAGTTCTATCAAAATTATTAACGCACATTTTTTGAATTGTGTTATAATTTAATTGTATAATATTATTTATTTATAGTATAATATTATTAACGGGAGGCAGTGGCCCCAGCCTAGCTTCGGCGGTTTATAATTTTGTTATAATGCGCAAAATAGAAGCACCCATAGCCTAATATCTAATTAGGCAGCCACTATAGAACTTATCTAATGATAAGTTCTATTTTTTTTAGAAATGAGGTGTATAAATGTTATTACAACAATTAATTGATACTTACGAAGAAATAAAGAAAAACGTTTATATTATTAAAAGAGGTAATAAATATCCAATTATTATAAAGTTTAAAAATGATAATTTTTTTCACTTAGTGGGCTTACATAAAACTAATATTGATTTATTTATTCCAAATTATATTAAATCTAAATCTAAAAAATATAAGTATATAAAAAATAATGTTAAAAAATTTAACAATATCTTATTGAGTGAAATTAATGATAATGAATCACTACAATATAGAATAACTACTTTCCATCTACTTTTAGATATATTAAAAGGATTTAATACATATTTATATAACCTACAGCCTAAAAAATACGGAAGCTTATACGATGGCGATTATGGACTACTAAAAATATATGAAAAGATTAATTGCTTACTGGGATTAGTTATAAGCGATACCGATAAAAATAATATTAAATGTGCGCCTCAAAGCTGGATGGCAAGTGAAAAAATCAATTATCTTATAGAAAATAAAAAGCCATTTTATTTAGAAGAAATCTCATGTATTCCTATTGAATTATTTGATGAATCTAATAATTTAATGGTTGCTTAAATTTTATATTAATATACTTTAATTGAAAAAACCTTTATAGGAAGTTATAAGAATGTTCCATATTTATCGAAATTATTATATAACATAATAGTTAAAATTATTGCAATTATAATTATTATATTAGCTACTTTATTTAAAAGGTCCATATCAACAACACCTTTATTATAAAAAAAACTTCCCTAATAGGAAGTTATTTTTTTATTGGCTGTCCCAGTTAGATTCGAACTAACGAAATATCTGATTCAGAGTCAGAGGCCTTACCGCTTGGCTATGGGACAAGGAAAGATAAGTATTTCTACTTATTTTTGTTTAAGGCATTAAATGTTAACCAGAATACTATTATTCCTCCAAAGAATAAACATATCCAAAGTAATGCATTATCACTGTGTTCTAGTATAAAGCCTTTAAAATTTTCAGGTATATCTGATATCCCTTTTAAAACGTTTTCCATATTCTACACCTTCCTTATAGACTTATGTCCTTTAATCATTTTCTTAATTCCAATAGGATGTGGGAATGCAATAGTTACAATTGATTTATCCATAGATACAATTATACCTACTCCATAAGTATCATGTTCTACTTTATCCCCTACACTATAATCTATTGTATCACTAATCATTGATGTTTTGTCAAATTTTTCTTCAACTTTACTGTCAACATTTAGGCAATTTTGATCTATTTCATTAATAAATCTACTTGGCATGTTATAAGAAGTCTCACCAAATATCATTCTTTTTTTAGCATTTACTAAATATAAATTCTTCTTTGCACGTGTTATTGCAACATAACAAAGTCTTCTTTCTTCTTCTAAGTCTTCTCTTAAATCACTTGAGTTTTTATGTGGAAATATTCCTTCTTCCATACCTATTATAAATACATTTTCAAACTCTAATCCTTTAGCTGAATGAATAGTCATAAGTGTTACTACATTATCGTTATTCTTATGTTCTTCCATATCTGATACAAGTGTGATTTGCTCTAAGAATTCTCCTAAAGAAATAATACCATTTGCTTCTTCAAAGCTTCTTGTAATTGATTTAAACTCTTCTAAGTTTTCTAGTCTTATATCTGCTTCAATTGAGTTTTCTTTGACAAGTTCTTCTTTCATACCAGACTTGTTAAGCACTAAATCAACAAGTTCTGTTAATGATAATTTATCTTGTTCTAATTTTAATTCTTCAATTAAGTTTTTAAAAATAAGTTCTTTACCACTATCAATTGAATTATACATAGATGTATTATTTTCTAATGCTTTTATAGATAAATTTTCAATTGTTTTAAGTCCTATTCCTCTTTTTGGAGTGTTGATTATTCTAATTAAAGAAGTATCATCATCATTATTATATATAAGTTTTAAATAACTAATTAAATCTTTAATCTCACGTCTATTATAGAAATAAAAGCTTCCTATTACTTTATATGGAATTTGACTTTCTAACATAGCATCTTCCATAACACGTGATTGAGCATTAGTTCTATATAGGATAGCTATATCAGAAGGGCTTATTCCATCTTTAATTAGTTTTTTAACTTCATCTCTAACATAACATGCTTCATCTACTTCTGATAAAGCTTTATGGTAAGTTATTTTTACTCCTTCTTCATTATTAGTCCATAAGTTTTTTTCTTTTTTATCAACATTATTTTTAATAACACTATTAGCAGCATTTAATATAGTTTTAGTTGATCTATAATTTTCCTCTAAGTATACTACTTTAGTATCTTTATAGTCTTTTTCAAAGTTTAGGATATTTCTATAATTAGCGCCACGCCAAGAGTATATTGCTTGTGAGTCATCTCCAACAACACATATATTTTTATATTTAGCCGATAACATTTTAGTAAGTAGGTATTGTGCTTCATTTGTATCTTGATACTCATCAATTAATATATATTTAAATCTTTCTTGATACTCTTTTAAAACACTAGGATTATTGTTAAATAACTCAATTGGTTTCATAAGTAGGTCATCAAAATCAAGTGCATTATTAGATATAAGTCTACTCTCATATTGTTTATAAACATCAAGTACAATTGATTCAAATTCACTTCCAACATATTTAGAATATTTTTTAGAATCGATTAGTTCATTTTTAGCGCTTGATATACTATTTTTTATAGCTTTAGGATTATATATTTTAGGATCTATATTCATATCCTTAAGTATCTTTTTAATAAGCGTTAAAGTATCATCACTATCTAATATAGTGAAATTTGGTTTATAGCCTAAAAGTTCATAATTATCTTTTATGATAGATAATCCAAATGAATGGAATGTAGATATTTGCATACTATATCCAATACTACCAATTAAGTTAATAATTCTTTCTTTCATCTCTTTAGCTGCTTTATTAGTAAATGTAATAGCTAAAATATTGTATGGATCTACATTCTTTTCTTTAATTAAATAAGCAATTCTTGTAGTTAATACTTTAGTCTTACCTGAACCAGCACCTGCAAGTACTAAAAGAGGTCCTTCAGTAATCTTTACTGCTTCTAGTTGTTTATCATTTAGATTTTCTAGCATTTTGATTTTCCTTATAATATTCTAAAAATCCTGGGAATAATTTTCTAACTTCTTCATTTGTATGTCTTACAGTCATTGAACAATCAGTCTCACTTATAAAATTATGCCATATTTGAATTGAATCAAAATTTTGAATTTTATCATTTAACTCTAAAATGGCTTTTTCTTGTTGATCAGTTATTATATCAGGTATTATTATAATACCATTTCTACCATGTTGTTTTAAGATATTTTCTTTATATGTTGTTATATTTAAAAATATTACATTACCTTGATTTCTTAAGAATAAAGCAATACTATTTGCACTTCTCGTATCTACATTATCAGGTAATTGATAATGCTCTTTTGCATATAGCTCTAAATAATATGCATGATATGTATCATTGTCATCTATTGGGTAATATTTTGCATCACCATCTTTTGATATAACGGCTATTTTAAATTCATTCATAAATCCTCCTATATATTATCAATAAAGTCTTCTATTAACTTTATCATTTTATTATTATTTGATTTATATTTTGTTCCTTCAAAACTATCTATCTCTTCTAGTGCTTTTGTAAGTTCTCTTTTGTTGGTTGCACTTTTTATATATCCAAGGCGACCAAATTCTTCAACAATTTCAAGTTGATGATCATTTACGTGTTCACCATACTTAGAAAGTCTTGGTACAGCTATTACCTTTTTATTATGTTTTAAAGCTGATATAATTGATCCAACACCACCATGTGTGATTACAAGGTCTGATTCTTTTATTAGTTTATTAAACTTAGTATTTGGTATTAAATCAAGTATTTCCATATAATTACTTTTATATTTTGTTTGTCCTGCTTGAACTATTACTTCACCTTTGATAAGACCTTTTTTTATCTCATCTTCTACCATTTTAAGTAGACGTGTAAACTCTTTATCTTGAGTACCTAATATTACAAGTGTCAAAATATCCAACCTCCATATACTGCTTTAGGATATAACTCTAACATACTCTCCCACTGTACAATAAATAAATCAGCAAATTTATATAAAATTCTTCCAGTTATTGTTTTAGTTTTAATGTTTGCAAAAGTTTCTATATAAATTACTTTTTTTCTAAATAATTTAGCTAGTATACACATTGGTACAGCTGTATGAGCACCTGTAGATATAACTACATCTGGTCTTATTTTTAAAAAATAATAAAAGTTAATAAATATATTAGCTAGAACAACAAATATATATCTTATTTTTTTATGACGTGTTCCATACATTACAAAGTGTACTTTGCCTGGATACTCTTCTTTAAGTGAATTATTAGATTTAGTTTTTTCAGTAATAATTGTATAATCATACTTTTTAAACATACCTTTAAGTTCTAATAACTCAGTTAAATGTCCTCCAGTACTTGATATGAATAAAACTTTTTTCATAACCCACCTACTTTATTATCTTAAGCCACTCTTCTTTTACTTTAGAAGTGCTATATTCTAGTGACTTTTTATATCCATTAGCACCCATTATAATTCTTCTATTTTGATTAGATAGTAATTCACATATTTTTCTTGCCATAGCATCTTTATCTCTATTTTCAATTAAGAATCCATCCCAGTTATTGCTGATAAGTTCTCTAGCTCCTCTAGCAGAGGAAAATGCCACTGTTGGTATACCAAATGAAAATGCTTCAAGTAAAACTATACCAAATGATTCAGTGAAAGATGTCATTACATATACGCTTGATTTAGAAAGAATTGAATTTATATATTCTTTATCCCTAAATCCATGTAATTTAACATTATCTTCAAGCATGTATTCTTTTATTCTATTATTTATTTCTTCTTTTTCTTCTCCATCACCAATTATATTTAAAATTGCATCTGGATATTTTTTTACGACTATATTCATTACATCTATTAAGTCTAAATATCCTTTTTCACTTGATAATCTACCTACTGATACAATGTTATGATTATCTACCTCTGATACTCTATTTGGATAATAATCTAGTGTATTTGGAATATATAAGCATTTTATATTTGGAAGTAATTTTTGATATTCCTCTGTTAACTCTTTTGAAGGTAATATAAAGTAATCTAAATTACTTACTGATTTAACTATTTTGTTAATATATTTTTCTTTATTATTATGGTCATTATGTTCCCAGCCTATTTTTATAGAATCTTTTCTACCATATTTACCTAACCATAAATTATGAATATCTCTTGTTGATATTATATAGTCACTATCACAATTTTTAATAGCATCAATCATTAATACTTTTTTATCTTTAAGTATTTTTCTTGCTTTTATTAATTCTTTTACTAAACTTACTAATTTAAAGCTTTTTAAAGCTTCTTTTATTTCTAATTTATTTGGACCTTTATCCATTAAATAAGTTATTTTAACATTACTATCTATATCAAAGCTTGGTTTTTCATATAGTTTATATGTTGATATAATATTTACTTCAAAGTCACTTGACAACATATTTGCAAGAGTTGAAATACACTTTTCAATACCACCATATCCTAGATGAAGCGCTAAAATGGTTACTTTCTTCATACTTAACACCTTCCTTAAATATTATATCATAAATTAGTTATTATTTATATTGAAATACTTTTCTTTACACATATTAATTTAATATATAAGATGTCTTATATATTCTATCATCACTAGAATATTCAATCACATAATCATTACCCTTTTTGGTAATAATAATTCCTATTGTCTTATCTTGACTAGGTAGTTTTAAATTTTTATCTATATAGTTCATATAAAATTGTATTTGACCTAAATGCTCTTTTTTGAGTTCAGTTACTTTTAACTCAACCACAACATAACAATTATATATAAAATTATAAAGAAGTATATCTATATAATTATATCTATTTTCAATTTTAATTTTATACTCACTTTCTATGTATGAAAAGCCTGGGCCAAGTTCCTTTAAAAAATTATCTAAGTCTTCTAAAATAAGTTGTTTAAGAATTTTCTCACTTACAATTTCTCTTCCATTACTACTTATTACAATTGGATTTTTTATTAAGTCTTGTATTTCTAATTTACTCTCTTCAATCATTTTTTCTTTTGTATTATTAGGAAGTCTTTCATACTCATTATTTTTTATTCTTGTTTCTAATTCTCTATATCCTAAATTTTGCTTATTTGCTAATTCAATATAGTAATTAATTTCATCAAAATTATTTAATGTTAATAATACTCTAAAATGTGTCCAAGATAAATTGGTACGCACTGCGTTCCAAATCTCATCTTTAAATATCAAATAGAATTTACGCATGTTTCTTAAATTTCTTTCTCCATATTTTTTATCAACTTCTGCAACAAGTTTTTTTGAATATTTCTTAATTAAACTATTTCCATACTTAGCTCTTTCCTCACCTCCTTGTGCTTCTATTAATATTTTACCAACATTATAATAAGTCATTAAATCTGATCTATTTTTACTATAGTCTTTAACTTTCTTATATATTTCGTTATTAATTAGCTCCTGTTTAATTTCATTATAAAAGTTCATTTAATCATCTCCAATGTCATTTACTATAATCTATAGAATTTTTATAATCAAGATTTTTCATACGACAAAATATGACAAACAATTAAGAATAAATATAAAATATTACATCTTTTTCTTTTTAACATTTTATTGTATAATTAAACTAGGTGAGAATATGAGAAAGGTCATTAAAGGTGGAATAGTAATTACAATGGATGAAAAAAAACTTGAAAAGTTTGAAAAGTTAGACATTGTAATTGAAGATAATGTAATTAAAGATTTAACAGTAGACTATCAGGGAGATGCTGATGTTATTATAGATGCATCTAATAAAATAGTTATGCCAGGGCTTATTAACGCACATACACATTTAGGTATGAGTTTATTTAGAGCTACTAATGATGAATTAACTCTAAATGATTGGTTAAATAAAAAAATATGGCCAATAGAATCTACTATGACAGATGAAGATGTATATTTTGCTACTTTATTTTCTATTTTAGAAATGTTAGAGTCTGGTACAACTTGTTCTAATAATATGTATTTTTCAAGTGAAGCTGCAATTAACGCAATTGTTCAAACAAAAGTTAGAAGTATTTTTTCTGAGTGTTTAATGGATAATGATGATAAAGGAACTGAAAGAATTGAAACATTTAAAAAATTATATGAAAAATATAAAGATAATGATTTAGTAAGTTTTATGGTTTCTCCTCACTCTATGTATACATGTTCAAAAAAATACTTAAAAGAATGTAGTGAACTCGCGCTTTCATATAATGTTCCAGTACATATTCATTTTTGTGAGAATGAAGATGAAGTTAAAAAAATTAAAAAAGAATATCATAAAAGTCCTGTTAAGGCTTTAAATAAGGTTGGACTTTTAAGAAATAAACTTGTACTTGCTCACGGAACATTTATATCTGATAAAGATTTAAAACTATTAAATAAAAAAGATATTAGTATATGTCATAATCCAATTAGTAATTTAAATTTAGGATGCGGTATAGCTGATATAGACAAATATAATAACACTTTAAATATTTGCTTAGGTACTGATGGACAAGGAAGTGGTAATAACTTAAATATGTTTTACCATATGTCTTTAGTAGATTTACTTCAAAAAGGACTACATAAAAATCCTTTATCAATGAACTCTTATGATGTACTTAAAATGGCAACTATTAATGGTGCTTATGCACTAGGTTTAGAAAAAGAGATAGGAAGTATTGAGGTTGATAAGAAAGCTGATATTATAATACTTGATATGAATACAATTAATTCATATCCTAGTGATGATATAATAAATAATATTGTTCATAATACAGAGGTTATTAATATAGATACAGTAATGATTAATGGGGAGACATTAATTCAAAATCATAAGCTTCTTCTTAATATTAATAAAGATGCATTAAAAGATAAAATGAATGAAATGATGATGAGATTAATGAAATAGAAAAAGAACTTTTATAAGTTCTTTTTTATATAATTTAATTAAATAACCTGTTAATAATATTTATAGTTACATTATTAAATCTAATAATTAAAATTGACTATATTGTAGTATCTATTTGAGTATATCCACTCCATATATATCTTTTATCATCACCACCCAAATGATGTGTAACTTCATTACTACTTTTTAATGTGCCATCAACACTAATCTCTACATATACTGTAAGTGGATCTGCTTCTGTACTACTTTGATTTCTTAAAGCTCTAGCTTTAACTGTTACGGCATGTTTAACATCACTTGAGACATTAACATTTACATATCTATAGTTGTTAGTTGCCCCCATATCTTTTTTACCATTACTTGTAACATTATATGTTTCACTATTACTATTTGGAACTGAATTAGTATTTACATATCTATAATTATTAGTAGTTCCCATATCAAGTGCAGAACCCCTTGATTTTGCAGTATATGTACCTGTTGCATCAGGATATTTATTAACTGTAACTTTAGATAGTACTTTTCCACTTGTTGGTGTTACTGTTTGAGCTGAACGTGATGCAGTAACTGTTTTTTCCTCAGTTGTTAAACTAACTGATCCAGTTCCATCATGATATCCCTTTGGAATTGTATAAGATTTAGTTGATGTATTTAAAGATTGTGTTACTTTTCCATTATTTGTAATATCACCT
>JAGAYJ010000009.1 GCA_017940575.1 Bacilli bacterium | reverse complement strand
TTGAACTCTCATATCAAATGGAGTTGTAATAGTACCTTCTTCTAAATATCCATGAACATGTAATTCTTTATTATCTCTTTTATAAGTTAATTGATGAATTAAATGAGGATATCCGTGGAAAGCAAATATAATTGGTTTATCACTCGTAAATATAGCATTATATTCTTGACAAGATAGTCCGTGTGGATGTTCTTCTAGTGATTGTAATCTCATTAAGTCAACTACATTTACAACACGAACCTTTATCTCAGGAAAATTTTCTCTTAATATTTTTACAGCAGCAAGTGTTTCTAGTGTTGGTGTATCACCACAACATGCCATTACGATATCAGGCTCACTACCTTCATCATTACTTGCCCATTTCCATATTCCAACACCTTCTGTACAATGTTTTACTGCTTCTTCATAAGAAAGCCATTGTGGACGTGGATGTTTAGATGCTACAATTACATTTATATAGTTTTTAGTTTTAATACAGTGATCAAAACAAGATAGTAAGCAGTTTGTATCAGGAGGTAAATATATTCTTGATATATCTGCTTTTTTAGTAACTAAGTGATTTAAAAAACCTGGATCTTGATGAGTATAACCATTATGATCTTGTTGCCATATATGAGATGTAAGTACATAGTTAAGACTTGCAATAGGTCTTCTCCATGGAAGATTACGTGTTACTTTTAACCATTTAGCATGTTGTGAAGCCATTGAATCAACTATTCTTACAAATGCTTCATAACTATGCATAAATCCATGTCTTCCTGTAAGTAAATATCCTTCTAAAGCTCCTTCACATAAGTGTTCAGATAGATATGAATCTATTACTCTACCACTTTTAGACATAAACTCATCATTCTCGCCAACTGGAAGCTCCCACTGTCTATTTGTTTCATTAAAAGTATAGTTAAGTCTATTACTCATTGCCTCATCTGGGCCAAATATTCTAAAGTTTTTATTATCTTCGTTTTCTTTAACAATGCCGCCTATAAATTTACCTAACTCCATCATATCTTGAGCGATAACTTCACCATGTTCTTTTATATCTAAAGCATAATCTTTAAAAATAGGAACACGTAGTTCTTTAAGAAGTATTCCTCCATTAGCGTGTTTATTTAATCCCATTGTATGTTCTTTATCAGGAATAATCTCTTTAATTTCTTCTTTTAATTTACCAGCCTCATCAAATAATTCTTCTGGTTTATAACTTCTAAGCCATTTATCAAGTATATTTAGTGTCTCTTCATTATTTACAACAACTGGTACTTGATGCGCTCTAAAAGATCCTTCAATTGCTTTACCATCAACTTCACTAGGTCCAGTCCATCCTTTTGGTGTACGAAGTATTATCATAGGCCATAGTTGTCTTGGTGCATTAGGATTCTCTTTAGCAGTCTTTTTAATCTTTTTAATTCTCTCAATTGCTTTATCAAGTTCTGTTGCCATAACTTCATGCATTTTCAAAGGGTCATTTCCTTCTACATAAAGAGGTAACCAGCCATATCCTTTAAATAAGCAATCTAACTCTAACTTAGATATTCTAGATAATACTGTTGGGTTAGATATTTTAAAACCATTTAAATGAAGTATTGGAAGTACTGCTCCGTCAGTAGCTGGATTAATAAACTTATTTATGTTCCAACTTGTTGCGAGTGGTCCAGTTTCAGCTTCACCATCTCCAACAGTACAAGCAACTATTAAATCAGGATTATCTAAAACAGCACCTAGTGCATGTGATAAGCTATATCCAAGTTCTCCGCCTTCATTAATAGAACCAGGTACCTCAGGCGCAACATGGCTTGATACTCCGCCGGGAAATGAAAATTGTTTAAATAATTTTTGCATTCCAGCTTCATCTTCAGTAATATTAGGATAAACTTCACTATAAGAACCTTCTAGATAAGTGTTTGCAATCATCGCATTACCACCATGACCAGGCCCAGAGATATAAAGCATATTTAAATCATATTTTTTTATAACTCGATTAAGATGAGTATATATAAAGTTTTGACCAGGTACAGTTCCCCAGTGACCAACTATATTATGCTTTACATCATCAAGTGTTAAAGGACGTCTAAGTAATGGATTATCCTTAAGATAAAGTTGTCCAACTGATAAGTAATTACAAGCTCTAAAATATTTATCTATTAAATTTAGTTCTTTTTCATTTAATGTACTCATATTATCTTCCCCTATTATTCATTCTATATATAATTATACACTAATAAGTATAAAAAAAGCAATTAAAATTGCTTAATATTCTAATTCAGACATATCTAAATCTTCTTCTACTTTTTCATTTACATCGTCTACTGTGTCTTTTGCCTTGTCTATAATATCTTGGGCTTCTTGTACATTTGATGTAGGATTATATTTGTTGTTAAAAGCATCAATTTCAGCTTTAATTCCAAAGCATGTTCCGATTACAATCAAAAGCATTAAGACAATTATAAAAAAATTCTTCATACATTCACTCTCCTATCTTTATTATAACCATAAATATTATAAATTAAAAGTATTTTTATATATATTTACACCAACTTAACAGAATAAAAAAAGAAGCTTATTTTATAGCTTCTTTTCTAGATAAGTTAAGTCTTCCTTTTTTATCATATCCTAAGGATTTAACAACTATTTCATCTCCAACTTTAACAAGATCACTTGCTTTTTCAGTACGTTTAGTATCTAATTGAGATACATGTACTAATCCTTCACATCCAGGCCATAATTCTACAAAGCATCCAAAGTCTTCTACTTTAACAACTTTTCCTTTATAGATTTCTCCTTCTTCCACTTCTCTTGTTATATCTTTAATCATATTAGCAGTCTTATCAATAACTTCTTTATCAGTGTGATAAATAATTACTCTACCATCATCTTCTAAGTCAACCTTAACAGCATTAACGTCGTTTACAGCATCAACTCCTGATGCTTCACAGATAATCTTAGTAATCATCTCTCCACCTTTACCAATAACATCTTTTATCTTATCTGGATTAATTTTAAATATCATTGTTTTTGGAGCATATTTAGAAACTTCTTTTCTAGGTTCTTTAATTTGAGCTTCCATAACATCTAATATTTCCATACGAGCATCTTTTGCTTGATATAAAGCTTCCTTTAATATTTCTTTAGTTATACCTTTTATTTTGATATCCATTTGAAGTGAACAAATACCATTTCTAGTTCCTCCAACTTTAAAGTCCATATCTCCTAAGTGATCTTCCATACCTTGAATATCAGTTAAAATTGTATAGTTAGATCCATCTTTTGATGTAATTAATCCCATAGCAATACCAGCAACTGGAGCTTTAATTGGTACACCTGCAGCCATCAAAGACATACATCCAGCACATATAGTAGCTTGTGAACTAGATCCATTTGATTCAAGTATTTCTGATACTACACGTACAGTATATGGAAATTCCTCCTCTGAAGGCATTACTTGTTTTAGACATCTTTCTCCTAAAGCACCATGGCCTATTTCTCTTCTTCCTGGGCTTCCATATCTTCCAGTCTCGCCTACTGAGAATGCTGGAAAGTTATAGTGTAGCATAAAGTGTTTTTCAGCTTCTAAACTAATTCCATCTAATACTTGATATTCGTTTAAAGCACCAAGTGTAGTGATTGCTAGTGCTTGAGTCTCACCACGAGTAAATAAGGCAGAGCCATGTGTTCTTGGAAGTAAGTCTATATCTGTAGATAAAGGTCTAATTTCAGTCATACTACGTCCATCAGCTCTAGTTTTCTCATCAACTGTAATAGATCTAAATATATCATATTCAATTGATTCTAAAACTAATTTAACTTTAGTAACTAAAATATTTAATTCATCTTTATCTAAAACACTATTATCTTCTATATATTTATTTACAACCTCTTCTTTAACAGCATCTATAGCAGCATATTTTTCTAATTTTTCTTTAATACGCATTGCTTTATCTAATTTTTCAGAAGCAAGTGATTTTACATTTTCGCGTAACTCATCAGTAATCTCCAATTTCTCATATTCCATTTTTTCTACACCAATTTCTTTGATGATTTCTTCTTGGAAATTACATAATTCTTTAATAGCTTCATGTCCAAACATTAAAGCATCTAACATATCATCTTCAGATACTTCTTTTGATCCTGCTTCAACCATATTTATAGCGTATTTAGTACCAGCTACAGTTAAATCAATATCAGATTGTTCTAACTCATCTGGTGTTGGGTTAATTATAAATTCTCCATTAACTCTACCTACTTTAACACCTGCAATTGGACCATCAAATGGTATTTTAGAAATACATGTACAAAGTGATGAACCAAACATAGCAGTTAACTCAGGAGAATTATTATTATCTACTGATAAAACTGTATTTACAACTTGAACTTCATTTCTAAAGTCTTCTGGGAACATTGGTCTCATTGGTCTATCGATCATACGTGCAGCAAGTGTTGCAGCATCTGTAGGTCTTCCTTCTCTTTTAATAAATCCACCAGGTATTTTACCTACTGAATATAGTTTTTCTTGATATAAAACCATTAATGGGAAAAAGTCAGATAAAACATTGGCATTATTAGATACAACAACAGTAGATAGTATTACTGTATCACCATATCTAACAAGAACTGATCCATTTGCTTGTTTAGCAACTTCACCATGTTCAACTACTAATTCTCTTCCTCTAAAATTTAATTTAAATACTTTTTTCATTCTTTACCTCTTTTCTTATTGTTTACTATCTTCTTGCGCTTTCTTTTTTACTAAACCTAAAACTTTTCTTTTACTTACATTTTTATGTCCATGATAACCAATATGTTCTGCTAAATTAACATACATTTTTTCAATTCCTATAACCTCATCACCTATATCGCAATGAAATAAATCATGCTCAATATATCTATTAGCAAGTAAATCATAATACTTAACACTACCATATTTTTCTTTTCTTAATACTATAGTTGTTCTTGTATATTGTGCATGACGAGTTGTAATAAAGTGAGGCTTATATTCAATATTATCTACTGTAAATACTTTTGTTATGTAAACATCAAATATATTCATATTTCCTCCAAAAGAAAGACACTCAAAAAAGAGTGCCTACTATATTATTATTTTCTTAAACCTAAGCTTGCAATTAATTCTCTGTAACGGTTAATATCTTGTTTCTTTAAATATTCTTGCATGCTTCTTCTTTGACCAACTTTCTTAAGAAGTCCTCTTCTTGAATGATGATCATGTTTATGTTCTTTTAAATGTTCAGTAAGTTCGTTAATTTCTTCTGTTAAAATAGCTATTTGAACTTCTGCAGAACCAGTGTCACCAGCTTTTCTAGCATATTTTTTAACGATTGCTTCTTTCTTTTCTTTTGTTAATGCCATAAATATTCTCCTTTCTTAATATTCGCTTAATTCTGAGAAAAAAGTCGGAGACTCTTAAATCCAAGAGTTAAGTACATATTTAATATACACTAAATTTTTCAATAATGCAACAATTATTTTATTATTTTTGGTGGAATTATACTTATATTAACAACACCTTCAATATCTTCTTTGCTAACAAATCCTATATATCTACTGTCAAGTGAGTTAGATCTATTATCTCCAAGTACATAGTACATATTATCTGGTACTTTATCAGATTTAAAATCATCAGTAGCTTTTCTAGTATAATTTTCTTCTACTGCTTTATCATTTATATATAAAGTATTGTTATTATACATAACTATATCACCAGGTAATC
>JAGAYJ010000008.1 GCA_017940575.1 Bacilli bacterium | reverse complement strand
GTTATCTTTATAATTTGATTCTTTTAAATAGTTATAGTTTTTAGATAGATTTAAATTTTCTAAATTGATTTCACTAGAATATTTATCTGTTACATAATCTATTGAATACATCATATCAGCAAGTGATTTATAATTCATTTTAACATCATCATTTAAGTCTATATCTTCTATTTCTTTATTAGGTAAAACCATTATCATTTTTTCTTTAGCACGTGTTAAAGCAACATAGAAAAGCCTAATTCTCTCTGATATATTTTCTTTTATATATGATTCTTTTACTAAATCTTTATAGATAGTTGTTCTAATACCATTATCAAACATTGGAGTAACTATTCCATATTTATTATCATATAAGAATCTATTATTTATATCTTGCATATTAAAGCGATTTGTAAGTTCTGTAAAATAACAAATCGGAAATTCAAGTCCTTTACTTTTATGAATAGTCATGATTTTTACTCCATCTTTATCATCTTTCATTGGAACCTTTATTTTATATTTATCTGACTCTTCCACTATTAAATCTAAGTAATTCGAAAACTCTTCTAAAGTGTATCCTATATCTGTCATAGTAGAGGCTAAATCTGTTAGATAATCAATTACTAAAATATGTTTTTTAACATCACCTACAGTAATCATTCTTTCATAGAAATTAAACTTAGTAATTACTTCATCAAGAATTTCTTTAATAGTTTTAGTCCTATCAATTGATTTTACAATATCAAGTAGTTCTCCACTATAATTATTATCTACAATACTTTCAAATATTTCATTATCATTCATATTAAACAGATAAGATCTAAGTACACTTACATATGAATATTTAAAGCTTGTATCAAATGAATTACTAAGGATTAATTTTATAATATTTTTAATTATATATAAATCTACGGAATCATTAAGAGTTATGTCAGCTACTACTTGAAGTGGTATATCATTATATTCAAATATTTTTTTATATAAATCAAATGAAGTTGATTTATCTATTAATATAGCAAAGTCACTATATATACAGTCTCTATAATGATCTTTATCCCATATTTGATATTTATTTTTTATTTTAGACTCTATATCTCTAAGCACTATAAAAGCTTCTATTTCTTGTTTTTTATATTCTTTAGTATCATAATTATATTTTAAAATATTTAAGTTATTATCTTGAGGTTTATCTAGCTTATTTAAGTACATCGGATTACCAAAGTTCATTTTATGAGATACTTTATATTCAGCACCACCTATATTATCATTCATGATAAGTTCAAATATAAGATTTATATTATTTAATACTTCTTCTCTTGATCTAAAGTTTTTAGTTAAATCTATTTTATAACCATCTATTTTTTTAGAATAACTATCATATTTATCTTTAAATAACATAGGGTTAGCATTTCTAAATCTATAGATTGATTGTTTTATATCCCCTACCATATAAACATTATTATTTTCTATATATGATATAAATAAGTCTTGTAAGTCAGATGTATCTTGATATTCATCTATCATTATTTCTTTAAGTGAATTCTTTAAATTTTCTCTAACTATTTCATTTTCATCTAATACTTTTATAGCCATTTTAGCTATATCATTAAATTCATAATAGTTTATATCTAATTTATAATTAGATACTAAATTATCTAATTCATTAATTATTTTTATAATTGCTTTTATATATGTGGATGATTCTTTTATAACTTCTTTTATTTTATCACAAGACTCATAAGACATCATTTTTTTAACTTCTTTTATAGTTTCACTTAAATTTTCTTTAATCTTTTTAGCATCTTCATCTAAACCTCTAAAAGTTGGAAGTTTAGCATTAATGTTTTCTTTTAATTCATCATAATCTTTTGAGTTAATAATAGGTTCAATTACACTTTCTAATTTAGAATATAAATCACTATCTAAGTATTCCTCTAGTTCATTATATATAAGACTTATTTTACCTACTTTTTTAAATAATAAATTTTCATATTCTTTAATAGAATTGTTTATGAAATCATCACTAAAAAAATTATTTAAATAACTATCTAAGTATTCTTTTTTATTATAAAGTAAATCTAATTTATCATTTATTCTTAAGATGGATTTTTTAAATTCAGTATCATCTTTTAGATATAAATCACTTATAAGTTTAGTGAAATCAGGATCATTAGTCTTATATAATTTTTCAAATATTTCATCTATAAATTCGTCTTTTTTAATAGCTATAACACTTGAATCTATTATAGATATATTCTTACCTACATTAAGTAAATAGTTGTATTTTTTAACGATTGATAAAGCAAATGAATCAAATGTAGTGATATAAGCTGAATCTATTTTATCAAGTTGTTCTTTTAACTCATCATGTTCAGATATTTTACTTCTAATTCTTTCTTTCATTTCATGAGCAGCAGCATTAGTAAATGTAAGTATTAACAGCTCATCTATATTAACACCTTTTTTAAGTTTTTCTAATACTCTTTCAGATAATACAGCAGTTTTACCAGAGCCTGCACCTGCAGATACAATTATATTAGAATTATCGTGAGTTATTGCATCTAGTTGTTCATCAGTCCATTTAGGCATTATCCCCACCTCCTAAGAATTCTTTATAATCTATTTCTTTTAATCTTACAATATCTTCTTCTTTTTTATAACATATATCTTTGAAACGACAGTGCTCACAACCACTATAGTCTCCAATTTGTTTAGGGTTAATTGAGAAGTCTCTAGATTCTATATCCTTTATTGCTTCATCTATTTTAAAGTCAACATGTTTAACTAATTTATCCATTTGTTCATCAGTTAACACTTTAGCATTAGAAGAAAATTCATCTTTTAAAGTAACACTCATACTTTTTATCATATTTGATTTAACATAGTTTTTATCAAAGAGTTCTAATATATCTCTATTTGAATTAGAGTAACCAGTTAATTTATATTTGCTTCTTCTTTCAGTATAGTAATCTTTTCCTTCTTGATAATTGTCAATTGGTGGAAGAAGGTGTTGAAGATAGAATCCGGCAATTTCTACATTTATTAGTTCTGAATTTTTAACTAAGTATATATATATAGGTAGTTGCATATCAATTCCATAATATACTTTATCTAAGTTTATATCAGGATTTCCTGTTTTATAGTCTATTATAGCAACTACTGTCTTACCATTAAATTCACTATATTTTATCTTATCAATGAATCCTTTAAATGTTACTTTTATTGAATTATCTTTATTAACAGCAAATTTCTTTTCATAATAAGCTTTATTTAAAGATGATTCACTATCTTGTTCATTTATAACATCAATTATAAACTTTAAATCTTCTTTTAATTTATTAATGAAGAATTTTTCTTTATAGTTTAGTTCCTTATCAATTAAGAAATTATTAAACTCTTTATCAAAATCAAAATTAGGTTTAAAAGCACATTCTAAGACATGATGAAATAAATTACCTATTATTGTATGAAACGTTTCCTCAAATTCATTTAGTTTTAATATATCATTTAAGAAGAATCTAAATTTGCACTTATAAAAATTATTTAAACTTGAATAAGATAAATTTAATTTATTATCTATATATTTATTAAATAAATTTTCATCTACTTTTTTATAAGCGTTGTCATAAGTTAGATAATTTATATCTTTATAGTTATAATATAATTTATCTAAATCTTTATTATGTATATTAAACTTAATATAATCATCTAACATATATGATAATCTTAATTTATTATATATATTTGAACTGTTAAATAAGTCATTTATATTTTCTTCTAACTCTAAGTCTTTTAAAATAGAAGATCTATATAACTCTTCTCCTTTAGAACTTGTTATATAAGATAATTTTATATTAGGATAACTTGATATAATATTTAATGTTTTTATTTTTTCCTCTTTATTTTTATCAAGTGATGTAAATAGACCAATATTCTTTTTTTCTATATCAGATAAATAATCTTCATCTTTATAAGTTTTTGGGAATACTCCTTGATTACAGTTAAGTACATAATAAAAATCACTATTATTTATTTTTTCAATATCTATTATATCAATTGCATTACTTATTTTTTTTGAGTTTATTTTTTTTGTTTTTAACTCTTCTTTTATTAAATATTTAACAGTTTCATCAAAAGATGTGAACGCATATTTATTTATAACATCAATTACATGTTTTTTATATTCAAAGTTTTCTAAAATGGAGATGGCACTATCTAATGATTCATCTAATTTTTCTATAAATTCTTTTATTATAGGAAGTCCATATAATGATATTTTATCATTTAAATTTACAGGAATATTATAAAATGAAAATATTCTTTTTATATGCTTTTTATAATCATCACCGACATTTACTAAATGAATTTTATCTATGTTTACACTTTTAATATCAGATAATATAGAAAGTGCGACACCATTTACTTCATCTTCAATAGTTTTATATTCATAAAGTTTTGGTGTATAGTTAGAATTATTAGTTTCTATTGTAACAATTTCATAGTTAGATAATTTATTTATAATATATGGATCTAATTTAATATTCTTAAGAATAATTCTTTTAAATGAGTTTTTAAATAATGGTTCAAGCCTTATTAATTTTTTTTCACTTAATTCTTTATATAAGCTATCTATATATAAGAAATTATTTAAATACATATTAGCAACTTCATAACTGTAATTATACTTTTTCACTAAATAATATAATGCTTCACTATTTAGGCAGCCAAAATAAGCATCAATAAATTCTTTTTTACTCATAATTTTAATATTTAATAGTTTTTTTTCTTCATTTAAATAATTAAGTATTTCGTTTTTATCATTTGTAATTATAATGTCAAAATTTTTTAAATTGTCCATATTATCACCTTTACTTATTATAACAAAAAAGTGAATCAATTAATAGATTCACTTTTCTTCTTGATTATTTTTTAATGTCTTTTTATAAAGTCTATTCATTTTCTCATCCAAAGCTTTTATATCAAGAGAACAATTATATATTTCATCTTCGACATCAGTTGATATATTATCCACTTTATATTGTAGTTTATGATCTAAACTAGCCCAAAAGTCCATAGCAATCGTTCTAACTTGTATCTCAGCATCTACATATTCAACTCTATCAGTCAAATAAAGAGGTAATGTAATTATTATATGATAACTTATATATCCAGTGTCTTTTGGATTTCCTATGTAGTCTTTTTCTTCTTTAATTTTATATTGCCCTGAGGTCTTTATTAAATCAACAACTTCATATACATCTGATAAGAAAGAGCAGACAATCCTTATACCAATCATATCATGAACATGTTTAAGTAAATTATATGAATTAACACTATAACCTTTTTTCTTTAATTTATCAAAGGCACTTTCCTTTGTTTTAAGTCTAGATTTCATATGTTCTACTGGATTGTACTTTTTTTCATAAGCATAACTTTTAAGTAAAATATCTAACTCAGTTTCTAACATCTTTAGTGCGAAGCCGTTTTTTATATATATTTCATCTATCTTATTTTGTTCTTCTATACTTAAATTATCCATATCTTATCCTTTCTATATTGAAGTGGCGATGTACATTATATCATAATTATATGCTCTAAGCAAGTAAAAAAGAATCTAATTATTAGATTCTTTACCTCTTTTTAATATTTCTTTTGTCTTATCTTTTATTTTTTTAATTTTGTCATAATGTTTTTTAATTAGCACTCTTAAAGATAAAGCTATCATATAAGATAATACGAATAAACTAATTGACCATGCGATAGACATACTAATCGATTGTTCTTTTACCATTAAAAATGGATATGGTCCTGTAACTACTTCTAGTAAATTCAATATAATAAGTATTAAACTATAAATTAAAGTAAATATTAAACCAATAAAGTTATCTACAATATCTAATGGCTTAATATAGTCAAATAAAATAAATGTTATAAAGCATAATATTGGACAAACTAGGTGTTGAAAGAATAATGCTCTATCAAAAAGTAAAAAGCTATAATTAAAGTTATACATTGGTCCAAGTACAAATAAAACAACTATAAAAGTAATTGATAAACATATGGTTGTTGCATACTTAAATATTTGTAACCATCTTGGAATTTTTTTATTTCTTATCAAATATATTACAAATAGAGTTGAACTTATTAAGGCTAGTATATTACTATCCTCTGTATAATATTCAAAACTAATTTTATTGTTTATTTTTAATGTTTCTATAATTCCTATTATCTCAAATAGAACAATCAATACGTTAAATAACAATGATGCCTTTTTCTTGTTCACTAAAATATCACTCCTTTTTTTGACACATCTTTTCAATTATACCAAATAATATATTTCTTAAAAAGAATTTTTTTAAATTTCTTTAAAATATGACATTTTGTTGACAAAAAAAGTAAGTTTAAACTTACTTTAAATTATATTTAGATATCTCTTCACATACATCACTATATGTATAACAAGGATACACATATTGATTTTCTGACTTAGAATCTATTTCTTTAATATTAACCACTTTAACACCAACTACATATGTTCCATCTTTTAGTCTAACTTTCTTTAAAACACCTTCTACTTCATACCATGTATTATCTTTAATTTCATTTACATCATAGTTCACAACAAATCCAACAAAACCAGCATCTGCAGCACAGCAAGTAATTAGATATTTTCCAATTATAAAGTAATTACCACTTACTATTTTACTATTCTTTAAAGATAATCCTCTAAATCTTATAGTTTTACCTATATAATAATCAGGATCAGTTGTATACATTAAATAGTCTGATATACCACCATAAGATGGATCAATGACATCAAAATCAACACTTTCAAAATTATATTTTGTAATATCTATCTCGTCTTCTTTATAATTATCATCTATTTTACTATCCTCTTTAGTAATTAATGTATCTCTATTAGTTGCTAATTTCGAAGTAAGTCTAAAATCTCCTGATAGAATAATCATTATAAGAGGAAGCAATAACACTAAATCACTTACTTTAAATTTATATTTAATATTGTTGTTAAGTAAAAATACTAAACCTATTAATAAAAGTGGGATTAGTGATAACTTAACATATACCTGCATTTGAGGTGCAAGTATATTTACTAAGTTATTAGAACACCATAAATATAATATTATTAGAACATATAATAAAGATATAATTCCTAAAAATCTACGCTTCATATTAACCTCACCACCAAATAACTAAATATAAATGTTACAACAAATATAAATGTAATTAGTGTAAGAACAAAACTCTTTTTATAATTGCCCATCAAAACAAGAGTATTTTTTATATCTATCATCGGTCCTAGTAATAAGTATGCTATTATAGATCCTTTCGAGAAATTAGAAAGTAATGATTTACCAACAAATGAATCAGATGTAGAACATAATGATATAAAGTATGCAAAAAGCATTAAAGTAATAATTGATAAAGCTTCATTACTATTAAACATATCTAAAATATTTCTTGGAAGTAGTACTTGAACAATGCTAGCAATTAAAGCTCCAAACATTAAATATTTAACTACATCATATAAGTCATTTCCTGTGTGCTTTATAATTGATAAAAATTTATTATTTGAATGAATATGACAATGTTCACAAGTACTATCAAGTGTAATATCTTCTCCATCAAATAAAATACCTAAAAGAATGCCTATAAATAAAGCAATTATAATACCAAATATTAACCTGCAAAAGAATATTTCTGGATTCGTTTTATAAAATGCATAATATGTTGATAATAATACAACAGGATTAATTATTGGAGATGCTAACATAAATGAAACTGCTACATTAATAGGTATTTTCTTTTTAATTAACCTTTTAGTAACAGGTATAACAGCACAATCACAAGCAGGTATAAAAAATCCTAAAAAAACACCAACAATTGAACCAAATAATTTATTCTTAGGTATAATTTTTGCAATAGTCTCATCTGACACATATTCTTCTATAATAGAAGATATAATGGATCCAAGCAATAAAAAAGGAAGGCTTTCCAAAAATATAGATGTAAATATTATTGAAACATTCTTTATTATATCCATAAGTCCTCCTATAAAACTATATCAACTATTAAACCTACAAATACGCCTGTAAAATAAACTATTGATAATATTTTAATATTCTCTTTTATATTTTTATTAGCTTTAAATAATAATAGAATACCAAGTCCACTACCCGTAAGTAATCCTGATAAAAGTGTACCTATTGAAATTAAACCTGATAAATACACTTCAGTAATAATAACAGAACTAGCACAATTTGGAATTAGACCTATTAAACTTGCTATAAAATAAGTCAAAATATTATTATTAAGCATTAAATTAGATAGATTATCTTCACCTACTTTAAAAATAACAAAATTGATTAATAAATTAGCAACTAAAATAAAGAAACCAGTTTTTAATGTATGAACAATACTTGATAATATAATACCATGTTCATCACAGCTACAATGTTCATCAGCGCATAATTCATGAATATGTTCATGTTTATCAATTTTTTTACTTAAGAATAAATCAACTAATAAACCAACTACAACACCTACTATTACTTTAAATATTAGAATACCAAATAAAGTAGAAATGTCTGTACTATGACTTAACATTATAGGTAACATCTCATCACTTGTTGATAAAAATACAGCTATTAATGTACCTATAGTAATAACTCTTCCAGAATAAAGATTAGAAGCAACTACTGAAAAACCACATTGTGGAATTGCCCCTAATAATCCACCTAGTACAGGTCCAAACTTTTTATTATCTCTAAGTATTTCTTCATTCTTATGAGACATTTTATGTTCAATAAATTCAAGAACTATAAAAGTAATTAATAAGTATGGTAATAATTTTAAAGTATCAATTAATGCATCCATTAAGCTATCTATCATTTTAATCATCCTTTCCGCATTTTTCGCAAATGCCATTTATAATAATACCTTTTTCACTTGATTTAAAATTATGTTCATTAAAGATATGATTAGTAATTTCCTTTATACATTCACAGTGTATATGTTTTAAAATTCCACATTTATCACATTTTAAGTAGAAGTGATTTTCGCAATTACACTTTTCAACATATTGATAATAAACAGTATTTTTATTATCAACAGATTTAGTAAGTATATTATCGCTTGCTAGTTTATCTATAAATCGATATATAGTTGTAAGACCAATTGAACCATTTAATTCATTATATATATCTTTAACCGTAAACTTATCTACTTTGTTCTTTATTTCATTAAAGATAATATCTTTTTGCTTTGTATTATAAAACTCTCCTCTTGACATATAATCACCTCAATATGAAAATCATTTTCATATTCATTATACATTATTTTAAAAAAAAATCAAGAAAATTTATATAATTCTTGATTTTACTTTATATTTTTCCTTTAGTTCTTTAATAAATATTGATTCATTATTAATAGGCGTAAATAAATATACTTTATTTTTAGAACGAGTTAGAGCTACATAAAAAAGTCTTCTCTCTTCACTAAAGGGATATTTTTCATATTTAGTAATATATTTAAGTATTTTTTCTTCTTTAATTTGTGATGGAAATCCAAGAATATTATTACTCATATTCAAAATAACAACATTATTACTTTCCAATCCCTTTGACTTATGAACAGTCATATATTTAAATTTATTATCTTTATAACTATATATATAATTTTTATATTTAAAACTATCATCTATAAAGTCATTTATATCATTATTATTTCTTCCCAAAACCAGTAAATCATTCATATCTATACTATCTAATAACTTTTTAAACTCTAATTTATCTTTATAATATATAATTTCTACTGGATCTTTTAAGTGTTTATTTGATTTTAAGTTCTTCTTTAGTTGATGTTTATTTTTCATTACAAATGATCCTGCTATATCAATTAGTTCTTGAGAATTTCTATATGTATTTTCAATATACATAATTTTTGCTTTTTTAAATATTTTTTTAAAATTTAAAAACAAATTTATATCACATCCTGTAAATCTATATATAGACTGAAAATCATCTCCTACAACAAGCAATTTTGAATTTGTTTTATCTATAATACTTTTTATTAAATTAAACCTAACTAATGATGTGTCTTGATATTCATCAATAATTATATATTTTATTTTTTTATCAAAACTTTCATTTACTTTTTTTGTTGCATATATAAGCATATCATCAAAATCAATTTCATTGTTATCTTTTAAATATTTTTGATATTTTAAATATATATTTAAGGTAAGTATTAAAAATTCCTTTTCAAATTTTTTACTTCTATTAAATAATCTATTAACTTTCTTATAAATTTTATTAAAGTCTTGTAAAGTATAATTGTTAGTTTTAAATAGATGAATAAATGTTTCTATTAATTGTTTTAAATGATATAACTCATCTTCACTATATTTTAATATTTTTTTATATAGTTTATGTTTTTTTATATCTTCATTAAAAAACTCATCAACTATATAATTTAAAGTTTTACTATCTGCAATTCTATATTTATTATTAAGTATATTTAAAGCTAGTTTATGAAATGTATAAACATTTATATTTAAACCAAGTTCATCCCTTATTTTTTCTTTTAAGGATAAAGATGAAGCTTTAGTAAATGAAATACATATAACTTCATTTTCTTTGATACCTATATCTATTATATGTTTTATTTTACCCAAGATAGTCAATGTTTTACCTGATCCTGCTCCTGCAATTACTAAAATACATTCTGCGTTATCTTTTGCTATTGCTTCTTGACTTTTATCTAGCTTATATTTACCAACTGTCATAATAATCACCAAAAATGATTATAATAGTATTAGCAAAAATAGCAAATATATATTTTTACAAATTAAAGGTCTAAATTTAACCAATTTTAGAAATTGGACTACTTATTTTTTAAAATCTATCCAATTTTTTCCACAATTTTAAAAAATGTATAAATTATTAACTATTTATGATATAATTAGACGTAGGTGATTATTATGTTCAGTAAAATTATAAACCTAAAAAAGAACAGTGATACATTTGAGGGGAAAGTTAAATTTGTAACTTATTTAGCAAACATTACTCTTTTATTAATGCATCTTATATATTTAGGTTATTATTTATATAATATGTTTATACCTTTAGTTTTAATTGATTTAGCTTCTATACTTCTTTACTTATATTATTCAATAAATGGTATAAAAAATTCAATTAAATTTGGTATTCAAACTTATATTTTAATACTAACGCATACTATTTTGGCAACTATTCTTCTTGGATGGAAACCAGGATTCTATCAATGGCTTTATGCATTAGTATGTGCCTTTTTCTTGCCATCATTTAGTAACATTAATTCTAAACCTGTTAAAAGGCCTATATATATGGGTTTGTTCTATGTTCTTATATTCTATATTTTGGCAACACTCGTTAATGGTGGATATGTAAAAACTATATATCATATATCTAATGTTGAAAATAGAGTGTTATTTTCTATTAACTCATTTTTAACATTTATGACAATTATGGCATTTACATTCTTTTATACAACAAGAGAAAAAATGAGTATAGATATTCTAAAATATAAAGCTGATTTTGATTTACTTACAGGACTTAGAAATAGAAATGCTATGAATCAAATAATCGATAATAGAATTGATAACGGAGAAAAATCATTTCCTCTTGCTATTTTAGATATTGATTTATTTAAAAGTATAAATGACACTTATGGACATAATGTGGGCGATATTGTTCTTAGAGATTTAGCTTCTCTTCTTAAAACAATGGAATATAAAGATATTATTAGTTCTAGATGGGGAGGAGAAGAATTTTTAATACTTGGGCCTACTTCTATGAGCAAAAAGGAGTTTGTTGATATTTTGAATTCATTTAGAGAATTAGTTGAAAAATATAAATTCAAAAATAATAATGATAATATAAATCTTACTGTATCAATTGGTGTTTCTAAATATACAGCTAATTCATTGATAAAAAAAGCGATTAATGATGCAGATATGAACTTATATAAAGCTAAAAATAATGGTAGAAATAAAGTAGTACATTAAAAAAAGAGCATTATAAAGCTCTTTTTTAATTAAATATTTTAGAAAAAATAAATCTAACAAATGGTCCAGCATAGAATAATTGATAACAAAGTGCCATTGGAAAGTTAAAAATAATTGCTTGAAACCAATTAGCTATAAAATTAACATTTACACCATGATGCATAATAGTTGCTATAAAACTCATTATTGGGCACATTAAACATACTGTTATAATAGACATCATAACAATCATCATAAAAGGATTTTCTTTTTTTAAATTTACTATTTTTGATGCTTTATTATGTGCAATTTTAGATACAAATAATCCTTCTACTAGAAATGCAATAACACCCATAATTGGAAGTTCCATTAGAGCAATTAAAAATACTTTATTTGATAGTCCTCCCATATTAATAGCTACATTATAAGTTACCATACCATATACCATAACAATAACCATCATTATTGAAAAAATTATTTCTTGACTTTTAGTTTTTGGCATAATTTTAAACTCCTTTCTTTAAAGCATAAAAAGTGTTGTTCTGAAGTTTCCAATTATACCTTTTTACTGCGTAACAGTCATAATTATAGCATAAAAAAATATTTTGTGTAAGTTTTTTATAAAAAAAAGGATAAATTTTATCCCATATATATTACATAGCTATAATATATAACAAATAAGATTAAAAATACTAGTCCTTCCTTTTTTGTTATTTTATAGTTTTTAAATGAAAAGACAAATAATAGTACTGCACTTATTAACATTACAACTAAATCAACAATATTAAAGTTTATTTGACTTACTCCACCATAAATTGCTACTGGAAGTCCTATTACTAGACCAATATTAAATATATTACTTCCAACAACATTTCCAATTGCTATATCATATTCACCTTTCTTGGTAGCCGTTACACTTGTAACTAATTCAGGAAGTGATGTACCAAGAGCTATTATTGTCAAACTTATTAATTTTTGACTAACACCCATAGTTAAAGCTATTTTTGATGCACTATCTACAACAAGATTACTACCAAGTACTATTGATATAATACCAACTATGGTAAATGCAAATGATTTAGTTAATGACATATATTCTTCTGTTTGATTTTCATCTATTTTATTTCTTGCTATTGAGATTAAATAATATATAAAAACTAAGAAGAACAGTATAAGTATAATTCCATCTCCTCTTGTAAAGGCATTATTTACATTATCAAATAGACTGTCTGATAATAATACAGCAAATAAAGTAGTTATCAACATTGTAATTGGTAACTCTTTTTTTACAGTATTACTTTTAACAGTAAGTGAGTGGAACAATGAGCTAACTCCAAGTATTAATAAAATATTTAATATATTACTACCAATAACATTACCAAATACAATATCATGATTGCCTGAAATAATTGATTTTACTGAAACAGCAAACTCTGGAGCAGATGTACCAAAAGCAACAATAGTAAGTCCAATAAGTATTTTTGATACTTTAAAGTTTCCAGCTACACTTGATGCTCCATCTACAAATATATCAGCGCCCTTTATTAAAACAACAAATCCTAATACTAATAAAATAATTTGTAAAAACATATATACCTCCTATAATTACTATTCAATTTTATCACTTTTATGATTATTAAACAAGAACAAAAAAACTCAACAAATGTTGAGTTTTATTTTTTTAAATGGGGCGTATTTAATACAAGTTACGAACTATAATGTTCTAATCGTTTTAATTATATATTAAATACCAGTATATTTCAAGTTTATTATTTGAATTAATCTTAAATAAGATGTATAATTATTTAAGAGGAAATATATGAAAGAAGAAGACTTAATCAAATTAATAGACAAAAAAATTAAAGAACTAGAAGAAAAAGAACAACCTAATGAATTATTAATGCAAGCATTAATTAAAAAAGGTATTCTTTCTAAAAATGATAAAATTGAAGATTCTAAGATAGAAGAAATTTTTAATAATATTAAAAAGCAACTATAAAAGCACTATAATTAGTGCTTTTATAGTTTTAAAAATAATTTTTTGTAAAAGGATTCTTATATAAATCAAATCCAACTTCGTCATTACTTATATTTGTTCTTTGCACAATAAATTGTTCAAAAGATTTTTCACCTGAATTTTTGAATAGTAAATCAATTTTTACTTTTGCATACATTTCATCAACTTTTGTCTCAAGTAAAGTAACATCTGGAATATTATTCTGTATTAAAGTTATTAATACATCTTTATCACATGTTGCTATCATTCCTGGTTGTTTTTGATGTGATTTAATATCAATTAAATTTGGATATAATTTAAGAATTTCATCATTATTAAATAAATCGCCTATAAAATTACCTAGCAAAATATTTAACAACGTATCTTTAATTTCACGATCACTATTATATTTCATTGGTACAAATTCATCATATTCGTAGTTTTCTCTATTTTTTTCTTTCTTAGTATTTTTCATTAATGTAATAACAAATTTTTGAATTTCCGATAATTGTTCATCATTTTGAGTATATTTTTGATAATCATTATCAAAAAACTGTTCATTATTTTTATATAATTTTAATAGAATATCATACTCATCAAAAATATTTTGCTTATCACTTTGCTTAGCATTAAGTAAAGCATTATAATAATTTTTACTGCCATATCTTACCAGTTCTTCAAGCACATATATTTCATAGATACTTAAACTAATTATGTCATTATAATAATTACTTTCAATTTCTTGTCTATATTCATCATCATTATTATATTTTTGAAGTATTTCATATATTTTTTGTTGTTGCATAGAATTAAACATATTAATCTTCTCCTTCTTTAAAATATATGATATATTGTAAACATTCTATACAAAAATGTCAAATTGAAAACTCACTATTTCTAGTGAGTTTATTATTTAAATGGGGCGCGATAAGGGGATCGAACCCTTGCATAACGGAACCACAATCCGCCGTGTTAACCACTTCACCAATCACGCCATGTAATACATAGATATTATACATATAAATTAGAGATTTGACAAGTGCTTTTTATAAACTTTTATCATTATTTAGATAAAAGCCCAGTACAAATATGGAAAAAAACGTAATATAAAATTGGGAGGAAAAAGTATGTTTTATGAACAAAATTTTAATGATTATAGATTAGATAAATACAATTATATAAATAACAATTACAATCAACCATTATATGAAGAAAACTCTAATTCTAAAAAATTATATGATCCTTACCAAGGATTTATTAGAGGAAATATGTTTCCAAGTCTTTACAATGGATATAATGTTAAAGCATTAGACATTAATCCATCTAGCGAACAAGCAAGAATGTTAACTACATTAAGTGCTCTTGATTTTGCTGCTCACGATATTCATTTATATCTAGATTTACATCCTGAAGATAAAGATATGTTAGCTCTTTTTAACTCTTATAAAAATGAAGCTAATAATATGAGGGATAAATATGAAGAAAAATATGGTCCAATTCTAGTAAGTAGTAAAGAAACAAATAAATATCCATGGAGTTGGAATAAATCACCATGGCCATGGGAAAGGGGTAACTAGTATGTGGCTATATAGTAAAAAATTACAATATCCAGTAAATATAAAAAAGAAGAATTTGAAAATGGCTAAATACTTAATGAGCCAATACGCTGGACCTGATTCTGAGATGAGTGCTGCTTTAAGATATTTAAATCAAAGATACACAATGCCAGATGATAAAGGAAAATCATTACTTACTGATATTGGAACTGAAGAGTTAGCTCATCTTGAAATTATTGCATCAATGATATTTGGACTTATGAAAGATGCTACTATTGAAGAGATTAAAGAAGCAGGTTTAGGCGGTTATTTTGCAGAACATGATTCAGGTTTATTTCCAGTTAATCCAGAAGGTGTACCTTTTACAACTGCCTATATTGAAACAACAGGTGATTTTATAGCAGATATTGAAAGCGATATGGCTGCTGAACAAAGAGCAAGAGCTGTTTATGAACATTTAATGGATTTAACAAATGATGAAGATATCCTAAGACCACTTGCTTTTTTAAGACAAAGAGAGATTATTCACTATCAAAGATTTAAAGAATTAAGGAATTATTATTTAGACAATAAAATACAAAAAAACACTTAAATAGTGTTTTTCTTTAGGAATATTTCGTCTGGTTTTGTTTTAAATATTTTAGCAATTTTAATAGCCATTTCATAAGATAGGTTTCTTTTTTTATTTTCAAGTAAACTATAATGAGATGATGAAATATTTAGCATATTTGCCATATCATAAATTGTATATTTGTTTTCAGCTCTTAAATTTTTTAATTCATTTGTTTCGTACATATTATTTCCTCCCCCATAATTTCCTATAAAAACTTATTCAAATGAATAAGTTTTATTTTCTACTATCTGCTTTTTTTCTTTCATTTGTATTTAAAATTTTCTTACGAAGTCTTAAATGATTAGGTGTTACTTCTACATATTCATCACTATTAATATAGTCTAGACAATATTCAAGAGATAAAAGTCTAGGTCTTTTTAGAACTACTGTATGATCTTTACCAGCACTTCTTGTATTTGTTAAGTTTTTACCTTTAACAACGTTAACTGCTAAATCGTTTTCATGAGTATGTTCACCAACAATCATACCTTCATAAATATCTTCACCAGGTTCAACAAACATGATACCTCTATCTTCAAGTCCACCTAAAGCATATGCAGTTGATTTACCATTTTCCATAGAAACTAAAACACCTAGTTTTCTCTCACCTACAGTTCCTCCTGCAAGTGGTGCATATTCTTTAAATGAATGGTTTATAATACCATAACCTTTTGTCATAGTCATGAATTCTGTTGAGAATCCAATTAATCCACGAGAAGGTATTGTATATAAAAGTCTTGTTTGATTTTCAGCTGTTGTCATGTTTTCCATTTTACCTTCACGATTACCTAAAGCTTCAATTACGTTACCAACATATTCATCTGGTACATCTATTTGAACATCTTCATATGGTTCACATTTAACGCCGTCAATTTCTTTAATAATTACTTCTGGTTTTGATACTTGAAGCTCGAATCCTTCACGACGCATATTTTCAATTAATATTGATAAGTGTAACTCACCACGACCTGATACTATAAATGATTCAGAGTCATTTGGAGCTATTTTTAATGATACGTCTCTTTCAGTTTCTTTAAGAAGTCTTTCTTCAATTTTACGAGCAGTAACTATTTTACCATCTCTTCCTACAAATGGTGAAGTATTTACACCAAATGTCATTTGAAGAGTTGGCTCATCAATTCTAAGTTTAGGTAGTGCATCTTCTTTACCTACTTCACATACAGTTTCACCTACTGAAATATCAGGTAAACCAGAAATTGCAATTATATCTCCGGCTTCTGCTTCATTTATTTCAACTCTTTTAAGTCCAATATAACCAAACATTTTAGCAATTCTAAATTGTTTAATTGAACCGTCTAATCTTACACATGAAACCATTTCATTAGTTTTGATTTTACCACGTCTTACAACACCTACACCAATTCTACCTACGAAATCATTATAATCTAGTAAAGCTGGTTGGAATTGAAGTGATCCATCTACATCAGTATGAGCCTCAGGAATATATTTAATGATGCTATCAAGTACAGGGTTCATTCCTTCAGTTTGAGTAGATGGGTCTGCATCTAAACTTGAAGTACCATTAATAGCAGATGTATATATAACTGGGAATTCTAATTGATCTTCATCAGCGCCTAACTCTATAAATAAATCTAATACTTCATCTATTACTTCACTTGGTCTTGCTGTTGGTTTATCTATTTTATTTACTACAACTATTGGAGTTACTCCAGCTTCTAATGCTTTTTTAAGAACAAATCTTGTTTGTGGCATTGTACCTTCATATGCATCTACTACAAGTAATACTCCATCAACCATGTTCATGATTCTTTCAACTTCTCCACCAAAGTCAGCATGTCCTGGAGTATCTAGAATATTAATTCTATATCCGTTATAATCAATTGCTGTTGGTTTAGCTAGTATTGTAATACCTCTTTCTCTTTCAATATCATTTGAATCCATTGCTCTAACTTCTACTTCTTCATTATCTCTAAATGTTCCTGAATATTTAAGCAATTGGTCAACTAATGTAGTTTTACCATGGTCTACATGGGCAATAATAGCTATATTTCTCTTTTTCATAAGTTCACTTCCTTTTTAACCTTTGGTATTATAACATATATATATTCTTAAAGTAAAGAAAAAACGATAAATTTAATATCGTTTTTTCAAACCCCTTTTTATTATTTTATAACTAAATGTACTGGTTCATTTGACCAATCCACTTTAGAATCGTGTGAATTGAATATCACATCTAGCTTCTCTTTAATATCTTCTGATTTAAATGGTTTAACAAATAATTTTAAACATTTATTATTATTTAATAGATATCTATAATTTTTAAGTTTAAACATATAAATCCCCCCTGAATGTCCTATATAATATCACTATTTTACTATTTGTCAAATTTTCATTTTTTCTTTAAAAAACATAAATTTTAATATATAATTAAATAGAGGTAATAATATGAAGAAAATATTTTTGATAATCATTTGTTTTTGCACACTTATAATTGATATAAATGCAGCTGAAAGGTATGAAGTTACACTTAACAAATGCGTTGATGGTGATACTGCCTGGTTTAATCTAAATAATAAAATAATTAAAACACGTTTTTTAGGTATTGATACACCTGAATCTACAACTAAAATAGAAGAATATGGTAAAGAAGCTAGCAATTATACTTGTAGCAAACTTAAAAGTTCTAAAAAAATTGAAATTGAATATGATGCGAATTCTGATAAAACTGATAAATATAATAGACATTTAGTATGGGTATTTATTGATGATAAACTACTTCAATCAGATATATTAAAAGAAGGTTTAGCTGAAGTTAAATATATATATGGAGACTATTTATATTTAGATCAACTAAATGAAGCAGAAGAATATGCTAAGGAACATAAATTAAATATATGGAGTAATACTACAGACAATAGCATAATATATGAAATAATTTGTTTTATAATAATAATTATCATTATACTTATATTTAAGCCTAACAAAAAAACAACCAATAAAATAATCAAAATATATAAAAAAGCAATGAAATAAATCATTGCTTTTCTTTAAATAGTTTTTTATATCTTTTTTTTATTTCTTTTCTATCAAATACAACATTTGTTGTCATTATAAAGGTAAATACTATAACAAGTAAAACACCATATACTATATAACCTAATGTTTGATCTTTTAAAATATAAAGTATTGATGCGGCTGCAAATAAAGCATTAATAAATAGTATAATTGCAACTGTTTTTCCTTGTGATAAATTCCTATTCAATAATTGATGATGTATATGAAGTCTATCTCCTTTAGCTGGATTTTCACCTTTTAGAAGTCTTCTAAGTATTGCAAATAATGTATCAAGAATTGGAATAGCTAATATAAGAAGTGGAATAATTAAAGATGTCATTGTAACATTTTTAAACCCAAATAAAGCTATTATAGATATCATGAAACCCATAAACATTGAACCAGAGTCTCCTGCAAATATAGTTGCAGGATGTATATTATATACCAAAAATCCAAGTGTTGCGCCAAGCATTGTAAATGCCATTACAAAGTCTAGTCCTGTTTTTCCTTGAATAGTAGCAATAATACCTGTTGTCAAATAATATATTGAACTAATTCCACCAGATAGACCATCTAATCCATCGATTAAATTAATGCAATTAACACATCCTAGTATAAAGAATATAGTAAGTGGATATGATAAAAAACTAAAGTTTATATATAGTCCAAATGCAGTTACATCTTGAATTAAGATTTGACCATAAAACACAATTACACATGCAGCTATTAGCTGACCTATAAACTTTGCGAAGGCACCAAGTTCTGTTATATCATCAATAACACCTGTAAGTATTATTATAAAACTACCAATTAGTATAGCATTCATAGAACTACTTGGAGTTCCAAAAAACATATAGCCTAGCAAGAAACCTAAAAATATTGCAAGTCCGCCTAATTTAGGAGTTGGATTTTTATGCATATGTCTTCCTCTAGGTATATCTATTGCATTAACTCTTTTAGCAAGTTTTTTAACAAATGGTATAATAGCTACCACAAATATGAATGGAAGCAATATCATTATCAATATTTTTGAAAAAGATTCATAGTCGAAAATCATAATATCACCTAAAACAATTATAACATTAAGTTTTTTTAATGTCTATTAAAAAAACTATTCCTTTGAATAGTTTATCTAGACATTCCTCTTTCAGTAATTTCTTCAGGAGTTGAACCTGTTAAGTCAATTACCTCTTGTCTTAAGTATTCACCTCTATCATTAAAATACTTATTATCATGATCAGCTATTTTATTTACAACAACTTGAACACTATCTATTACTGTTTCCTTTATATTAGGATTTGTAGAAGCAACAGTTAAAACAGCACCAAATGCTATAAGTTGAATTGCTCTTTTATAGACTTTTAAATTTTTTATTCCTGATTTTTTTTCATGTGTTGGTTTATATTCCTCTTGTTTTTTTTGATTATATCTATCATTTACAAAACTTGGAATTTCTATATTATCCATAATATCACCTAATTAGATTTTAGCATTTTGAATTTTTTTAGTCAATAATTGTTTACTTTTCTTTACACATTATCAATTAGGTTTATATTTTCAAGCATTATACCTGTACCTAGGGCAACACACTCAAGTGGTGTATCAGCAACTCTAACCGGAATTTTTAACTCTTTATGTATTAACTTATCAAAACCTTTTATAAGTGCTCCTCCACCTGTTAGAGTAACTCCATTTTCAACTATATCAGCCGCAAGTTCTGGTGGTGTTTTTTCTAAAACAGATTTAGCTGTATGAATAATAATATCTGAACTATCCTTTAGTGCCTCTGCTATTTCATTAGAAGATAGCACTATGGAATTAGGTAGACCTGTATTTAAATCTCTTCCTTTTACTAATATTGTCTCTTCATCTTTTTTTACTGGAAAAACTGTTCCAATAGAAAGTTTTATATTTTCAGCAGTCATATCTCCTATTAATAATTTATATTTATCTTTAACATATTTCATTATATCAGCATCAAAAGTATTACCAGCAACTTTAATTGATTCACTAGTTACAATTCCACCAAGTGATAATACTGCAATATCGGTAGTACCACCACCTATATCAATAATCATATTACCATTTGCCTCTGATATATCTATACCTGCTCCTATTGCAGCAACTTTTGGTTCTTCTTCGATAAATACTTTTCTTGCCCCTGTTTGAATTGCTGCATCTTTAATAGCTTGTTTCTCAACTGCTGTTATATTTGAAGGACAACAAATTAATATTCTTGGCTTTCTAAAAAAAGATTTACCACCTGCTTTTTTTATAAAATGATCAAGCATTATACCTGTTGTATCAAAGTCAGCTATAACCCCGTCCTTAAGTGGCTTAATAGCTACTACTTTTCCTGGAGTTCTGCCTAACATTCCTCTAGCATCAGATCCAACAGCAAGTGGCTTTCTTGTATTTGAATCTATTGCAACAACACTTGGTTCATTGAGAACAACACCTTCACCTTTTAGATAAATTAGTACATTTGCAGTACCCAAATCTATTCCTATATCATGATTAAACAAAATATACCTTCTTTCTATACTTTAAAAAGAGGCATTACCCCTTAATTTCTTTTATTGTTTTATCATATACTTTTTCTGGATTTAAATTAGTTCCATCAGCAATTATTTCAAAGTATAAATGCGTACCTAAATCTTTATTTAAATTATTGGTACCTGCTTTAGCTATTTTATCTCCTGCTTTAACTTGATCATTTACTTTAACATTAACTTCTTTTAAACTCTGATAAACACTTATAATGTTATTAGCATGTTCTATTTGTACTGTTGTACCAAGCAAGTCATCATCTTTTATATCTATAACTTTACCATCTAAGATACTAACTACATCAAAGTCATCTTTTCCACCATAACATATACCACTGTTTTGCATATATGTTTTGTTGTACTCTATAATTGATTTTTCTTGTGACTCTTCATTTCCTTGATAATCATAATAATCTCTCAAAACCTTTACTTCATTATCAGTAAATGGTCTTAAGATTTTATCTTCTTCGGCAACAACAGGTTTTACTTTATCTTTAATAATAGTATCTCCTACATATGTAGTATCATCTAAATGACGAGTTGTAAATGTTCCTTCGATTAAATAAGCGATTCCAACAAGTAATACAAATCCAACACTATAAAGTAAATAAATTGTAGACTTTCTTAGTTTTCTATTTTCCATTTTTTTCACCTCATTTTTAAATTAGGCAAAAATTGTTTTTTTATACATTTAATTTTGAAATTTCTACATCTTTATAGAAATGCTTTAATATTTCTTTATAAGTTTTACCTTCTTTTGCCATATAGTTTGCGCCATATTGACTCATACCAACGCCATGTCCATTACCGAGAGTATTAATTATTACTTTATCATTATCTACTTTTATGTCAAAGTATGTTGATTTTAAATTTAAAAGTTTTCTAAATTCTGTTCCTTTAAACATATTACCATCAATACTTATCTTTTTTATATGACCAGCATTTGATTTTTCAAGTATTTTAATAATTGGTTTATCTTTATAATCCAAATTTAAATTAGTATAGAATTCTTTAAGTGAGAATGTATTAGTACTTTTAAATACAGGTGACATATTATCGTATGATGATTCAACGCTTCTTAAATATGGAAGAGCACTTATAAATACATCTTCTGAGTTTTCCGTCATACCGCTACTTGTTGAGAAAAAGAACGCTTCTATTACTTTACCTTGATAAGTTAAATATTCACCCTTAGTATTTAAAACTGCAGATTTTATTTTTTTATAATAATTGTTGTATTTATCTTTCCATTTTTCTTTTAAACTAGCATTATCAATATATACTTGATTCATAATTGAGGCTAAAATATCATAATCATTAGTTTTATTTTGTTCTATTTTTTTTAAAACATAACTACGTGATGCTACTGCTTGTGCTTTTAGTGCATCAACTTCAAATTCAGCAGGCATCTCAGCTGCAACTACACCTAAAATATACTCTTCAAAAGGAACTTCTATAATTTTTCCATCTTCATATTTTACTTTTACTAAATATTCCTTTTTATCTTTAAATTTAACCAAAAATTTATCGTCTTTATTTAAATATGTAACTATTAAAAAAGGAATAAGTATTATTATTAATATAAATAAAAAAAGTTTTTTCATACAATCACCATATATATTTTATAATTATTTATATATAAATTTTGTCAAAAAAAACACAATTCTTTTTAGAACAGTGTTTATATTAAAATTTAACATTTATAAAGAAATCATAAAAGTAATTAACTACAAGATAAGATATGGAAAAACTTATAAAAAGAGCTAGAAATCTTGCTTGATATATTCTATTCTTTTTAAATTTCCCTTCTATATTTATGGAATCTAGTGACCAAATAACAAAGGGAGTAATTATTATATAAAGTATTGCTTTAATACTCATTTGTCTCCTCATAATGTTTTATTTGATTGATTCTTCTAATATGACGTTCTTCATTTAAGAAATCTGTTGTTAAAAAAGTTCTTACAATTTCAATTGGATTTGCTACTTTAGAGTTTAGTGCTACTACATTAGCATTATTATGAAGTCTAGACATTTCCGCTTCTTTTATATCTGCTACTTTAGCGCATCTTACTCCTTTTACTTTATTACAAGCAATAGAAATACCTATTCCTGTTGTACATATAACAATACCAAGTTTTACTTCACCTTTAGATACAGCTTCTCCTACTTTAAATGCATAAAGTGGATAATCTACAGATTCAGTTGATGTTGTTCCAAAATCCTTAAAGTTAAATTCTTTTAATTCAGCTTTAATTTTTTCTTTTAATTCATATCCCCCATGATCACTTGCTATTCCTATCATCTTTTCACCTTCTTCATTAAACTATAACATTTTTTCATTATTTTATATATATAATAATAAAACTTATTTGTTACATATGTAAATTCACCTATAAGTTCTTCTACATTTGCTCCAAAGCCTCTTTTAAAATCAAATAATCCATACATTGGATGACTAGACTCAAAGTGTCCTGTAATACCATAGAAGTTATATCTTTCAAACTTATTATCTATTGCATATTTAATCATTTGATCCATTAGGTAAGTTGCACCATTTAAATTCATGAACTCTTCATAATTCGCACCAAATAAATATACAACTTCAGGTCCAAAACACATAAATAATCCGGATGATATAGGTATATCTTTTGAACCATATTCTTCAATGTAATCTTTATCTTCTTTAATTGTTTTATTAATTGATTCTGTTTGTCTTACAAGTTCATTAATTAAATTTTCATTTACTTTATTTTTATTTTTTTCTGATTCAATTTTACTATTTAATTCATTTAATCTTGCTATATCTTGTTCTAATTTTTCTTGGAAGTTTATTTCTACAAACATAACTTTTATAATATCGTTTGGTTTAAATACATCATACATTTTATTATAATATGATAGTGGTCTATCAATGAATCCTCTTCTTACGGATGTTTTAGACATCATTTTTTTATATTCATCCATTCTGGATTTATCTATCTCAACTAGTTTAAAATTAAGTTTAGATATACTTTTCATATGACGTTTTTTAAGTTTGTTATAACCATTATATATATCATCATATGTTTTATCTTTTAAGTCAAGTACTGATATCCAACGAGGTTCAATATCTTTTCCATAGTCATTAGTTAAGCCAACATGTTGATAACCTATTTCTTTTAAATAATCAACTACATCCTTATTATTAATTCCACCTTCAACTATATCACCATTTATATCTCTCTCTTGATATATTAACATTGGATTTATTTTAAAGAATATTCCTTTTTTATTTTTTACAAATTTAAATATTTCTTCTGTAAATTTTTTAACTAATTCTTTATTTTGATAGTCTATTAAAAAGCCTCTTGGTGAATAAAATATATATTTATTTATAACTGGTATTTTTTTTGCAAGTAGAAGAGTGGCACATTTAATACTATTCTCTTTATATCCAACATAATATGAAATCCAACCAGTACTTGCTTTTAGTTCACCCCAATAAGAGCTCTCAAAAAAGATACTACTTTTATGATGTTTACTATATTCATTAAATTCATCACTAGTTAATTCTACTAACATATTATCACTCTCACTTTAAATATTATACTATATTTTTTTTATAATGTCATTAAATATGATATAATGTATATTGGATAAGGAGTGGCTTATGAATACAGATTCAAGAACTAAAAACTCAATTAGAAATTCTTCTATTTCTATTATTACGCAAGTTTTAACAATTATTATGGATTTTGTTGTTAAAACAATTTTTATATTTATCTTAGGAAAAGAGTATTTAGGAATTAATGGACTTTTTTCTAATATTATTACTCTATTATCGCTAGCCGATTTAGGAATAGGAGTTGCAATACCTTATAGTTTATATAAACCACTTGCTGATAAGGATACTAAAAAAATAAGAGTTTTAATGAAATTTTATAGAAATGTATATAATATAATTGGATGTGTTGTTTTAGTAATTGGTTTATCTTTAACGCCTTTTTTAAGCCATATTATTAAAGATATGCCTAATATAAAAGGAATTTATTTTATATATGACTTATTTGTAATACATTCTGCTTTGACTTACTTTTTTGTATATAAGAAATTCTTAATTGATTCAGATCAAAAGGGATATATTACATCAAATATTACATTTATTTCTTCATTTTTTCTTAATATAACACGTGTTATTTTACTTATTTTAACTAAAAACTTTATTATATATTTATTTTGTTCAATAGTATTTGTCTTAATTCAAAATATATGGATTTCAATTAAAGCAGATAAAATGTATCCATTTATTAAAGATAAGACAGAAGATGTTATATCTAAGGAAGATAAAGATGAAATCATTACTAATGTTAAGGCTTTACTTATTTATAAAATTGGTTCTGTTGTAACACTTGGTACTGATAATATAGTTATTTCTAAGTTTATGGGACTTATACCTGTTGGTATTTACTCAAACTATATTTTAATAACTAATTCACTTAATAATGTTTTAAATCAACTTTTTAATTCTATCACTTCATCAATTGGTAATTTAGTAGCTACCAATAATGAAAGAAGTAAAAGTATTTATGAGAATTTATCATTCTTTAATTTTTATATTTATTCATTATTTAGTGTATGTTTATTTATACTTATTAACCCATTTATTGAAATATGGCTAAATCATGATTATGTATTAAGTACTACAGTAGCTTTTTTACTAGCATTTAACTTTTATTTAACTGGTATGGGTGCGGTTACAAATTCTTTTAGATCAGCATACGGATTATTTTATAAAGCTAAATTTAGACCAATTGTAATGGTTATTATAAATATTGTAGTATCTGTTATACTTGTTAAGCCAATGGGTATTGCTGGTGTACTTATTGGTACTATAGTATCAAGACTTCTTACAATTGCTTGGTTAGATCCACTTGTTATTTATAAGTATGGATTTAAAGCAAATGTATTTGAGTATTATAGAAGATATATTTATTATTTAATAATATTTTTAAGTTCATGTGGTATTTTATATTATTTATCAACATTCTTTAATACTACTCACATACTAATTTGGTTATTTACAGCAATCATTACATTTATTTTATATAACTTAATAATTATACTATTATTTAGAAGAACTGAAGAATTTAAGTATTTCTATGAAAAGATATCAAATATTTTTAAAAAACTATTTAGAAAAGGGATGAAAATATGATATTTGAAGAGATAAACAACTTAGATGAATATGAAGAATATGTATCTAATTATTCAAATGCTCATTTCATGCAAAGTAGATATTGGGCAGATGTAATGCGTTATAAAAACTTTATACCACATTATGTTGTTTTAAAAGAGAATAATAAAATTGTTGCGAGCGCATTGATGCTTCAAAAAAAACTACTTGGTAAATACTGTTACTATTATGTTCCAAGAGGATATGTAATTGATTATAAGAATTATGAATTAATTAAAACTTTTACAAAATATATATACAGTTATGCTAAGAAAAATAAAGGAATATTTGTTAAAATTGATCCTGATTTAAAACTTCATGACTTAGATTTAGATGGGAATGTAGTTGGAGATAATAATAATTTTGAATTACTTAATTTTTTAGGTAAAATTGGCTATAAACATATGGGATTTTTTAAGAGTTTTGTAGGAAATCATGGGGAACAACCTAGATATACATTTAGGCTTAATTTAGATAGACCATGGGAAGAAATCTATAATGGAATGCATCCAACAACTAGAAAAATATTAAATAAAGGCAATCAATATAATTTAAATATGTATAAAGGTGATATTTCGGATATTGATAAATTTTATCAAACAATGTTAGAAACAGCTGATAGAGAGTCTATGAAAAAAGTTCTTCCTATAGAATACTTTAAAAACTATTATGAAATATTAAATAAACATAATATGTCTGATTTATATGTTGTAAGTGTTAAAATATCTGATTTAGTTAAATCTTATAGCGATAAAGTAAGTTTTATTGAGAAGAATATTGAAGATACTAAAAATCTTCAAAATCAAAAGAAAAGAGATAATTTACTTAAAGATTTAACTAATCAATTAGATAAAGCTAAAAAAGAATTAGAAGATATTAAAAAAATAGATAAAAATGAGATTATTTTATCCTCTATTATGACAGCAAAATATAAAGATAAGGTATGGACTATACATGGTGGGAATTCTACTTTACTTAGAGAGTTAAATTCTAATTATCTTTTATATTTAAAAATAATTGAAGATGCTCATAAAGAAGGATATAAATTAATTGATTTCTTTGGATGTAGTGGTGAAGCTAATCCAGATAAGACAAACCCTACATTCGGCATTCACAATTTCAAAAAAAGGTTAGGTGGCGAATATACTGAATTTATTGGTGAATTTGATTTAATTACTAATAAATTTATGTATTTTGTATACAAGAGATTAATACCTATTTATAGAAAAATAAAGCACTAAAATGTGCTTTTTTGTATAAAAAAATATCACTTAAAGTGATATTATTTTTCTTCTTTTAATCCAAATTTACGATTAAACATTTCAATACGTCCAGTTTTAGATACTGCACCTTGAACACCTGTATAGAATGGATGACATTTATTACAAGTTTCTAAGTGTAATTCTGGAACGTTTGATTTAACTGTAAAAGTGTTTCCACAAGCACAAGTTACTTTTGTTTCCATATAATTAGGATGAATGTTTTTCTTCATAATTTAGCACTCCTTCCGCCATGACAAATTCATGCCATAGAAATTTATTGCTCCTATATTATAGCAAGTTATATCTTTAAATGCAAGTATTTTAATACTTTTTCTCCTACTTTTAGATTTTCTCTATCATGTTTTAAATTATTATTTTCAATATAATATATATCATATTCCATACATAAATCTTGAATCTTTAAGTTAATATATTTATATACTTCATCTAAGTAAGTTGAATTTGAATTATATATACCTATAAAAAATATTTTTTCTTTATCGTATTTTCTAAGTAAAGTAAATAATTGTTCTATATCCTTTATAAATTCATCTGTATATTCATATAGTTTTGTTAAATTAGTACTATTTGCTTTATAATTAAGTTCATTTGCACCTATTTTTATTGTGAGTAAATCAGCTTTTATTAAAGCATTTTGTATATTTATATTATCTATTTTTTTATTATTATTTATATCATTTATTAAGTCTGTTACACGATAATTCTTATTATTATAGTTAATGTATTTTTCTAATTTTGATGAGTCATTTAATTTATTTTTAATATAATTATTATACTTCACATCTTCTTCTGTTATATTTACATAGTATATTTTCTTATCAATATTAAATATATAAATCAAAAATATTATTAAAGTAATTAATATAAATACAATAAATGACTTAAATTTCACTATCTCACCTCAAAAAAAATAGAGTATTTACTCTATTTAATTATATATCTTCCAAGGTAATTTTAGCACCAACATTACTTAGTTTTTCCACAATATTTTCATATCCTCTTAAAACATGTTCTATTTGAGTAATTGTTGTTGTACCACTCGCTTTTAAGGCTGCAAGAACCATACATGCTCCTGCTCTTAAATCTGTTGCTTCTACAACTTTTCCTTTTAAATTACTTGGTCCATTTACAAATATCTTTTTACCTTCTATTGTAATAAATGCACCCATTTTATTTAAATATTTTACATTATTAAATCTATTCTCATAAATTGTTTCTTCTAATATAGAAAGGCCGTTTGCTTGTGTTAGAAGAGCTGTTAAAGGTTGTTGTAGATCAGTTGGAAATCCTGGATAACCAAGTGTTTGTACTTTAATAGGTTTTAGATTATCTTTTTTTGATACTATTACATAATCTTCACCTATTTTAATATTACATCCCATTTCTTTCATCTTAGTTGTTAGTGATTCTATGTGTTCTGGAATAATATTTGTTATCTTTAAATTATCTCCTACAAGTGCACCTGCTATTATATATGTTCCTGCTTCTATTCTATCTGGAATAACTTCTGTAAAACAACTATTTAATTTATCAACACCAGTTATTTCTATATGATTTGTTCCTGCTCCTAATATTTTTGCACCCATTTGATTTAAAAATGTGGCTATAGATACTATTTCAGGTTCTTTTGCTGCATTATATATATATGTTTTTCCTTTTGCACGAGTTGCTACTAACATAGCATTTATAGTAGCACCAACGCTTGGCATATCTAAATATATATTATTTCCTATTAATTCTTCTGCTGTAATTGTATATTTATTATTTTCTTCAATTACAGTTGCGCCTAACAATCTAAAAGCTTTTAATGTTTGATCTATTGGACGTGATCCTATATTACATCCTCCTGGAAAGTACATTTCTACTTTTTTATATTTAGCAAGTAATGCTGACATAAAATAATATGATGCTCTTAGTTTTTTTGAAATAGATTCAGGAATTTCTTTGTTTTCAATTTTTGAACTATCTATTTCTATAGTACTATCTGTTCTTTTTACAGTTGCACCTAAATATGTTAATATTTCATCTAATGCATCTATATCTGATATATTTGGAACATTATCTATTTTTACTATTCCATCTGATAAAAGAGATGCTGGAATAAGTGCGACAGCACTATTTTTCGCACCACTTATTTTTATTTCTCCGGTTAGTATATTATTACCTTCTATTTTTATTTGTTTCATAAAAACCTCCGTATTGAGTATGTTCTATATATATTATAGTAAATATTTTAAAAATTGTAAATTAAATGATATAAAATATGCCTAGAATTATTAACATTAATCCACCAAAAAGTGTTGATATCTTACCTACTTTATTATTTATAAATTTTCCTATATTAAGACCTATATATGTAAATATAAAACTGGTTAGTGAAAAAATAAGTGCTGATACTATTTTATATTTATATAAAACATTTAAACCTAGTCCTAATGTAAAACTATCTATTGATACAGCAAAACCAAATATAAGCATACCTATAATACTTAATTTAGAAATAGAATTATTATCTTTAAATGATTCAATAATCATCTCAAATCCTATTAAAAATAATACCATAAATACAAGCGTATTGGGTGTTATTGGAAGTATATTTATAATTGTACTTCCAACACTTTCACCTATTAAAGGCATTATAAAATGATATATACCAACTATAATAGATAATATATTTATTTCAGTTTTTTTCATACCAAGTGTTCCATATGCAAGTGAGAGTGAAAATGCATCCATACTTAAAGATACTGCAACTAATATAACTAATATTAATGACATATAAAAAGCCTCCTAATTTATAATACTTTAGGAAGCTTTATTTTATGCTTATAAATATTTATCAATTAACTCTTTTATAAAAAATTTATATTCAACTTTATTTGATTCTTCTGCTTCTACTAAACATAGTGGTGGAAATAAAACACACCACCAGTTTTTACCCTTACCTTCGCCTAATGTAACTACTAATGATTCATAGTATCCTTCACTATAAGTAACACCTTTATATTCCTTTTTTGGAAAATAGTTCATTCCATAGTTTACACTGTATGATTTATCGTAATTATTTTCTATTAATGTTTTATTAATTATACTATCTATAATACCGACATTTGATTTAATTATTTCTCTAGCATTGTCAATTCCTCTAGTATTTTTGAGTAAAGTATAAAGTTCTTTTTCAACATTTTCTTTAACAATCAGTTTGATTTTTTGGTCGTACTCACTATCACTATTGGCAATTACTCTAAATCTTATTGCTTCATCAGGAATTAACTTAGAACTAGCTTTGGTATTTGAGATAAACATAATAACTATTAATAAAATAACACATATTTTTTTCATTTATATCACCTATTATATAGTGGTTATTGTTTTTAGTTTTATACAAAAAAATGTATCAATAATATGATACATTTTTTAATATGTGTTTTAATTAAATCCTAAATATGTAATTTTAGCATAACCATTACCAGTATTACCAGTAGTATTACCACTACCCGATTTATTTGGCATTGAACTATTTCCATCTATCATAGATGTTGATTTAAAAATATTATTTGAATAGTGATAACTACAAGTTATATCCGTAGTTCCAGATGCACAAGTAGCATTGCTAGAATTCTTTCTTGGTGATAAATTTGAAGCGGATGTTATAGCTATTGAACCTTTATGACCTGATATATATGATGAGCCTCCTCCAGCACTTGCTATATGACCAGATGAAGATCCTCCATAATATCCTCCTCCGCCACCTGTTCTAGCGCCTGTATCACCACCGCCTTTACCAAATGAACTTAATTTAACACTGGTAAAACTTGCCTTATAATAACAATCTGTAGTTACTAATCCTCCAGCAAGTTGTGTTCCACCTAATCCGTAGCAATAAGTATGTTCTGTACCTCCACTTTGCGTACCATTTTTTCCAATAAGTGTACCACCAGCACCACCATTGTTTGCAGCTTCTACATCATTAGTGCCAGAATAAGATCCGCCACCTCCAGCAGCAACCATAATTCTTGACGCTAAGCTTGTTGCATTGTTCCAAGTACCAGAAGTTATTCTAATATCCGTTGCTCCTCCACCTGAACCAAATTTTCGATTACAACAATCTTGTCCTCCAGTTGAACCTCCGCCATTATAACCACCAGAAATTGTTTGCTGAACACCTGCTTCTGTTGAAGAACCTGCACCTCCAACATATACATACAATTTTTGTGAATGCGTTAATGTAATAGTTCCAGAAGTATATGCACCTTTTCCACCTGTTGCTGTTGTATTTCCACCTTGTGCACCCCATAATTCAATTTTATAATTACCTGTACAAGGTGTTGTAAATGTTTGATAATTACCTTTATACCCATAACTCCATTGTTTATTAGCACTATATGAACAATTTTCTATTTTACTTACTGTTGCACTGTTATATAATGTTGTATTATATCCATCTGTTATTTTTGCATATAATGTTGCTGTTGTTGTAGAAGTTGAACTGTATGTAATACTTGGCTTTGAAGTTGTATAGTACCATGTATTTGCAGTCATACTCTTTGTTGCTGTTATGGTTGTACAAGTACCTGGACTATCATCTGTTCCACAACTTTGAGTTAAATTAACACTACTTGTTGCTGCTCTTGTACTCTTAATCCAATATCCAGTTGGATTTCCTGTAGTTGTTAAATTCCATACTTGTTTTGTTAAATAGCCATTTACAGCAGTAGTAGGTGTATTCGTTGATTTAAGTGTTACTGAAAGTTGTGTTGTTTTTGCACTTCCTGTTTTACATGTTGATTCATTACCTACTAAATCATTTATACATACTTGATAATAGTATGTACTATTACTACCAGCATTACTGATTAAACAATTACTTGTTGTTGCACTACTTGCATCTTCTGTATAACTTCCAGATGTAGTTGAATACTTACATGTTACTGTATTTAGTCCTGAATGGGCATCACTACTAGTTATTGGAATACTTACACTATTACTTGTAACTGTTGCAGTACCCAATGTTACGGTTGGACTTGTAATATCTATCTTAGATACAGTAGCTGATGCATTAACAGTAGTATTCTTACCATCTGTTATTCTTGCTAAAAGTGTATCTGTTTGCGTTGCCGTTTTATCATATGTAATAGATGGTTTTGATTCTGTATAATACCATATATTTGCATCCATATTCTTTGTAGATGTTATATCAGTACATGTTGTAGGATCAGTATCAGATCCACAACTCTTTGTTAAATTAACGCTACTTGTTGCTGCTCTTGTTGATTTAATATAATATCCAGTAGGACTACCTGTTGTATCTAAATTCCATACTTGTGTTTTTAAATATTCATTTTGAGCATTACTTGGTGTATTTGTTGATTTAAGTGTAACAGATAATTTTAATGTTTTGTTAGATCCAGTTTCACATTTTTTATTTCCAACTAAATCTGTTGAACATATTTGATAATAATATGTTGTATTATGATTAACGTTATTTATTAAACATGTACTATCTTCAACTGTTGCTGATGATGTATATGAACCATCTGTAGTTGAATATTTACAAGTTTGTGTATTTAATCCCGAATGTTCATCTGTTGTTGTAAATGGAATTATTATATTCTTACTTGTTGCAGTAGAAGTATCAAGTTCTAATATTGGTTTATCTTGATCTATCTTAGATATTGTTCCAGAAGAATTAGATGTAATTGATATACCATTTGTAACTCTTGCATATAATACTGCATCAGTACTATTTGTCTCATTATAAGTTAAATTTGGAGAGTCTTCAAAATAATACCATTTATTTGCTTCAATATTTAAAGTTTCACTATTTGTGCATTCATCAGGTACTGTATCTCCTGTACATACTTTTTTACTATTTATATCACTTTTTGCATCTCTTAAGCTCTTTATATAATATCCTTCTGCATCATTAGAACTATAATCTAAATAAGCTGTTTGACTTTTTAAATAACCATTTTGACTAGTAGCAGGAGTATTATTAAACTTAACAATTAAAGTACCTAAATCTAATGTAGAAATATTTATTTGCTCATTTTGCTCTAAATCATTTCCATTTATTACTTTAACTTTAATATTATATTCCTGACCTGCTTTTAAATTGGAAAATGATCTTGTTGTATTAACTACTCCATTATTATAGTCTTCTTCATAAGTTTTTCCATCAAAGTCATAAATGATTTTTTTAATACTTGATTCATTATCTGTTGCATTTACTTGTACAGTTATGCTTTTAGATGTAACAGCAACCTGTTTTAAAGTAACTTCTGCACTTGTTGCATCTAACTTAGTACAATCCTTATTAATATCCAAATAACTTTTTGTACCAAGTATACACCATTCACCAATTCTTAAATAATATGCTTCTGCTTTACCATCTACATCTGTAATAATTTGACCACCTGTTGGAGCAGACCCTTTAAAAGATAATCTTCCTCCTTTAGCTGTCATACATTTATTTCCGTCACACGTAAATATTATTTTATCGTTTTTATTTTCAATTTCATTTTCTGCATAATAAATATAAGCTGATTTAAATAAGCTATATACACTATTTTTAACTGCTTCTTTTCTAACATAATCTACAATTTTAGTAACAACTGGTATAGTAATAACTGCTAAAATAGATATAAGTACAATTGTCCCAAGTAACTCTACTAGTGTAAATCCCTTCTTCATATTATCACCCTCTTATTATAACTATTTTTATTATATAATATTTATACTTTAATGTAAATAAATGAAAATTTATTATGATAAAAATTAAAAATCACTTTTATAATTTTTTGCATAGTATTTAAAACGTAGTCAAAATATAACTATTTGTCAATAGTCATAAAATAACTTTAATATAATGAATATGGTGAAATTTTATGAATAGACTAAAGGATTTAAGAGAAGATAAAGATTTACTTCAAAAAGACATAGCGCGAATATTTCATTTAACTCAAACAAATTACAGTAAATATGAATTAGGTAAAATTAATATACCTATTGATCTTTTGATTAAATTTGCTCTATTCTACAATACAAGTACCGATTATATATTGGGATTAACAAATAATAAAAAAGCATATAAAAAGGTTAAAGTTCAACTTTAACCTTTTATTTATGATATGACTCATTATTTGTTATTTTAAATGCTCTATATATTTGTTCAAGTAAAATAACTCTAAACAATTGATGTGGAAAAGTCATTTTAGAAAAAGATAATTTAAAATTACTTAATTTTTTTATATCATCATGAAGTCCATTTGAACTTCCTATTATAAAAGTAATATTAGAATTAATCATTAAAATATCTTCAATTTTCTTTGATAATTCTATCGATGTTAATTCTTTACCTTCAATTTCTAAAGTAATTATATAATCTTTTTCATTAATATATTTAAGTAATGACTCCTTTTCTTTATCAATAGATTCATTATCACTTACCTCAATTATCTCTAATTTAGTATATTTAGATAATCTTTTTTTATATTCTTCTATTGCGTCTTTAAAAAACTTTTCTTTTATTTTTCCAACACATAATATTTTTATCATATACTAATCAACTCAGTTCTATCTTCTTGAGTAGAAACAATTATATTATCAAATTTAATATCTTCTTCTTTTAACTTATCTTTAAGCGTATTAAGCGCTATTACAGGATCATTATTCTCATGAGATAAATGCGCTAATACTACATATTTAGTATTATTACCAATAAATTTTGATAGATAATAGGCAGAATCCTTATTTGATAAATGTCCCTTATCTCCTAATATTCTTTGTTTTAAATAATAAGGATAATTACCATTCATAAGCATTTCTACATCATGATTGCTTTCAAATACATAAACATTTTTATTCATTAATTTTTTATGATTTTTTTGATTAATATAACCTGTATCTGTTACATATACAACTGATTTACCATTTGATTCTAATATATATCCATTAGAATCACTTGCATCGTGAGATGTTTTAATAACACTTACATTAATATCACCAACTGTAAAATCATCATCAATTAAAACATAATTAGTAACATTAAATTGTTCTTTTAAATCATTTAGCATTTTTTCTGTTAAAAATAAAGTTGGATTGTATTTTTTTATAAATACTTTTAATCCATTTATATGATCGGAATGGGTATGAGATATAAGTATTCCTGTTATTTCATTTGGATCAACATCAATACTTTTTAATTTTTTTTCAACATACATACTAGTAGTACCTAAATCTAATAGTAATTTAACAGAAGAAGAGGCAACATATGTTGAGTTGCCTTTTGATCCGCTAGCTAAAGTACACACTATCATCTATACATACTCCAAGGGTTAATTCTGTATCCACCATTCCAAGGTTTTCCTACCCATACCTCAAAGTGTAAATGAGGTCCTGTTGCCCAACCTGATTGTCCAACATAACCAATTATATGTCCACGTTCTACAGTCTCACCTACTTTAACAGCTTGTCTTGACATATGGGCATAACATGTATAATATCCATTATTATGATTAATACAAACATAGTTACCATCTTGATATCTATAAGAAACTTCAGATACAACTCCATTAGTTACAGCATAAATAGGAGATCCATAACCTGTTCCTGATATATCTATTGCTGCATGAAGTTCACGTCCACCTGTAATAGGATTAATACGATAAATATAATCAGATGAAATTGTATAACCACTTCTGGTTGGCCATAACCAGTTTTTAGTACTACCAACATTAGGAATATATTTTTCACCCTTAATAATAATTCTATTAATTGTAGGTTTTAATTCTACATTACTAATAGGCTCTACATAACTAATTTGTCCATTAGTATATCTTACTCTTTGAGTGATTCTCTCTAATCCATTTTCACCCTCTTGTACTACATCATCATCACCTATAACTTTATTACTATCATATTTAAGTTCTGTTGAAAATGCTTTTTCTTGATCTTTTACAGAGTATTCTTCTTTAACAACTGTTATTTGTGGATCAGTTATACCAATATTAACAACTTGACCTGGAAAAAGTAAATTTTTTGCACTTGAAAAGTTTGGGTTTGATATTAAGAATTCTTCAACACTTATTTGATTAGCAAAAGCAACATCTTCAATAGTATCTCCAACTTTTACCGTATACTCTTTAGTCTCAATATTATTACCAAACACTAAAAATTTAGCTAAATTTTGTGAATCAGAATAGATGTTTTCTGTAACAGGTATATTAATACTTTTAACTGTTATATCATCATCTATATATATATTTTCAATAATTGTTCCTGTCTCACTAATTTCTGTTTGTGTTTTGTCTACATAATTTTTATAATTATCACTACCAACAAATGTTGAAATAGTACTTTCAACAGCTTTATTAAAAATATCTTTTGAAAGTGTATAAATAATAACATCTTTATCATTTTCTTGTTCATCTTTTTTCTTTAAAATGAATTGATATCCTTTAATTGTAAAAGGATCTGTTGATGCTATTTTATTATATATATCTTTTACAGATGAAGTATTACCTTTATAAGTTTCTATTTTTTTTATTTGAAGACCATTTGGAGCATAGATTTTTTTTACATTAAATTTATCTTTATATTGTTTATTTTTATTATCAATGTAATTTTCTAGTTCACTTTTTGACTCTATTACACCTAATACTTTACCATTTAAATATACTTGATAAAATATATTAGGATTTGAATTAACTTTATAATTAAAAGCTAAAAGAGTAATAAAAATTGTTAAAAAAGAACATATAAAAATTGTTAAAAATCTTTTCATAATTCACCATTTTCTTCCAAGAAACTTTCAAATTTAGAAATATTTTTTCTAAATAGTAAAGGTATTGTTTTAGTAGCACCATTACGATGTTTTGCAACAATAAATTCACTCTTACTTGATCCATCTTCATAGTCAACTTTCTTAGTATAATAATCATCTCTATAAAGAAATGCTACGATATCAGCATCTTGTTCAATAGAACCAGATTCTCTTAAATCACTTAAAAGAGGTCGTTTATCTTCTCTAGATTCTACACTACGAGATAATTGTGCAAGAGCAACAATTGGAATAGATAATTCCATAGCAAGTGTTTTAAGTGCTCTTGATATTTCAGCTATTTCTTGTTGTCTATTACCAGCGTATTTAGCAGAACCTGTAATAAGTTGTAAGTAATCGATTACAACCATACCTAAATCACCTGTTGATGATGCAAGTCTTCTACATTTTGCTTTAATCTCAGAAATAGTCATACCTGGAGTATCATCTATATAAATTTTAGCATCAGATAGTCTAGATATAGCCTCATCTAATTTATTCCAATCACTTTTAAGTAAATTACCTGTTGATAGTTTATATCCTTCTATTTGTCCTTCTGCAGCAAACATACGATTAGCTAATTGTTCAGCAGGCATTTCCATATTAAATACGGCAACCGTTTTATTATTTTTTATTGCAACATTAGTAGCTAGGTTAAGAGCAAAAGCAGTTTTACCCATAGCAGGACGAGCAGCTATAATTATAAGTTCACTACTATGAAGTCCACTTGTTAAATTATCAATTTCATCAAAACCAGTAATTAATCCTGTAACATTTCCTCCTAATTCTGATAATTGTTCTAGATTACTTTGAGCTTTTGTAATAACATCTTGAATGCTTCTAAATTCAGTTCCTTTTCTTGTTTTTACTACATTAAGCATTCTTTTTTCAGCATTATCAAGTAAATCATTTAATGAATCATCAGAATTATATCCATCATTTTCTATTTCAATTGATGTTTCTATTAATCGTCTTCTTATTGCCTTTTCTTCAACTATATTTATATATTCATCAATATTAGATGGTGATGCAATACTATTTATTATTTCTCCTAAATATTCAACTCCACCTATTTTAGTAAGTAAATCTTTTTTTTCTAAAGTATCAGTAACTGTTGTTATATCAATAGCTCTATTACTTTCATGAAGTTCTTTTAAAACATCAAAAAGAATACCATGATTATCAAGGTAAAACAAATCTTTTGATAATTCATCCACGCATTTTTCTAAAGCATATTTAGATAAAAACATAGATGCTAAAACGGCTTGTTCTGCTTCAATATTTTGTGGTATTTTTTTATCTTTCATATCATCACCTACTTTTTAGATACTTTTACTTTTATAGTTGCTATTACTTTTTTATGAAGTTCTATTAATACATCATGAACTCCAAGCGTATCAATAGGATGATCAAGTTTTATATTTTGTTTTTCAACATGATATCCTAGATTATTAATTGCTTCTTTTATTTGTTTTATAGAAACTGTTCCAAAAACTCTATCTTGTTCTCCAGTTTTTAATTTAAATTCAAACTTTTCTTTTTCAAGTTTTTTTGCAACACTAGTTAACTCTTTTATTAGTAATGATTCTTCTAATGCTTCTTCATTAACTTTCTTACTAACTTTTCCAATATTATTTTCAGTTGCTTTTATAGCAAGGCCTTTTTTTATTAAGAAGTTTTGAGCATATCCATCTTTAACTTCTTTTATTTCATTTTTTTTGCCCTGGCCTTTTACGTCAGTTAGAAAAATTACTTTCATAATATCCCACCTTTTTCTCTTAATATATTATACTATAAAATTAAGTCAATGTCTTCTAATAAAATAAAATTTCATAAATTTTAACAGTAAAAATATATATATAATATATTGACAATATATTGAATTTGCTATATATTATATAAAGGAGATGATTTTATGGCTAGTGAAGCAATTAATATGAGCTTTAGAGTTGATAAAAACTTAAAAAAAGAAGCAGATAAATTATTTAAAGCACTTGGTATGAATACAAGTGTTGCTTTAAATATGTTTTTAAAGCAAAGTGTTCAAGAACAAAAATTAATTTTCACACCTAGTGTAGTTGCACCTAAACCAAGTAAAGAGTTAAAAAAAGCATTAAAAGAAGCAGAGTCAATAAGAAATAATCCTGAAAGAACAGGATATAATACAATTAACGAAGTAATTGATGCTTTAAATGAATAAATTAGATTTAAAGACGAAGTATGCTGTAGACATGACTTCAAGCTTCAAAAAACAATATAAAAAAATAATTAAACAAGGTAAAAATATTAAAAAATTTATTTATGTATTAGAGAAACTTGCAAATGGTGAAGAATTAGAAGAGAAATATAAAAATCACCAATTAATAAATGATAAATATTATAAAGATTGTTATGAATGTCATATAGAACCTGATTGGTTACTAATTTATCAATATCAAAATCAAAAGATTGTTTTACTTTTAGTTGGAATTGGCAGTCATAGTGAATTATTTTAAAAAAGAGTGAATTATTCACTTTTTTATTTTATTTGCCATTTCTTTTATTTTGTTAAATCTATGATATAAACCTGATTTTGTTATTTTATTTCCTGTTTCAAGTGAAATTATTTCACTTAATTCAGCAAGTGATACTTCTGGATATTTTTTTCTGTAAATTGCAGCTTCTTTCGTTTTATCATCAAGTAATTCTAATGCATCAATCGATTCTATTTTTTCTATGTCTTTTAATTGTTTATTAGCAGAATCTATTATTTTATCAACATTTGCTTGTTCACAATTATTAAGTCTATTAGTCATATTTTTATGATCTCTATATATTCTAATATCTTCATAATAAAATACAGCATTCATAGCTCTCATAAGTCTTAAAAAATCGCCAATCTTTTCTGCTTCTTTTACATAAATCATATATCTGTTTTCTCTTTTTAAAACTTTACTATTTAATTCAAATTTATTAAGTAATTCAGATACAAAATCAGCATATTCTTTACTTGATACCATAAATTCTAGGTGATATCTTGATTTTTTAGGATCATTTATACTACCAACACTTAAAAATAGTCCTCTTAAATAAGCTCTTACTAAGTATTCATCAGAATAAATATATTCTTTAGGAATACTAGTTTTAAGTTCTAATGAATCTATTATATTTTGAATTTTTTTATCTATTTCAATAATATAAATATAATTTTTATTAAAGTTAAAACCACGTCTTACAACTATTCTAGGACTTATATTAAATGTATCTTTTAAAAGAGTATAGATTCTTCTTGCAACACTAGCATTTTCAGTTTGAACTTTAATTATATTATTAATAACACCTATGTTTCTTAAAATAGCAGATAATTCTGTAATATTTTCAACTTGTTTTGTTTCTAATTTACTTATTTCATTTTTAACAATAGTTGTAAAAGACATATAAATCACCAAATATATTATACTAAAAAAAAGATACATATGAAAGTATCTTTTTAAAATCTTATGTTTTCTACATTTTCTGGGTCATTATATCTATTTTCAAATAAAGATCCTGCCTTTAATTTTATAAACATTATAAGACCTATTATAACCATTATAACTGATACTACTTGAGCAACTCTAAAATTCATATACATTAAACTATCAGTACGCATTCCTTCTATAATAAATCTTACAATTCCGTACCAAATCAAGTATAAAGATGTTGTTTGTCCTATTTTTGTATATTTAAGTTTTCTAAATATAAATAAAATTATAAAGCCTATAAAACATAAAATTGATTCATAGAAGAATGTTGGAATATAATATATTCCATCTATATTCATTCCATTAATTATAAAATCAGGTATATGAAGATTTTTTAAATGTTCTATGGTTGTTTCAATACCATGTGCTTCACCATTCATGAAGTTTCCCCATCTACCTATTGCTTGACCTAGTATTAAACTAACAACCAAAATATCAAGTAATCTTAGTGTCTTAACTTTATATTTTTTAGAATAAATTAAAACTACTAATAATGCGGCAATTAAACCTCCATGAATAGCAAGACCACCTTGCCATACTTTAATAATCTCCATTGGATACATTTTATAATAATCAAGATTAAATAAAACATAATATAATCTAGCTCCTATAAGCGAAAAAATAATGATATAGAAAAATAAGTTTATCATAAAATCTTCTGGAATATTCCATTTTTTTGCTTCATGAATTGCTAGTATGCCACCTATAAAAAAAGCTAAAAATAATATAAAAGAATACCAATAAATTTGTATAAATCCTAAATCAACCAAAATTGGATTCATTTATTATCACCCTTTCTAATAATTGGTTTTATTATTTTATCATCTAATATAATATTTAATACAGAAATTAATATTGCAGCTAAACATGCAAATATTATACCATTTATTGTAAAATGACTAAGAAGAAGTAAATCTACTATTTTAAGTATAATTACATTAATAAAAGGATAAAATATTCCAAGTGTTAAAGCAGTTATTGGAATGGTAAATCTAACAATTATTGGTTTTATTGTTTTATTTAAAACATATATTACTGTTGATGCAATTATTCCCCATATTCCATAATAACTATTATCAATTTGTATTGTGTTTTTAAATATGAGCGCAACAATATTTAGAATAAGAGCATATCCCATGATATAAATCAAACACTCAATAATATTATTAATATTATTCTTATTCATAAATACGCCTCCTACTTTAGTTAGTATATCATAAAAAAGAGAAAAAGTTAAATTTTCTCTTTAAGTTCAAATAAAATATCTCTTAACTCTGTAGCTCTTTCAAATTCAAGATTACGTGCTGCTTCATTCATTTCCATTTCAATTTTATTAATTAAATCAATAGTTTCTTCTTTAGACATCTTTTCAGGTTTTTTATCTTCTATTTCTTTGTAATTTGAAATAACTTCTCTTATCTCTTTTTTTATTGTTGTAGGAACAATATTATGTTCCTTATTATACTCTTCTTGAATTGTTCTTCTACGTTTAGTCTCAGTTATTGCTTTAGACATAGAATCACTTATAGTATCAGCATACATAATAACATGACCTTTGCTATTACGTGCAGCACGACCTATTGTTTGAATTAAACTTCTATCACTTCTAAGGAATCCTTGTTTATCAGCATCCATTATAGCTATTAAACTAACCTCTGGTATATCAAGTCCTTCTCTAAGTAAGTTTATTCCAACTAAACAATCATATTTTCCAGTTCTTAAATCTTTTATTATTTGAAGTCTTTCTAATGTTTTAATTTCACTGTGAAGATAAGCTACTTTTATATCTAATTTTTTTAAATACTCAGTTAGTTCTTCAGCCATTCTTATAGTTAACGTTGTAATTAAAACTCTCTCATTGTTCTTAATTCGATCATTAATATTAGAAATCAAATCATCTATTTGACCATTTGTAGGTTTAACCTCTATTGTTGGATCAAGTAATCCTGTAGGTCTAATTATTTGTTCAACAACATTTTTACAAGCTTTTTTTAGTTCAAAATCACCTGGTGTTGCTGATACACATATTATTTGATTAATTTTCTTTTCAAATTCATCAAATTTTAAAGGTCTATTATCTTTTGCACTTGGAAGTCTAAACCCATATTCTACAAGCACATCTTTTCTTGCTTGATCACCATTAAACATTCCTCTAACTTGAGGAAGTGTTACATGTGATTCATCTACTATCATTAAAAAATCTTTCGGAAAGAAATCAATTAAAGTAGTTGGAGTCTCTCCTGGTCCTCTTAAAGCCATATGTCTTGAATAGTTTTCGACACCTCTACAAGTTCCAGTTTCTCTAAGCATTTCTAAGTCATAATTAGTTCTTTCTTTTAATCTTTGGTATTCAAGTAATTTATCATGTTCTTTAAAATATTTAAGTCTAGTATCTAATTCATCTTCTATATTAATAATCGCTTTATCTAATTTTTCTTTACTTGTTACAAAGTGAGAAGCTGCAAATAATGTTTCACTATTTTTATTTGCTGTAATAGTACCTGTTATTAAATCAAATTCAACTATTTTATCAATTTCATCTCCAAAAAACTCAATTCTTATTCCTTTTTCATGCCATGATATAGGTACAAGTTCTAATATATCTCCTCTAACTCTAAATGTACCTCTTTTTAAATCTAAATTATTTCTTTCATAGAACATATCTATTAAATGCTCCATAACTTCATCTCTTGAGATTGTATCACCGACATTTAGTGTAAACATTTTACCCTTATAGTCATCAACTTCTCCAATACCGTAAATACAAGATACACTAGCAACTACTATTGTATCAGAACGTGTTAAAAGAGCTGATGTTGCTGCGTGTCTAAGTTCATCTATCTCATCATTAATGGACGCATCTTTTTCAATATATGTATCTGTTTTAGCCACATATGCTTCCGGTTGATAATAATCATAATATGAAACAAAATATTCAACTCTATTTTCAGGAAATAATTCTTTAAGTTCTGAATATAATTGTCCAGCAAGTGTTTTATTATGAGCAAGTACTAGTGTTGGTTTATTTACTTTTTCAATTACATTAGCAATTGTAAATGTTTTACCAGTTCCAGTTGCTCCTAATAATACTTGCCATTTATCACCATTCATAATACCCGTCGATAATTTCTCAATTGCATTAGGTTGATCTCCACTTGGTTTATATTTCGAATGAATTTTAAATTTATTCATATTATCACCTCAAATCAAATATATATTAACATAAAAACATCTAAAAAAAAACTCTATAAAGAGTTTATTTTCTATTTTTTATTATATATCCAATTAGACCAATTATACTACCAATAATAGCACCTATAATAGCTCCAGTTAAAATACTATTTCCATCTTCTTTAGTATCAATTACAGGTTCTACATCATTAGTTTTATTACCAAATGTTATATTTTTAACCATTTCATCAAATTTATTAATTTCTTCTTGACTAAATGCTGATTTTCTTTGAATTTTTACTGTATATCCAACATTGTTATATGTTGCATAATAATCAATGATGTTTAAATTTTTATCACTATAAATAGCTTTTATATAATTATTATTGTCTGTTTTAAATACTTCTGTATTTCCATTTAAAATTAATTTTTTATAATAATCTTTAACTTCATTCAACTCATCATCTGTCATATCAATAGTATTAAGTGTATTAACATCTTTAGTTATAACGAATAATTCAATAACCTCATCATTTTCAAATTTAATAGCATCAAGTCTATATAAATCACTTGCAAATAAATTATTCATGTATTCTTCACTAACACCAAGTAATTTTAAATCTTGATTATTTCTTATGTTATCTTTAGTAAATGTATACCAATCATCAGAAACATTAATATTCATATCAGATAGTTTATATTCTGATGCCATTACACTAAATGGAATTAATAACATAGTTAGTATAAATATTATTTTTTTCATATTATCACCTTTTTCATTCTATATCTTTTTACAACAAAAGTAAATACTATTTAAATTATACATTTGCTCTTATTTCAATTAAACCAACCATTTCATTTAAAACATTATTATTTATATTAAACATAATTGAATAAATTAAATAATCCTCCCAAAGATTAATATTTTCTTTATCTTTTTCATCTAAATTACTAAAATCTTTTATATAATTTTTTAAACCATTTAACTTATAATTTATACGACTTCCTTCTTCTGTTCTAACATAATTATTTAATTTATGATTCAATTCATAATACTTTTCATAATAATATAAAGATAAAGGAAAAAATACAACAAGTAAAAGGAAAGAAATAATAAAAATAATTAGTAATATACTTAATAATATTTTATTCTGAATATATACAAACCAAATTGGCGTAAATAAAGTATTTAATAGTAAGAAAAGATTTAAAATTAAAAATTTCTTGTTCGAAATCAAAGGTTTTAAATTTTTATCTTCTTCTTTAATTAAATTATCTTTAATTGCCTCTTCTTTTACATACTCATATATTTTATCTTCTTTTGTATTTACATGTAATTTTCCATTTTTTATACAGGACATAACATATTTTTCTGATAATTTTAAATTACTATCATCAGAATTAATTACATTAATAAGATTTTCTTTTATTAAAATATATTTTTTTAATTCAAGATTTAAAAGTGTCATCAAATATATTTTATAATTTTCATTTGTTCGAAATTCATCAATATATAATAGTTCCGCTGGACTATATTTTTTTATAATATCACGATAATAATTATGATCATTTTTAAAATCTATTTTTTCAAGTTTTTCTTTTCTTACAAAATTTTTTGTTTGCTTATATGTAAGTTTTTTTAAAAATAATACACTAAAGTCTTTAAAAAAAATCAGAAGACGATTTTTTAGTGTAATTAGTACTATAAACAAAAGAACTGTAATATATATTAGAAAAATGGATTTAAGTGATATGTTTGGTATTTGTGCTACTATAATTAAACTTAATATAGCTGATATAAACACTTCTAAAATTAAAAATAAAAGTGTATTATGATGATATTCTTTATTTTCTAAACTAAATTCATTTTGAAAATCTTTATTATTCATATTCTATTCTCCTTTAATTTTTAAAAAACCTTTAAAGTTTTATTATAGCTTTAAAGGTATTATATTTAATCATTTTTATTAATTCTAAATGTTACTTCATATGTATCAGCTAAATCAATTTCATCAGTATCTACTTTATAACCATATTTTTCAATTTGAGCTGCACATTCTCTAATAGTATTAATAACTGTTTTCATATCAACTTTAATTTCTGGTTCATTATAATTTGGAAGTTTTACTTCTATTTCTCCTTCTTCATCAAAGTTAACATCACTATTCATCATATATGGACGTTCAAATGCAGGTTGTTCATAACTAGTTTGAGGTTGAGTATTAGTTGTACTAAAACCATCGTCAGTAAGTGAGAAAGGTTGAACAGTCTCATTAAATGGGTTTACATCAGTAGGTGCTGGAGTTGGATTTACTAATTCTTCTTCTTTTTCCTCATATGATATTGGTTCTACAGGTTTAATTTCATTATCAAATGAAACAGATTCACCAAATGAAAATGGATCATTTACAGGTTCTGTAGATTTTTCTTCTTTAATATCTTCAACAATTGGTTCTGGTTGAACAGGTTCAATTATTGGATTAAAAGGACTTGGATTATTTAAATTATCACCAAAATCCATATTAACTTGACCTTCTTCAATATCTTCTATAAATGATTCATCTTTTTCTGGTTCACTAAAATTAAACATATTAAAGAATTTACCACCTTGAGGCATACTTTGTTGTATAGGTTCTTCATGTGTTGGTTGAGCTACTTCATCATAACTTGGTTGTGGTGCTACTGGTTCTGCTGGTTTTAATAAATCTTCTGTAGGCATTTTAACTTCAGGTTTATTAATATCTTCAGCCATTTGTTCAATTTTATCAATATCCATAAATCCAGGATTAATTGTTTCTTCTTTTTCAACATTAGTAACTGGATTAATTTCTTCTTTGTTATCATCAATAATAGGTTGTATTGGTTGTTCAACCATTGGTTCTGTTTTATTTTCTACAGTATCGTTAATAATAGGTTCTGTAGGTATGTTAAAATCTCTTAAGATATCATTGTTCATTTTTTGTTCTCCCTTTTCATCATTTATTTCTTTTTGACTACCACCGTTGTTTTCTAGTAATTTTGCTATTTCTTCATCTGTTTTTCTAACAGTTAATCTTTCACTTATAATTCTATTTAACATTAATAATTGATCATTTTCGTTTAATTTTAATAACGATCTTGCATGTCTTTCTGATATTTTATTTTCCATTAAAGCTTCTTGTACTTCATCTGATAGATTAAGAAGTCTAAGTTTATTGGCAATAGTAGATTGTTTTTTACCTAATTTAGATCCTAACTCTTCTTGATTAATATATCCCATATCAAGTATTTTTTTATAAGATATAGCTTCTTCTATTGGAGTTAAATCTTGTCTTTGTACATTTTCAATTAAAGCAACTTCAGCACTATTTCTGTCATCTAATGATGTTACAATTGCAGGAATTGTAGTTTTACCTGCCATAATACTTGCTTTATATCTTCTCTCACCAGCTATAATTTCATATTTGTCACTTATTTTTCTTACAACAATTGGTTGTATTACACCATGTAATTTAATTGATTCAGCAAGTTCATTTATTGCTTGTTCATTAAATTGAATTCTTGGTTGAAAACGATTGGGCAAAATATCATCAATATTTAGTGTAACAACTTTTCTTTCCTCTTCCATATTATCCCTCTTCCTACTCTTATAATTATAATACAATACTTTGGGAAATAATGCAATTAATTTTGGGAAATATAATAAAAAAATAGGTTTATAACCTATTTTTTTTTATTTCGCTATACTTTCTTGGATATTTTTTATTATCTTTATTTTTTTTAAATTTAACAATTGTTCTATTACTATCTTCTATTGGAAGTTTAAATTCTTGTTTATCAGTTAATTCTACATTTAAAAGTTTTATAGCATTAGATGCTTCATTTAACTCTTCATCTAGGTTTCCTTTTAAAGCTATAAAATATCCATTTTCTTTAGTCATTGGAATAGCATATTCAAGCAAGTTAGAAAGATGAGCTACTGCTCTTGATGTAGTTACATCAAATTTATTTCTATTAAGAGTAGCATATTCTTCTGCTCTAGCATGTATTGCTTCAATATTTTGAAGATTTAACTCCTTTATAACTGTATTTAAGAAATTAATTCTTTTATTTAAAGAGTCTAGGAGTGTTACTGCAAGGTTTGGAAACACTATTTTTAAAACCAATCCTGGAAATCCAGCACCTGTTCCTATATCACATAGTGTATTAATACTTTTTAAATCAATTGTTTTTATTATAGTAATAGAATCATAGAAGTGTTTTAAATAAACTTCATCATGCTCTGTTATACCAGTTAAGTTCATTACTTTGTTATATTCAACAAGTAAGCAATAATATTTATCTAATTGATTAAGTTGAGTATCAGATAAATTAATTCCTAATTTATTTAATTCTTCAATAAATCTATTTTGATTCATTATAATACTTTCTTAAGTAAACCATTAAAATTGATATATCGGCAGGATTTACTCCACTAATTCTTATTGCTTGACCGATTGATGTTGGTTTTACTTCTTTTAATTTTTGTCTTGCTTCACTTGCAATATTAGATACATCATCATAATCAATATCATCTGGTATTTTTTTATCTTCTAATTTTAACATTTTAGATGCTTCTCTGATTTCTTTATTAATATAACCTTCATATTTAACATTTATCTCTACTTGTTCAATAATATCATCACTATAATCGATATTAATTAAGCCAAGTTCTTTTAACTCTTTTATAGTTACTTCTGGTCTTCTTATAAAATCAAGTGCACTTATACCATCTTTTAGAGGTGTAGTATCAATTTTGCTTAATTTTTCAAGGTTTTCTTTATTTGGTGTAATTTTGACACTTTTTAAATATTCCATTAATTCATTAATATTTTTCTTCTTATTTAATAGATTATTGTGTCTTTCTTCACTAATTAAACCTACTTCATATCCATGTTCTCTAAGTCTAAGATCAGCATTATCACTTCTAAGAAGTAATCTATATTCAGCACGTGATGTAAGTAATCTATAAGGATCTCTTATTCCTTTAGTTACTAAGTCATCTATTAAAACACCAATATATGCTTCATTTCTCTTTAAGATTAATGGTTCTTTTCCTTCTAATTTTAAAGCGGCATTAATACCCGCCATTAATCCTTGACATGCAGCTTCTTCATATCCACTTGTACCATTTATTTGTCCTGCTGTAAATAAACCTTCTACTTTTTTAGTTTCTAAAGATTGTTTAAGTTGTAGTGGATTAATTGAATCATACTCTATTGCATATGCATACTTTAATATTTTAGCATTTTCTAAACCTGGTAGACTATGTACCATACGCTCTTGTATATCATAAGGCATACTTGTTGAGAAACCTTGAAGGTATATAGTATTACCATATGTTTCATTATCTTTTATAATACTTTCAGGTTCTAAGAATAATTGATGTCTTTCTTTATCAGCAAATCTAACTACTTTATCTTCTATTGATGGACAATATCTAGGTCCAATTCCCTCTATATCATCTAGTCCACCATACATACTTGATTTAGTTAAGTTATCTCTTATTATTTTATGAGTTTCCTCTGTTGTATAAATTAAATGACATGGTATTTGATCTTCCATTTTATAATTTGGTTTATCATCAAATGAGAATGTTAAAGGAATATCTGATCCTTTTTCTTCTCTTGTTTTTGAAAAATCAATTGTATTTACATCAATTCTTTGTGGAGTACCTGTCTTAAGTCTTTTAATTTCAAATCCTAATCTTCTTAGATTATCACTTAAATGATTAGATGGTCTCTCTCCATGTGGTCCTTCTCTTCTTCTAGTATCTCCTACTAATATATCAGCTTTTAGGTAAGTTCCTGTTGTAAGTATTACAGCATCAGCAAATATTTTTTCACCATCTTCTAAGATAACACCCATTATTTTATTGTTTTCAACAATTAAGTCCTCTACAAGGCCCTCTTTTACGTCTAAATTAGCCTGATTTTGAATAGTTTTCCACATATTCTGTGGATAAGTCACTTTATCAGCTTGCGCTCTTAAGGCACGAATTGCAGGTCCCTTTTTATAATTTAGCATTTTCATTTGTATCTGAGACTTATCTGCATTCTTACCCATTTCACCACCTAAGGCATCAATTTCTCTAACTACAATACCTTTAGCAGAACCACCAATAGATGGGTTACATGGCATATCTCCTATATTTTTAATATTACCTGTAACAAGTAAAGTTTTATGTCCTATACGAGATGCCGCAAGCGATGCTTCACATCCAGCATGTCCTCCACCAACAACAATAATTTCATATTTCATAAAATCACATCCAAACTTTTAATATTATACTCTAAATTGTTAAAAAAAAATAGTCTTATGACTATTTTCCTAAGCAAAAATGACTAAACATATAGTCAATTAACTCATCTTCATAAGTTAAACCTATAATTTCACCTAATTTATTCCATATATTTTTAATATCTATTTCTATCATATCAATAGAAATATCATGTTTTAATGACTCTTTTATATCGTTTATTGAATCTAGGCAATCTTTTAATATAGCAATATCTTTAGAATTTGTTATATATGTAAAATCTGAAGTTTCTATATTTTCTAATTTAAATAATTTTTTAATTATTTCTTTTAAATCATCTAAACCTGTATTATTAAGTGTACTCATCTTTATGATATTTTCATCATCAAATGGTAATTTTAATTTATTTTCTAGATCTATTTTATTTATTATAATAATATGATTTTTATTTTTTACTTGTTCATATAACTTTATTTCATCTTCAGTAATTTCTTCATTATTATTTAAAACAAATAAAATTAAATCAGATTTTTCTATTAAATCAATACTTTTATTAACACCTATTTGTTCTACTATATTATCAGTTTTTCTAATTCCAGCAGTATCTATCATATTTAAAACAATACCATCTAAATTTAGTGTACCTTCTACAATATCTCTAGTTGTACCTTCAATATCGGTAACTATTGCTTTATCTTCATCTAAAAGTAAATTAAGTAAGCTACTTTTTCCAACATTAGGTCTTCCTATTATAGATGTTTTAATACCTTCTTTTAAAATCTTACCTGATTCACTTTCTTTTAGAATCTTAGATATCTCATTTTCAATATTTGAAACTCTATCTCTTATCATATCAACAGTCATTTCTTCTATATCATCATATTCAGGATAATCTATATTAACTTCAATGTTAGATATAATTTGAGCAAGAGAATCACGTAGATTCTTAATCATACCAGATACTCTACCATTAACTTTATTCATGGCCATTTTTCTCATATTTTCAGTTTTAGCATCTATTAAGTCCATAATACCTTCAGCTTCTGTTAAATCTATTCTTCCATTTAAGAAGGCTCTTTTTGTAAATTCACCAGGTTCTGCAAGTCTACATCCTTTTCTAATTAATAGTTCTAGTACTTTTTGAGTAGTCATAATACCGCCATGACAGTTAATTTCAACAACATCCTCGCGTGTAAAAGTACGAGGAGCTCTCATAATACTTATCAAAACTTCATCTATTTCATCTTTATTATCAACTATTTTACCATAATTTATAGTATGAGTTGGAACTTCTTCTAGATTTTTTCCATTAAATACACTATTTACGATAGATATAGCATCAGTTCCACTTACTCTTACAATTGATATAGCACCAACACCAAGAGCTGTTGAAATAGCAACTATTGTATCTTCCATATTATCCCTTCTTTCCTAGTCCTACTAGTTTTGGTAAAAACTTAGGATTTTTAAATACTTCTAATGATATATATTTATCTACTGTTGTAACAATCCATCCCTCTTTATATTTAGGAGGAATTTTATTAAGTGGAAACATATGTCTAAGTATTATATCATCAATTTTTTCATTCATTAGATTTGGAAAATATTTATGAGCATTCATTAATGCATCTTTTGCATGAGTAAAGCCATGTTGTTCTAATAATTTCTTCTTTTCTGTACATTCTTGCCAAGGCTTAGTATAAAAATCATGAAGTAATCCCCCAATTGCTGCACTTTTATAGTCTAAATGCATACGACGAGCAAGTTTATATGAAAGCTTAGATACAGCTAGACAATGATCATATACAGATATATTAGAATGATGTTTAAAATTTTTTCTTTTTATGAATTCAGGATGTTCTAGTATTTCTTTTACAATTTTATAATACTCTACTCTCCATAATATACTCATAAACATTCTCCTTACGAAAAAATATAATCATGAGATTATATTTAAGATTCTTTATATTTAATTGTTACGTGTCTATCTTTTCCTTCTCCAACACTTTCAGTAATTAAAGCAGGATATTCAGATATAATTGTGTGAACTAATCTTCTCTCATAAGAGTTCATAGGATCTAGTGAGATAGTTAAATGTGATGCTTCTACATCTGCAGCAACTCCTCTAACAAGTCTCTCTATATTTTTTAATTTTTTAATTTTATAATTAGATACATCTAAATTAAGTCTAATAGATAATCCGGTATTATTCTTAATAGCTTGTCTAATTAACGTTTGTAGTGTATTTAATGTTTTTCCTTCTTTTCCAATTAATATTGCATTATTACTGGATACAAGTAATACATTAAATATATTTTCAGCTTCTATTATTTCAGTTTCTATATTGATATTCATATATTCAGCAATTTTCTCAAAAAATTCAGCTATATATTTTTTTATATCTTCTTTATTAATAATTGAAACAATATATTTAGAAGGTTTAAATAGTTTTCCTTCAATAAATTCATCTTTATAAAATAAATCTTCAACTCTAACATTTAACTCTTTTACGGCATTTTCTAATGCTTCTTCTTTAGTTTTTGCTTCAAACTTTCTAATTTCTACCATTTTTTACGCTCCTTTTAACAGCTATATTTTGTAGTATTGTAAATATATTTGATGTTACCCAATAAACAGCAATACCTGATGATATTGAGAATGCTGTAATAGACATCATTACTACCATAAAATATGTCATAGTCTTCATTTGTTGAGCTTGTTCTTCACTCATTACATCTCTTGATGACATTTTAAATGACAAGTATGTAGCAAGTACTACTAAAATAATTAATATTAAATATAAAATATTACCTTGTTTTAAAAGTCCTACACTTGGACTTGTTTCTAAGTTAAGTCCTAAGAATGATTCTTCAAATATTGCAGGTATTCTTGTAATTGCTTCATAGAAAGCAAAGAATAAAGGTATTTGAATAAACATTACTAAACAACTTGATAGTGGATTTATATTATATTCTTTATAAATCATTTGAATTTCCTGAGCTTTTTGCATCATACTTGCTTGATCATTTCTATTTTGATATTTCTTTTCTATTTTACTAAGTTTACCTTGTGCTTTCTTCATATTTTCAGATTGCATAGCAGTTTTTTTAGTAAGTGGGAATACTAATCCTCTAATTAATAAAGTACATAAAATAATAGCTAGACCATAATTTTTAACAAGTAATCCTATTTTTATAATTATCCAAGCTAAAGGTTGAACAAAAATAGTAACCCATAATCCATCATAATTTTTAGATACAATAGACATATCCTCACATTCAGGTAATGAATCAATATCTATTTTATTTTTTTTATTTTTTTCATTATAATTTTTATAAATTTCTAAAGTCTCACTATCTGTAGGTTTACATAAAATATTTGATGGTAAATTTTGTCCAGTTGATTCATTTTGTAAAATCTTACCAGTTGAATCTTTCATATATTTAGTACATCCAGTTAATGTCAGCATTAAAGATATAACTATAAATAATTTAATTGTTTTTTTCATTTTATTGCTCCTTTAATATACCTATTTTTTTAAAACAAAAATCTAATTGTTCTTTCATTTCATTATAATTTGAATTTAAAATACTCTTTCTAACTATTATAATACAATTAAAGTTATCTTTAAATTCATAATCATCAATTATGTCTCTGATCTGTCTTTTATATTTATTTCTTCCAACAGCATTACAAATATGTTTTGACACCGATATACCAAAATGATATAAACCTTTCATATCCTCTTTGTAAATTAAAAAGTGCTTATATTTAAATGCTCTATTATTTTTAATTATTCGATCAAAATCATAATTATTTTTAACAATATTTATTTTTTTCAAAATGACCACATCATTTCCATTTATAATTATACTATATTAAGGGTTAAAATCGCAATTAAAATATATAAATTAAGTAAAAATATTATTTGTGTATTTAATACATTATATAATATAATCTTTATATATAATAAAAAACACCATTGGTGTTTATTAATGAGATAAAACTTTACGACCTTTTTTTCTTCTCTTATTAATTATATTAGTTTTCATACGAGCGAAGAAACCGTGTTTTTTAGCTCTTTTTCTATTATTAGGTTGAAATGTTCTTTTCATAATCCACCTCCGTACTATCTAATTTCTCTTTGCTTTATCAATTATATAGATAAATCCACAATTTGTCAAATGTTTTTTTACATTATATTTAAATGTCTTAAAGTTTTTTCCACTTTAATTAACAGTATGTTGATAAAAAAATAATCACATGTGAATTAAAAATTTAAATTTTTTCCACAAAAAGTGTTGACAAGTAAAGTTTACATTTAAAATCAAAGAGATTTAATTGTGGAATTCGCTGTTTATAAGTATTTTTTTGCTATTTTTCCACATTTTTTGTTTTTTTTTATGTAAAAATATTGTAAAATAGTGATAAAGATGTATTGGAGGTGACTTTATGGACAATTCAAAACTATGGAATTCTTTTTTAGAAAGAATAAAAGGTGAATTATCCCCAATAACATTTGACACATGGTTTGCTGAAACAAAAATAGCTAGAATAAAGGATAATATTGTCACATTATCAGTTCCAATGCATGTACATAAAAAAATGCTTAGTGAAAACTATAATGAGATAATAGAGGAGATATTTACAGAAGTATCAGGATCTAACTTTAAATTTGAATATCTAACTGAAGATGAAATAGAAAATTCAAATATAAATATAAAAACAGAAAATATAGGTGTTCCTGCTATATCTCAATTTGAATCAAACCTAAATCCAAATTATACATTTGATAACTTTATAGTAGGTAATAGTAATAAGTTTGCTAAACTTACAGCATTTGCTGTTGCGGAAAAACCAGGACAGATGTATAATCCACTGTTTATTTATGGAAATAGTGGGTTAGGTAAGACACATTTAATGCATGCTGTTGGTAATTATGCACTTAAAAACAATAAAAGTAGAGTACTTTATGTTACAAGTGAAAAATTTGTTGATGACTTTATCAACATAAATAAAAGAAATCAAGACGGAAATAACTTTGATAGTGTGGATTTATTCAAGAAAAAATATAGAGATGTGGATATCTTAATAATAGATGATATTCAATATCTTGGTAATGGTGTAAAAACACAACAAGAATTTTTTAACACTTTCAATGAATTATATGATAAAAATAAACAAATTATTATATCTTCAGATAGATCACCAGATGATTTAAAATTGCTTGAAGATAGACTAAGAACTAGGTTTAACTGGGGTATTACAATACCAATTGAACCACCTGAATTTGAACTAAGACTAAATATTATAGAAAAAAAACTAGAAGGTCATATGTTAAATACGCCTTTTCCTAAAGATGTACAAGAGTTTATTGCAAGTAACTGTACAAGTGATGTTAGAAAAATAGAAGGTGCAATAACAAGAGTTATAGCATATGCTGCTATGATGAATGGTTGTGATATTGATCTTGACCTTGCAAATGAAGCTTTAAAAGGATATTTTGTAAATACTGTGGTATCTAAAAATAAAGTAGAGCAAGTTCAACAATTAGTTGCTAAAAACTATAATATTACTGTGGAAGACTTAAAAAGTAAGAGAAGGGTAGCTACTGTTGCTTTTCCAAGGCAAGTTGCTATGTATATATGTAGAACATATCTTGAAGAGTCATTTCCTAAAATTGGTAGTGAATTTGGTGGAAAAGACCATACAACAGTTATGCACTCTGTTGATAAGATTAAAAAAGAAATTAAAAAACAACCAGATTTAAAAGATGAGATTGAAAAAATAATTAACAAGTTAGTATAGTGGATATTTACAATTTTATTAACACTTTATTAACATGTAAAAATGGTGGTTTAGCCTTGAAAAATAAGGACTTTACTTATTTTTCCACACTTTTCCACCTCTATAATAATAATAAATACTATAAATAATAAAAATTAGGAGGGTTTATATGAATTTAGAAATTAAACAAAGTATTTTATTAAATAATTTAAATTATGCTATTAAAGGAATATCTAATAAGAATATTATTCCAATATTAAACTGTATAAAATTTGAACTTACAAATGAAGGATTATATATGACAAGTACTGATAATGAAGGTGCTATTAAAACATTTATACCATCTAGTGATATTGAGCGAGTTAATAACTTAGGTGAAGTTGTAATATCTGGTAGATATATTTATGAAATTATAAGAAAACTTCCAAATGATATTATTAAAATAGAAGAAGTTATTGATAATCAAATAAACATTTCCACATCTAATTCTTCATTTAGCTTAAATTGTAATAATGTAAATGAATTTCCAGAGTTAAACTTAGACGATAGTAAAACTCCAATTCATATGATGAGAAGTGATTTTAAAAATATTATTAAACAAACTTCATTTGCAGCATCAACTCAAGAAAATAGACCAGAATTTACCGGTATTAACTTTAAAATAAATAATAATATATTAGAGTGTACTACAACAGATTCTTATAGATTAGCTAAGAAAACTGTTAAATTAAATGATTCTTTATCTGAATCTATTAATATAATTGTTCCATCTAAAAACTTAATTGAGTTAGAGAGAATGTTAAATGATAGTGATGAATTAATAGAAATCCACATATTTAATAATAAAATAATATTTAAATTTGATAATATTTTAATGATGTCAAGACTTATTAATGGTAATTATCCAGATACTAATAAATTAATTCCTAGTGAATTTGAAAGCATTTTAACTCTAAATTTAGCTGATTTTTATCAAGCAATAGATAGAGCATCACTTTTAACTAGTGAATTTGATAAAAATACTATTAAATTAAATTTTGAGGGATCTACTATTAATATTTCATCAAATATACCTGAGATTGGACATGTAGAAGAGACTGTTAGTTGTTTAACTAATAATGAATCAAGATTTAAAGTAGCTTTCTCATCTAAATATATGTTAGATGCATTAAAATCATTTGATTCTAATGAAGTATGTTTAAACTTTAATGGTGAAGAAAAACCAATTTTAATAACAAATCCTGAGAATGATGATATTATTCAATTAATTGTTCCAGTTAAAACTTACTAAAAATAGGAAAAATCCTATTTTTTTTATACTTTTCCACAATAAAAAACAAATTTCGACAAGACTATAGTGTAAAGTAGGAGCCATTAAATTTAAAGAAAAGAGGAAAAATATGGAAAACTATGAAATTAACAGTAAAACTATGGCTATCATACCTATAACAGATAGAGTTAGTCACATAATAGAAGAGGATGATGATTTTTTTATTAATCAAAATTCATTTGATATTGTGGATAAAAGTTGTAGATATTTTGGTTCATCTTATGAGGGAAGACATATTGGAACTATAAGTATGCTTGGAATTTCTTATAAAACTCCTATTTTAGTAGAAGAGACACAAAATATAATAACATTTCCAACACTTACTCCAAGAGATGAAAAATGTTGTTGGATATTCTTAAATCAAATAGAAAAATATATGAAAAATGATAAATCATCTAGAGTAAAATTTAAAAATGGATATGAGCTTAATTTAGATATTTCATATGGTTCACTAGAAAATCAAATTTATAGATCTACAATGCTTGATTCAATAGTAAGAAAAAGAAGAAAATAAAGAAAATCTCTTCTTTTTTTGGTGATTTTTTGGTATAATTATATATAGGTAGTGGGATACCTCGAATTACTAAATTTTTAAATTTAGGCCATTTTTTTAAAAAAGAAGGTGAGTAATGTATCTTAAAAACATAAAAATTCAAAATTTTCGTAATTATGATAATTTATCACTGGAGTTTGAAAAGGGGCTTAATATAATTTATGGTAATAATGGTCAAGGTAAAACTAATTTACTAGAGAGTTTATATGTTTTAGGAATGACAAAATCCCATCGTTCTTATATAGATAATAAACTAATAAAGGATGGAAAAAATTCTTTTAAAATAAACGGAAATCTATTAATTAATCATATTAAATCAAAATTAGAATTATCTTATGATGGTAAGGTAAAACTTCTTAAAATAGATAATAATGATATTAAAAGGGTAAGTGATTATGTTTCTTTAATGAATGTAATTATATTTTATCCAGATGATTTAAATTTAATTAAAGGCTCTCCATTTGAAAGAAGAAGGTTTTTAAATTCTGAGGTTAGTCAGTTATCTGGTGAATATCTAAATGTTTTAAATGATTATAATAAACTTTTAAAAATGCGTAATGATTATTTAAAAAATAAGCAAATTGATAATAATTATTTAAATATATTAACTGATTATTTAATAGATAAAGCAGTAATTATTTATAAAATGCGTTATAAATTTGTGGAAAAGTTGAATAAGTGTATTAATGACATTTATAAAGATTTATCTAATATTGAAGGCTTTAATATAGTATATAAAACATCATTCTTAATAAATGATTTTAACAAAGAAGCTTTAAAAACAGAATTAAAACATCAATTTGAAAAGAACAAGATAAAAGAATTAAAAAATAAAATAACCTTGATTGGTCCTCATCGTGATGATCTAGAATTTCTAATAAAAAATGATAATATTAAAAATTTTGGTTCACAAGGACAACAAAGGATGGCTATTTTAGCTCTTAAACTTGCTGAAATAGAGATAATTAATCAATATAAGGGTAGTTATCCGATTCTTCTTTTAGATGATGTATTTAGCGAATTAGATAGGAAAAAAAGAGGTAATTTATTAAAATATTTAGAAAATGATATTCAAACAATTATTACAACAACAGATTTAACTAATATTTCTAAAAAAATAAGAGATAAATCTAAGTTGATTAATATTGAAAATGCAAAAATAAAGAAAATAGTTGAGGTGATTGATTGTGGAAAATAAGTTAGAACATTATGACGCATCCGATATTCAAGTTCTAGAAGGACTTGAAGCTGTTAGAAAAAGACCTGGTATGTACATTGGTACAACTGATGTAAAAGGTCTACATCATTTAGTTTGGGAAATTGTTGATAACTCAATAGATGAAGCTTTAGCTGGCTTTTGTGATAATATTGAAATTGTTATAAATAAAGATAATTCTATTACAGTTAAAGATAATGGTCGTGGAATTCCAGTAGATATCCACCCTAAAACTAAAATGTCAACTGTTGAAACTGTATATACAGTACTTCATGCAGGTGGTAAATTTGGTGGAGGAGGATACAAAGTATCTGGTGGTCTTCACGGAGTTGGTGCATCAGTTGTTAATGCCTTATCTTCATGGGTAGTTGTAGATGTATATAAAAATGGTAAAATACATGAAGTTAAATTTAAAAATGGTGGAAAAATAGAAGAACCACTTCATGTCATAGGTGAATGTGAAGAGTCTAGAACTGGAACAACTGTTACATTTAAACCTGATAATACAATATTTGATACAGATATTTATGATTATGAAACTTTAAAAGTTAGAACAAGAGAACTTGCATTCTTAAATAAAGGATTAAAACTTACATTAAGAGATGATAGAGATGATGAAGACACTCAAGGTGAAGTTTTCCACTATGAAGGTGGTATTAGTGAGTATGTTAAATACTTAAATAAAGCTAAAACACCAATTCATGAAGAAATTATTCACTTAGAAGGTGAAGAAGATGGAGTTATGTTTGAAGTCGCAATGCAATATAACTCTGGATATTCTGATAGTATTTATTCATTTGTTAATAATATCAATACACATGATGGTGGTACACATGAAGAAGGTGTAAGAAGAGCTTTAACTCGTATTATTAATAATTATGCAAGAAAAAATAACATATTAAAAGAAAAAGATGATTCTTTAACTGGTGATGATGTTAAAGAAGGTTTAACTATGATAGTATCATGTAAACATCCTAATCCTCAATTTGAAGGACAAACTAAAGGAAGACTTGGTAACTCAGAGGTTAGAAAATTAGCTGATAACGTATTTAGTGAAGGATTTGAAAGATTCTTACTAGAAAACCCTGATGCTGCAAGAATTATTGTAGAAAAAGCAATGACTGCATCACGTGCTAGAGTAGCAGCTAAAAGAGCTCGTGAATTAACTAGACGTAAAAGTGACTTAGATGTTGTAAACTTTGGTGGAAAACTAGCTGATTGTAAAGAAAAAGATCCATCAGTTTGTGAAATCTTCATAGTCGAAGGAGATTCAGCAGGTGGTTCTGCTAAAGTTGGTCGTAATTCTATGACTCAAGCTATACTTCCTTTAAGAGGTAAAATCTTAAATGTTGAAAAAGCTAGACTTGATAGAGCTTTATCAAATGAGGAAATTAGAACAATTATAACTGCATTTGGAACAGGTATAGGTGATGAATTTGACTTATCTAAACTAAGATATAATAAAATTATTATCATGACCGATGCCGATGTAGATGGTTCACATATTCGTGTACTTTTATTAACACTATTCTTTAGATTCTTTAGACCAATAGTTGAAGCTGGACATGTATATGCTGCTCAACCACCATTATTTGGTGTAAAACTAGGTAAAAATGAAACACATTATTGCTTAGCAGAAAAAGATCTTGAAGATTATTTAAATACATTAACTGAAACTCAAAGAAAAAATTGTATTATTCAACGTATGAAAGGTTTAGGAGAGATGGATGCAGATCAATTAAACGAAACTACAATGGATATAAAAACAAGAGTACTTAGAAAAATAACAGTAGAGGATGCTATTGCTGCAGACGCTGCTTTCTCTAAACTAATGGGTGAGGAAGTAGAACCAAGACGTCAATTTATTGAAGAAAATGCAACATATAGTGACTTAGACATTTAGGAGGGGGTAATTTATGAATACAGATCAAATGAAAGAAAATGATATAGTAGCAGAGATTGAAAAATCATTTATAGATTACTCAATGAGTGTTATTGTATCTCGTGCACTTCCTGACTTAAGAGATGGACTTAAACCTGTACATAGACGTATTTTATGGTCAATGTATGAGTCAGGTTATAATTTTGATAAACCACATCGTAAATCTGCTCGTATAGTAGGTGACGTTATGGGTAAATACCATCCACATGGTGATTCTTCTATATATGAAGCTATGGTTCGTATGGCTCAAGGATTTAGTTATAGAACACCACTTGTAGATGGACACGGAAACTTTGGTAACATCGATGGTGATGGCGCTGCCGCAATGCGTTATACAGAGTCACGTCTTTCTAAGATTTCTCTAGAACTTTTAAGAGATATCAACAAAGATACAATTGATTTTGACCCAAACTTTGATGAAACTGAAAAAGAACCAAAAGTATTACCTTCAAGATTTCCAAATATCTTAGTAAATGGTACTATGGGTATTGCTGTTGGTATGGCAACAAATATTCCACCTCATAACTTAGGTGAAGTAATAGATGGATGTATTGCATATATTGATAATCCTGATATTGATACTTTAGGACTTATGCAATATATTAAAGGGCCTGATTTTCCAACAGGTGGTATAATCTTAGGTAATAGTGGTATTAAAAAAGCATATGAGACAGGAAAAGGTTCAATTACTATTAGATCACGTGCTCATATTGAAGAAGAAAAAGGAAAACATTATATAATTGTTGATGAAGTTCCATATGGAGTTAATACATCAGACTTAAAAAATAAGGTAGCAGAATTAGTTCACAATAAAACAATTGAGGGAATAGCTGACTATCATACTGATTTACAACAAGATGGTGTAAAAATTACAATTACTCTTAAAAATAACGCAAATCCACAAGTTGTTTTAAATAATTTATATAAACATACACAATTTCAAACAACATTTGGTATTTCATTATTAATGCTAGATCAAGGTGTTCCAAAAACACTTGGTTTAAAAGATATAATTTCTAAATATATTGATTTCCAAAAAGAAGTTATTATTAGAAGAACTAGATTTGACTTAGATAAATGTGAAAAAAGAGTTCATATTTTAGAAGGTTTAAAAATAGCTCTTGATAATATTGATGAAGTTATTAAATTAATTAGAGGCGCTAAAACTGATGAAGAAGCAAAAGCTGGCTTAATGAGTAAATTTGGTTTAACTGAAGCTCAATCAGATGCAATTCTAGAAATGAAGTTAAGAAGATTAACTGGACTTGAAAGAGATAAGATTGAAAATGAACTTAAAGATTTACTTGCGAGAATTGAAGAATTAAGATCAATTTTAGCTAGTGAAGCAAAAGTTTTAGGTATTATTAAAGAAGAAATGCTTGAAATTAAAAACAAATATGGTGATGAGAGAAGAACATCTATCGATATGACAGCAATTGACTTTATTGAAGATGAATCACTTATTCCTGTTGAAAGCATTATTCTAACACTTACTAAAAACGGTTATATTAAACGTATGAATCATGATGTTTATAAAACACAAAACCGTGGTGGTGTAGGAATTAAAGGTATGACTACAAATGAAGAAGACTTTGTTGAATATTTAATTTCAATGACAACTCATGACTATATCTTATTCTTTACTGATAAGGGTAAAGTATATCGTATTAAGGGTTATGAAGTTCCTGAATTTAGTAGACAATCAAAAGGACTTCCAATTATAAACTTACTTCCAATTGAAAAAGATGAAAACGTTACAGCAATGCTTTCTATTGAAAATGAAGAAGAAAATAAATATATCGTATTCTGTACACAAAGTGGTTTGATTAAGAAAACTGCAATAGAAGAATTTGATAGTATTAGAAAAAATGGTAAGATTGCTATAACTCTAAAAGATGATGATAAATTAATATCAGTTAAAAAGACTAATGGTAATAATAATATTTTAATAGGATCATCTACAGGTAGAATGGTTAGATTCAATGAAGATGAAATTAGAGTATTAGGAAGAACTGCAAGTGGTGTTAAAGGTATTAATGTTGAAGATGGTACATGTGTTGGATGTGAAATTGCTGAAGATAATCAAAATGTGCTAGTTGTAACAGAAAAAGGATATGGTAAACAAACACCAATTGAAGAATATCGTCAAACTCATAGAGGAAGTAAAGGTGTTAAAGCACTTAATGTAACTGAAAAAAATGGTAACATAGTTTCATTTAAAGTAATTAATGGTAATGAAGACTTAATGATTATAACTAATAGTGGTATGATTATTAGACTACCAATTGAACAAATTTCAACAACTGGTCGTGTTGCACAAGGTGTTAAATTAATTAATTTAAAAGATGATCAATTAGTTGGTACTGTTTCTTTAATTAATAAAGATGAAGAATCAGAAAATGAGACTGATAAAGAAGAGGCTTAATTAAGTCTCTTTTTAAATTTATGTTTCACGTGAAACATATAAAAAAACAAGTTAATCAATGTTTCACGTGAAACATTGATGAAAATATATAAAAATTCTAAAAAATAAATTAATTTGTTAAAAGTGTAAAGTAAATATACTTTTTATGTCAAATCGAATGTTTCACGTGAAACATTCTTTATTTTAAATAATTAATTATTGTATAATTAAGAAGAATTGAAAGGGGAAATCATGGATAAAAAAACTTTTGAAGAATATATGACAGAGTTTAATCCTGATTGGAAACGTATTTTACCTTTTAATATTATAAAAAAAGCTAAATATCTTTATGAATTGAAAGATTGTTATCAAGAAATGAATAAAGTTTTAATAAATAAACAATTTAATAAACTAGGAATAGATTATACAAAAGATTTTATGGAGAATAATATTAAATTAGGTAATGTTTTTAATCAGCTTAAAAATATAACTTTAATGTTAAAAAATAATGAAATATCAAATGATAAAATTAAAATATTAAACTAATGTTTCACGTGAAACATTATAGTTTTTAATATAAAAAAATATAAAAATTTTTATTTTAAAAATGAAATATTTCAAGAATATATGGCAAAAATGAATCCAAATTGGCTATAATTATCACTTGAAACTATTAAAAAGATTAAAAAAGTATTTGAATTAAAAAAATTATTGAAAAGACAATTTTCTGGTAGCATAGAAATTAATTAATAGATTATAAAAATTAATACTAAATAACGTTGAATTTGCAAATAATTAAAGGAAAATGTAAATATTTCAAATATAAGTGAACGTATTAACAATAATATTAAAACTATGTTATAAAAAAAGAATGTTTCACGTGAAACATTCTTTTTTTATAACATAGTTTTAATATTATTGTTAATACGTTCACTTATATTTGAAATATTT
>JAGAYJ010000007.1 GCA_017940575.1 Bacilli bacterium | reverse complement strand
TATCTTTTATTATTTTATCTATTTTACGTGCTCCAAATTCAGTATAATTACTTAAACTTTTTATTTCATCTACTACATTTGATGAAATATTAATTTTATAATTACTATATTTCTTTTTTAGCATATTAAGCTTTATTTTTATTAATCTTTCTATAGCACTTTCACTCATTTGATTAAATATAACAACTTTATCTATTCTATTTAAAAAAGGTAAATTAAATTGTTCTTTTAATTTATTATTAACTATATCTTTTACCTCATTTTTAAAGCCTACAGAAGAAGAGTTAAAACCAACATTAGAAGTCATTATAATAGATACATTATCAAATCTAACTGTTCTTCCTCTAGAATCTTTTATTTTACCTTCATCTAATATATTAAAAAACAAATTTATTATAGATGGATGAGCCCTTTCTATTTCATCTAATATCAAAACGGAATAAGGATTTGTTCTAATAGACTCTAATATGTTTGTATAATTATCATATCCAACATAACCAGGTGGAGCGCCTATAATCTTACTTACTGAGTGAGCTTCGCTATATTCTGTCATATCAAGTTTAATGACATTATGAGTTAATGCTTCGCCATATATCTTAGCAAGCATAGTTTTACCTACACCACTAGGTCCTACAAAAAGATATGAATAACACTTAGGTTCAGTAAATCCAAGCTTAATCTTCTTTATTTGATTAATAACGCTTTCAATAACCTCATCCTGACCTATAATATTACTTTTTAAATTACGCTTAATTTCCTTTATGCTTCTTTTATTATCAGATAATAATTCATATATAGGAACACCTGTTTTGTTAGATACAACTTTTGCAACATCTTCTTTTGTTACTTTTTTATATTCTTTTTTATATAAATTAAGTTCTAAATTATTAATTTTATCAACAATTATATTCTCTTCATCTTTATAAATTGATGCTTTATCAAAATTGTTATTAATAATAGCCTCTTCTTTTTTAGAAATAATATCATCATATTCATTTTTTAATTCTCTATATTTTTTTAAACTTTTGTCCTCTTTAATACTAACACTGGCACAAACCTCATCTAATATATCTAACGACTTATCCGGATTGCTTCTATCATATATATACTTTTCAGAAAGATTTATTATTAAGTCAATAATATCATCAGTTATCTTGACAGAGTGAAAATTTTCATAAATATCTTTTATTTTAATTAATATATTTTTTGTCTCCTCTGGCGTAGGGGACTTTATTAAAACTTTTTGAAATCTCCTATCAAGTGCTCTATCTTTTTCAATAAACTCTTTATATTCTAATGTAGTTGTTGCTCCAATACATCTTAAAGACCCTCTCGCTAGAGCAGGTTTTATAATATTAGATGCATCTATTGCACCTTCTGCTCCACCTGCACCAACTAGTGTATGTATCTCATCTATAAATAAAATAATATCTTCATTATCTTCTACCTCTTTGAGTACTTTTTTTATTTTATCTTCAAACTCTCCTCGATATTTAGTACCAGCAACAAGTGATGCCATATCAAGAGATATAATTCTTTTTTCTCTTAAATTAAAAGGAACTTTTCCTTCAACAATCATTCTTGATAATTCTTCTACAATAGCAGTTTTACCAACTCCAGCATCACCAATTAAAATTGGATTATTCTTACATCTTCTAGATAATATTTCAAGTATTCTATTTATTTCACACTCTCTTCCAATTACAGGATCAAGCAAACCTTTCTTTGCTTTTAGTGTTATATCAACGCCTAACTCATCTATTAATAGTTTTGTATTTTGTTTTTTTATATGTGTCTGATATAGAAATTCATCATCTAATTTATCTAAATCAATATTCATAGACATCAGTATACGAATTGCTACACCTTCGCCTTCTTCAAGTAATGCCTTAAATAAGTTAGTAACACTAACACTCACTCCCATCTCACGAGAATCAATGGTAGACGATTCTATTACTCTTTTAAGCAATGGTGTGAATAAGAATAAATTACTATCTATTGTACCAACACCAACTGTTTTTATTAATTCATCTTTAAATGAATTATATGTTAATTTATAATCTTTTAGTTTTCTTGATACTACATTATCGTTTTTTAATATAGAAAGCAGTAAATGTTCACTTCCAACATAAGGATGTTTTAACTTTTTCATCTCAACTTTAGCATTCATTATAATTTCTCTTGCTTCTTCTTCAAAATTACTAAACATATTATCACCACTATTATTGTATGCTTATACTAATCAAAAATAAGTCGAATTAAAATAAAAAATTTGACAAAAAAAATACGTAGAATTATAATAATCTCATCAATGGAGGATACTATGAAAATAAAGTTAATAAAAATTAGTCCAAATTTTTTAAATTGCATTGAAGAAAATCTTTTATCACTTGAGAAAAAAACATTTAATGATATAAAAAAAATTAAAAGAAATATTACTAATTATGAAGATGAAATAGATATGATAAATGTTTTTTATGAAAATTATGGAAAAGATAAAGAAATAACTAATTATATAACTATCCTTAAAGATGAAATTAATAAATGTACGACAAACGAAAAGAATGCTGTTAAAACTTTAAAAAAAATAAAAACAAGAAAAAGAAAAATTGAAATACTAAAAAAGATGATTTAATTTAATCATCTTTTTTTATGTAAACAATTAAAGCTGAAAATGAATAGATTTGTTCTTCTGAAAATATAGATAAAGCTACATTATATTTTATATCAATAATCTCTTTATCAATAATAAACTTATTTATATCTTCTTCTAAATCTAATTCACTTTCTTCATCAAATATTTTTACTTTCATAATAGTATTATAAATTAATATCTATAAAAATTTTGTCAAAAAAACTTAAAAGTTAATTCTTTTAAGTTTTTAATATGCAGATATACGATCACTCCAACCATGATATAAGCCTGCTGGAAGATTAATGTAATTTCTTGGATTTCTTGAGTAAGTATAATTCATTGCATTCCATCCATAATCAGTACCATAAAGTCCTTCTGCAACTGTTAAGTGAAGATGCTCTCCACATGAACATCTATCCCATCCAGGTCCAGATTGTTTAGTACATGGATTATATGCTTGAGTACTTGGGCCACCTCCAGAATATCCAATTATTGTATCTCTTGTTACAGTTTGTTTTTCAGATACAGCAATTGATGATAAATGGGCATATACTGTAGTATAAGCTTTACCATTAATATTATGATGAATTACAACCATATTACCACCACAACTATTTTTAGTGAATATATACATTACTTTTCCTGTTGCGGCTGAATAAACAGTTGTACCTGTTGTAGCAGCAAAGTCTATTCCTTCATGGAATCCTAAACTTCTATAGCCCCATTCACTAGTAACACCACGACTTGCCATTAAAGGACGATAGAATGCTGTACCAGGTGGTAATATTTTTCTACCACAAGTTTTAATACTTTCATTATCTTTACATCCCATATCTTGATATACTTTAATAATCTCTTTTTGAGCTTTTATATCTTCTTGTATATCAATACTAGTTGCTGTTTCAGCTTCTAACTCTTCTCCAAGAGTTTTAGCTTTAGATTCTAGCTCTTCTTTATATTTTCCAAGTTCAACTTGTTTATTACTTATTTCAACTTGTTTCTTTTCACTTTGTTCTATTAATTCATTATATTCTTTAACAAGTTTTTCATTATAAGCACTCATTTGTTCAGCTACCGCACTTCTATAAATTAGTTCTGTAAATGATTCAGCTCCAAATATATATTCAAGGTAAGATGATACTCCACTTGATACTTGTACAAAGTTTAATATTTTTTTTACTTCTGCTTTTTTATCAGCTATTTTATTTCTTAATGCTTCAATATCTTTATTTAAGTTTTCTATATCAATATAAGTTTGTGAAATACTATTTTTAATACCAGTAATTTCATTATTGGTTCTAGCTATTTGTTCCTTTGTTAACTCTTTCTTTTGTTCTGATGCAGCATATTCATCTTGTTTTTGTTGCAATTTATTTTTTAAATCTCCAAGTGTTTCTGCATGTGTTATATCAGGTATACAAAAAGTTGGAATTAACATTATAAATATGACAAATATATTTAACATTTTTTTCATAAAATCAATCCTTTAATTCTTTTTTTATGTCTTTGTAATTTGGACAGTACTTACTTACTAAATTCCAAAAATCTTTTGAGTGATTAAAATATACCAAATGTGATAGTTCATGTACAATTACATAATCCAGACATCTTATATTGTATTTAATTAATTCTGTATTAAGTGTTACTGTAATTGTTTTTTTATTACACACACCCCATCTAGTTGTCATTTTTCTAAGTCTTAAATTCGGATATGGAATATCTTCTTCAAACATATTATAAATTATGCTTAATCTCTCAGAATAAATTCTTTTCATTTCTTTTTTAAGCCATCTGTTTAATGAATCTATACTTTTTACGTATATTCTATTATCCATAATTTCTACTTTTTTATTATCAATAATAATTATATCATACTTATGTCCTAAATAATAGAATTCTGAATCTTTTTCTTGTTTTATTTTCATCCTTTCAATATTTTTACTTAAATAGTCATAATTCCTATCAAGTATATCTTTAATCATGTTCTTAGTTACAAAATAACTAGTTGTTACATATATCTTTAAGTCATCTTTAACTCTTATATAAGTATTTTTATTATTCTTTTTTGTTATAATAACATCATATACTACATTATCTACTATATATTTCATACATTATATTATATCACATATATAGAAAAAACACATTTTAAAATGTGTTTATGCAATCTTTTTCTTACCTTTAGGCTTATATATTAAATTAACCACCTCAATAACATCATAATTTAAATAATCAAGACTATATATTCTTTCAGGATCAATATAAAACTCTTTTTTTAAAAACCAATTAATTTTATGATCTCTATCTTCTTTTAACTCCTTAATCATATCATAAGCTACTGGCTCTTTTCCAACAATCTTTTGAATAGTTGCTCTTTGTTTCAATTCATTTTCTTTAGAATCAAAAAAGAATACAACTTCATCTTGAAGTATTTTTATATAATTATATTCATTTCTCTTTATATTTAGAATATCATTAGTTTGAATATATTTTAAATATTCTTTATAAAATTTGCATCTTTCTTTATATAGTTCAAATCGTTTTATTTGATTATTATACTTTAGTATTTGATAATAATCTCTTTCTAATTCATATTGATATTTAAGTGAATCTTCTCTCTTTAGAGTCTTAATACTATCAGTTATAGATGATATTTTACTGTGTAAATCATTAACTATTAAGTCAATATTTTGATTTAATTCATCAGTTTTAGTAATTATTTCATCATAACTCATATCTACTCACCTACCTTACTTAATTATAGCATAATAAAAAGGATTTATAAATCCTTTTTAAAACATATTTATATAAATATTAAAATAATTATAGATACTACTAAAAGTATTGATAATAGTTTCCATATTTCTTTTAACCATTTAGTATAAGGTATATCAAAATATGTAAGACCAATTACTAAGACAACGCTTGTTGGAACAATTAATTGTACTAATCCATGAATAGTTTGAGTTAACATGAATGCTAAATTATATTGACTACTAATTGGTGCGAAAGCTCCATAAAGTGTACTTAAAAGATATGGGAAATCATTAAACAATAAGCTTCCTATTGCTGTAATAATTCCAAATGGAAGATATGCTATAGATGTACCAACTGTTTTAGAAACCATTGTATTATAGAATGTATATCCTTCTGAATTAACATTCATAAGTAAGAATAAAATATTAGCTGCTACTACCATTAAAGCAACAGGTAACATTTCTTTAATACCCTCTATTGCTCCATCTATTATATCTTTAAAACTTAATTTATAAAGTTTACCAATTAATAATGTTACAATTATTAAAGTAAATCCAAGATCATAATTTGTCCAATGACCAAATGCTGGAATTGAACCAATTAAGTATTCAAACAATGGGAAATTACCAATTTTAAATCCTATTACTGCTTCATGTATTTTATCAAATAAATCAACATTAAAAGTCATTGACCAATTATACATAGATACAACAAGTAAAACAAACATTAAGATAAGTACACTAATACCTTTTGTAAGTTTAACTTTTTTTGTAGTTTTAGTATAAAGCTTAATATCTTTTGCTTTAACTAATTTACTACTAGATTTAACTGTAATTAAAGTAAGTACTACTAAACCTATTATAAATAAAATTAATTTAGCTATTATATTAGCATTTACGCTACTGTCTAAATATGTTATATATCCTGCAATATTTGAGCCATATAAAGAAGATATATTACCTACTAAAATACCACCAATAGTAGCTAACATTGCTGTGATTTTATCATATCCTAGTAGCATTAATAAAGTTGCAAATAATGGTACAAATATAACAAGTACTAAGTTTAGACCTGTAAGTGATGATAAAGTTGTAAATATAATAGTTGTAACTATTAAAACATTTTTTTCTTTTCCTTTAAATTTCTTTACCATCTTATCTAGCAAGCTAGAATAAAATCCTGTTTTATTTAATACGCCATATAATGCACCTATTAATAAAATATCAAGAGCCATTAGAACAAATACTGAACTAGTAAGTGTCATAAAAGGATATATGACAATATCAAATAAACCAATTGGCATAATTGTTGTTCCAACATATTCTCCATTGTTAAAGTATCCTGCAGGAATTATCCAACTTACAACAATGAATAATAAAAACATAATGCCTAATACTTTTAAAATATTATTTTTATTCATTTATATTACCTCCTATATAATTATATCAAAAAGATTATTATTTTTAAATATTTTCACTGTTTTTTCACACAAATTATTAATTATATATTATAATTAACATGGATGTGATAAATATGTTTAAATATTCTGATTCAAATAAAAGATATTATACGCTAGATTATTTTTATAAACATAGATTTAATTCTAAAGTTTTTAAAGTAAGCCTAGATATGGGGCTAACATGTCCAAACATTGATGGTACTGTTGGAATTGGAGGATGTATATATTGTAAAAATGGTTCTGGTGATTTTGCTGGAGATAAAACTAAACCATTAAAAGAACAATTTGATGAAATTAAAGAAATGATGTTAAAAAAATGGCCTAATAGTAAATATATAGCCTATTTTCAATCAAATACAAATACTTATGCTCCACTTGATTTTCTAAAGAAGAATTTTGAAGAAGTAATTACTTATGATAATGTAGTTGGACTATCAATTGGAACAAGACCAGATAGTATAGAACCTGATGTAATGGATTATTTGGAAGATTTATCTAAAAGAACTTATCTAACTGTTGAGTTAGGTCTTCAAACAATACATGATAAAACTTCTAAATTTATAAATAGATGTCATACATTAGAATGTTTTGAAGAATGTGTAAAAAGCCTTAGAAAAAGAGGTATTAATGTAGTTGTACATATTATAAATGGTCTTCCATATGAGACAAAAGAAATGATGATTGAAACAGTTAAATATTTAAATAAACTTGATATTCAAGGAATTAAAATACATATGTTATCAATTGTTAGAGATACTAAACTTAATATCATTTATAAAGAAAAGCCATTTCACATTTTAGAAAAGCAAGAATATGTTGATATAGTATGTGAACAGTTAGAATATTTAAGAGAAGACATTGTAATTAATAGAATTACAGGAGATCCAAAACGTGAAGATTTAATTGAACCTAACTGGTTAGTTAAAAAATTTTGTGTTATGAATGATATAGATAAAGAAATGAAAAAAAGAGATATTTACCAAGGTGATAAAGCTTCTAGTTAAATCTAGAAGCTTTTATATTACTTGATACTCTCTTGATATAATTCTATCATCGCTTGAATATTCAATTAAATTCTTATTGTCTCTTCTAACTATTATAATACCAATTGTTTTATTTTGATTATCATTTTTTAAATATCTATCTATATAATTCATATATACTTGTACTTGGCCAATATGCTCTTTTTTTAATTCAGTAACTTTAAGTTCAACAACAACAAAGCAGTTATAAATATAATTAAATAGTAGTAAATCTATATAATTATACGTATCACCTATTTTAATTTTGTATTCATTTTTTATAAATGTAAATCCTTCACCTAATTCATCTAGAAAAGAAGGTATATCCTCTAAAATCATTTGTTGTAATATCTTCTCAGATATCTCTTCAAAATTATTATTATTTTTTATAATTATTGGATTCTTAACATAATCCTCTATTTTATTATCAACTTTAGATGTTAGTTTTTCTTTGGTTTCTATTGGAAGTCTTTCATACTCTTTATTTTTTATAATACGTTCTAATTCTCTTTTAGATAGATTTCTTTTAATTATTTGTTCAATATAATAATTAATTTTATCAATATCTTTTATAGGCAATAATATCAAGCAATGACTCCAGCTTAATTGTGGCACCAGTGGTGCCACTTTTTCATTAGAAAAAATTAAATAAAATTTTCTTATTTTAAATAGAGTACTTTTATCATACTTTTTTCCGACTTCAATAACTAATTTTTTTGAATAATTACCTATAATATCTTCACCATAAGCATTACCTGCTTCTAATAATAATCTTCCAACATTATAATATGTCCTTAAATCACTTCTATTTTTTGAATAATCTTTTACTTTTTTATATATTTCATTATTAATTAATTCTTGTTTTATCTCATCATAATAATTCATAATTCCTCCTTAAATGTTATCTACTATATAACACTTAATTTAAGAATTATGTCGAAAAATAAAAAAAGTAGAAATTTTTTCTACTTTTCTAAAAGTGATAGAGATACTTTTTCTTTTTCTTTATTAATTTCAATTACGTAACAGTCTACTATATCTCCAACACTTACTATATCACTTGGATTTTTAATAAACTCATTTGACATATTAGATATATGCACTAATCCATCATTATGAAGTCCTATATCTATGAATGCTCCAAAGTCTACTACATTTCTAACTGTACCTTGAAGTTTCATACCTAATTTTAAATCATCAATATTTAAAACATCACTTTTTAAAATTGGAGCTTCTATTTCATCTCTAGGATCTCTATTTGGTTTTTTTAAAGATTTAATAATATCTTCTAAAGTATATTTATCAATATCAAGTTTCTTTGCTTCATCTTCTATATTAATACTATCTAATTTATTAATTAATGAGTTTGTTCCAAGTTCACTAATACTAGAGTTAATACTATCTAATAATTTTATTACTTTATCATAACTTTCAGGATGTATATCAGTTTGATCTAGCACATTTATTCCATCTTGAACTCTTAAGAAGCCTATAGCTTGTTCAAATGCTTTATCTGATAAGAGTTTTTTCTTCTTTAATTCTTCTCTTGAATTAAATTTACCATAAGTGTCTCTATAATCAATTATCTTATCAATATTCTTAGTAGTTAATCCAGAAATATATTTTAAAATATAAGGGCTTGCTGTATTAATATTAACACCTACATTATTAACTACTTTCTCAACTACAAAGTCTAGGTTATCTTTTAATTTTTTTGCTTGAACATCGTGTTGATAAAGTCCAACACCAATTCCATCAGGTGGTATTTTAACAAGCTCTGATAGTGGATCTTGAAGTCTTCTTGCTATAGATACAGCACTTCTCTTTTCAACAGCAAGATTTGGAAATTCAGCTATTGCTACATTTGATGCACTATATATTGATGCTCCTGCTTCTGATACAATTGCGTATTTTACATTTAAGTTATATTTTTTAATCATATCAGATACCATACGTTCTGACTCTCTAGATGCAGTACCATTTCCTATTGATATAATATCAACATTATATTTTTTAATTAAATCAACTAATACTTTAACATCTTCATCTATATTTGTCTTACCCTTTAAAAATGGTTTTATAACACATGAATCTAAGTATTTACCAGTCTTATCAACAACAGCAATTTTGCATCCATTAACAAACCCTGGATCTACTGCAAGAACAACTTTTTCCTTCATTGGAGGAGTAAGTAATAAAGCTTCTAAATTTTTACCAAAATTTATAATAGCAGCATCTTCACCCTTTATAGATAAATCAGCTCTAATCTCTCTTTCAATAGATGGAAATATTAATCTTTTATAAGAATCTTTAATAGCAGCTTCAACAATACTTGATGATTCACTATTTTTATCTTTAATATATTTAGATTCTATAAAATCAATTATTTTACTATCATCAACACTTATCTTAACATTTAATACTTTTTCTTTTTCACCACGATTTATAGCTAAGATTCTATGAGGTTTAATTCTTTTAACTTCTTCTTCATAGTTATAATACATCTCATAAGTTTTAGCATCATCTGTATTATCTTTTTTAACACTTGTTTTAATAATACCATTTTTATAAATATAGCTTCTAATCCATTTTCTAATATATGCATTATCACTAATCCATTCAGCAATTATAAAACTAGCTCCAACAATTGCATCGTCAACAGACTTAACTTTATCATTAATATAATTTTTAGCAATACCTTTTATATCTGTTGCTTTAAATGACATTATTATTTTAGCTAAAGGCTCAAGTCCATTATTAATAGCATCTGTAGCTTTAGTTTTTTTATGCTCTTTAAATGGTCTATATATATCTTCTACTTCAACAAGCTTCTTACATGCCATTATATTTTTCTTTAAATCATCAGTTAAAAGTCCTTTTTCATCAATTAATCTAATAACATCTTCTTTTCTTTTTTCTAGATTAACTTGATATTCATATACTTCGTTAATATTTCTTATTTCCTCTTCAGTTAAAGCACCAGTTTCACCCTTTCTATAACGCGCTATAAAAGGAACTGTGCATCCTTCACTTAACATATTAAGTGTTTTTTTAATATATTCTTCTTTAATATTTAAATCATTACTTATTTCTTTTATTATCTCGTTGTTCATTATAAACTTCCTCTCTTGCTTTTTTAACTATTCTCGTTTTATATTTTTTATTTATACTATCTAGTGTACGCTCTAAATTATTCTTTATATTCTCTTTATCATTTTCAAAAAGTGATGATTGAATCATTAATTTATCGGTTAATTTTTCAAGTCTTATACCTATTAATCTAACAGACTGATTTTTCCACATTTCATTTAATACTTTCTTAGAATATTCAAATATATCACTATCTGTATAAATAGGATTCAATAACTTCTTTTGATGTGATGTTCTAATAAATTTTTTATCTTTTAGAGTAACTGCAATAACAAATGCATACTTAGCTTCATTTCTTAATCTAAGTCCTACTTTACATGATAGTTCATATAAATATGGATATAAGAGTTTTTTATCCGATATATCATTTTTTAAAGTTATTTCATTTCCTATTCCTTTAGGAATTCTATCTTCTATATTTACTTTAGAATTATCTATACCATTAGCCCAATCTATCATAAATCTTGATTGATTTTTAAAATACTTATATAAAGTATCAGGATTAGCATTAGCTAAATCACCAATTGTATTAATACCTAGTTTTATAAGCTTTTCACGCGATTTTTTTCCTATTCCAAATAAATCCCCTACATCTAAAGGCCACATTTTTTCTTTAACTTCAAAATCATATAAAGTATGGATCTTATTAGGCTTTGTAAAATCACTTGCCATCTTAGCACATAACTTATTATTAGCTATTCCAATATTTACTGTAAAGCCTAAAGTATCTTTAATTTCACTTTGAAGAGAACACGCAAATTCTACTTCATCGCCATATAAAGATTTAATATTAGTATATTCTAAGTAGCACTCATCAATTGATGCAATTTCTATATCAGGTGTATATTTTCTAATGAGTTCAAATAGTTTTTTAGACATTTCTTTATAGTATTCAAAATTAGATGGGTAAACTTTTAATACTCTACATTTTTCTCTTGCTTTATACAAAGTCTCACCTGTTTTAATACCTAACTTTTTAGCAGGCATGGATTTAGCTAGTACAATACCTCTTCTAGCTTCCTCATCACCACCTATTACAGCATAGCTATTTCTAATATCATATTTAGAACCATGCTCAAGTAAATATAAAGCAGACCAGGATAAAAATGCATTATTAACATCTATATGCATTACTATTCTCATAAAACCACCTATAATAATTATATCAAAAATAAAAAGAGTTTTTAACTCTTTTCTTTTATATAATTAATAATAAGTAAGATAATTCCAACTAAACTTATAACTAAAGAAATATTTTTATAAGGAGCCTTATACTCTATTTTAATATTATGTTGTCCCTTCTTTATATCAACACCTATAAAGGCATCATTTATTTTATAATAATTAGTAAGTTTACCATCAATATAAATATTAAAACCTTTATCGTATGGAATAGATATAGATAAAATTGAATCTTCTTTAACACTTATACTGCCCTTTATAATATCTCCTTTGGTTTTATCTTTATCAAACTTAAATTCATCAACACTATCTTTTATATCTTTTATTAGACCATAATCAAGTGAATACATATTTATATCAGATAACTCATGTGTACCTTTTGTAAATTTAATAGTTATTGTATTATCACTAACACTATTTATGACATATGAAAATTTATGGTTTTCATTGTTATATTTCCATTCTTTACATGTTAATTTATTATCTATATTATTTATTTTTATATTTAAATCACCTGATTTTTTGCACGAATTATTTTTTAAAATATCAAAGTCAATTAATAGTAACTTATTAGATAAATCACTATTTATTTTAACTTTTAAATAATTATTATTAAGTGCATTTACAATATAACCATGTGACGTTTTTTCAATATCTAAACCATTTGATTCAAGTACACTATAATCATTTACTTTACTAGATTTTATGATATTTGTATTAGTCTTATCTGATACAACATTACCAAGTAAGTTAATTACAGTATCAGGGTAATTTAATTTATCAAAATCACTTTTAGAAATTTTTTTATTAGTTGCATATATAATAGGTAGTGCGCTATCTAACTCATATAAGCTACTATCTATTTTTTTATAAGGATAACCTAAATCAGTATTAGAATAAATATATTTTTCTCCCATATACATTTGAAATAATATATTATTACTTGAAGTTATCATAAATTTATTTCTATAATTCATTGGATTTTCAAAAACATTTAAATAAGTATTTTTATAATCATTATTAAATGTAGATGAATACATAGTGGTTTTATATTCAGTTATATCATTTACTTTATTAATATGTTCTTTAG
>JAGAYJ010000006.1 GCA_017940575.1 Bacilli bacterium | reverse complement strand
CCCAGTTATCTGGATTAGTATCATCTAAATCTTCATCCATTATAGAAACATTTACATCGCATCTAATTTGACCTTTTTTAGAGTCTGCCTCAGAAATATTTGCATATCTATAAATAGATCTCATAGTCTCTAAGAAAGCAACAGCTTCATCTGCAGATCTAAAGTCAGGTTCTGTAACTAACTCTAGTAAAGGAACACCTGCTCTATTATAATCAATTAATGAATAATCATTATAATGATCTAATCTTCCTGAATCTTCTTCTAAGTGAATATTATTTACTCTTACAGTTTTAAAAGTATCATTATATTCATATTTTAAAGACCCATATATACCAACTGGAGCTGGTTTAGTTTCTTGTGTAATTTGAAATCCTTTTGGAAGGTCTGGATAATAGTAATTCTTTCTTTCAAAATATAAATATTCTGGTTGAGTACATCCAAGTATTATACTTGCCATTAAACTTTTTCTAACAGCTTCTTTATTAACTACAGGAAGAGTTCCAGGAAATCCCATATCAACAGGCATTATATTTGAGTTAGGCATTGCATCAAAGCTATTTCTAGCACTGGAAAACACCTTTGAATTAGTTGTAGAGATTTCACAGTGCATCTCTAAACCTATTAGTGCTTTATAACTACCCATTTGAAACCTCCTTTGCGATTTGATTTTTATATGTCATATTAGATTCAAGAGCGTATGCTATATTTAAAACATTTATATCATCATAGCATTTACCAGTTATATTAACTCCAACAGGTAAGTTAGATACAAAACCATTTGGAATTGTAATTGATGGGAATCCTCCAAAGTTACCTACTTGTAAGTGTTCTTCTAATACTACTGATTCATTTTTTAACATATCAGTTCTCTCATCAAACTTTTTAGCAGGGCCACTACCTACTGGAAGTATTACTGCATCGTAATTTTCAAATAATTTATTCCACTCATCAACTAGCATTCTTCTAACTCTTTGTGCATTATTAAAGTATCTATCTTTGTTTTCTGCTTGAAGAACATAAGAACCAATTACAAATCTTCTTTTAATTAATGGTGAGAAGTTTTTAGTTCTATAATCCTTCATCATTTCAATATAATTTTTACCTTCTCCACGTGGTCCGAAGATTAAACCAGTTAAGTTAGACATATTACTTGTTGCCTCAGCACATGATATAACAACATAAACAGAAGCAATAGCATTAAGTAAAGTTTTATCTATACTAACCTCTTCTACATCCATACCAATATTTTTACAAAGTTCAATTGTTTTATTAAAGTTTTCTAAATGAGTAATTAACTCATCACTAGCATTTGGATAGTTTTCAATATCACATATCTCTTTTATATAGCAAAGTTTTTTACCCTTAACTTCTCCATTTATTGAATCATATAAATGAATATCTTTAGAATCCCATGAAGTCATATCTTTATCGTCAATACCCTTCATAGCATCTACTACTATAGCTGCATCTTTAACACTTCTAGTTAAAGCTCCTAAATGATCCATACTAGATGCGAATGGGAATACTCCATATCTTGATATCATTCCATATGTTGGTTTATAACCTACTATACCACAGTATGCTGCAGGTTTTCTAATTGAATCACCAGTATCTGTTCCTGTTGCATAAGGATATACTCCAGCTGCAACAGCACAAGCAGAACCTGATGAAGAACCAGCACACATACGAGTTCTATCCCATGGGTTTAAAACACTTCCTGTATGACAAGTAGTACCAGTACCACCCATACCAAATTCATCCATTGCTGTTTTATTTACAAGTACAGCACCACTTTTAAGTAAGTTTTCATATGCAGTAGCATTAAAAAATGGAACATAATCTTTTAGTGTATTAGATGATCCTGTAGATAATATTCCTTTTGTTGAAAAGTTATCTTTAAGTCCAAATGGAATACCTGAAAGTAGACTATCAGTTACATTACCACTCTTTACAGCATCTAGAATAGTTACAAATGCATTATATTTATCTTGTACTTCTTTTGATTTTTCAAGTGATTCTTTTATTAATTCTTCACTAGTTACTTTACCACTAACTAATAATTCGTGTAATTCTTCTATTGTCTTATTCATTATTCCACCACCTTTGGAACTTTAACTTGATCAGTTAATGAATCATCACAGTTAGATAAAATATCATCTATACTTGGTGACTCTTCAATCTCATCTTCTCTTAAATGATCAATACATCTATCTAAACAATGTGTCATAGGTTCAATTTTTTCTATATTAGGTATATCGTTTATTAAATCAATATTTTTATCAATAACTTCAAATTCATCTAAAACCATTTTAGTCTCTTCATCAGTTAATCCAATTAATAATTTATCAGCATAATCTCTAACCATTTCTTCAGTAAATTTAGCCATAATTCCCTCCATTTACATCATTAATTTATCTTAATAATTATAGAATAAAAAGTTTTTTATGTCAATGAAACAACCATAAGCATATTTATATAAATGAAAAAAAAGAACTATAAAGTTCTCTTAACATAAATCATCATTTGTCAATATCAAAAATAACTAGTTTTAAATCTATAATATTATAGAAAGTACTAATTAATCTTACTTACTTCTACATTAGTGATACTATCTCCATTTGCTTTTTTCCATGTAGTATCACTTGGTGTATATTTAATATCTTTAGCAAATAAATTATATGCAGCAACTCCAGTTATTCCACTAAATATTACTGCCCCTAATACAAATGTAAATATTCTACTTTTTATTATTTTACTCATTTTATACACTTCCTATTAAATATAAATTATATAATATATTTAATTTTATGTAACTATATAGTAAAAAAAATGACACCTAAATCAAAAGACTTAGATGTCTGCTTAAAATTGTATGCAAGAGGTACTTGCAAATTAATAATAACATATTTTTATACAAAATTCAAGCAAAAAGTGAAAAAAAAGAACAATTAAGTTCTTTTATATACAACATGGTGGGCCTAACTGGACTTGAACCAGTGACCTCACGCTTATCAGGCGTGCGCTCTAACCAGCTGAGCTATAGGCCCATTAATGTCTTACGACTATTAAATTATATTATATTTTTATAAATTTATCAATAGTTTTTTTAAATTTTATAGAAAAAAAGAGTATTTAATACTCTTAATATCTCATTCTTTGATTCATATTACCAGGTTGACCACCATTTGGAGCTCCTCCCATCATTTGATTTTGAATAGTTGTAGTCACTTCTCCATTAACAGTTAAAGTACCACCATTATATTTTGCTTCTCCATCATAATCAAATGCTGAATTACCTGTAATATTTATCGTACCACCATTTATATATATATTACCATTTGAGTCAATTGCATCTGTATCACCAGCTCCCATATTAATTTCGATATTACCACCATTTATCTCAATAGTAACACTATATTCATTTGATTTATTACCAGCATTAATACCATCATCAGATGCTTCTATTTTAATAGTACCATCATTGATTTTAACATATGTAGCTTCTAATCCTTCACTAGCTGCTATATCAAATGTACCACCATTTATCTCTAACATTCCATCTGCATGAATTCCATCATCACTTGATTTTATAGTGAATGTACCTGATGTAATTGTCATATTAGAGTTAGTATGGATTGAATCATCTTCAGTATTAAGAGTGAATTCACCTCCATTTATAATGATATCTCCTTCTGCTTTAATACCTTTTTTACTTTCAGTAGAAGTTGTTGATGTTTCAAATCCTGTTTTAGTTGTTTTAGTATAACCAGAGCCTGTTGTTATATCAAATTTTCCACCATCTATATAAAGAGTACTAATAGAATCTATTCCATCAGATTCTGATTCAATATTAAATGAACCATCTTTAATAGTAATAACACCTAGTTCCGTTTCATTAGTTGTCTTAATAGCATCTCCAGTTGATGTAATATTAAATATACCATCTATAATACTAACTGAATCTTTACCTACTATTGCATCATCACCTGATTTAATATTAAATGTACCTGAATAAATTGTTAAATCATCTTTTGACTTAATTCCATCTAAATTAGATGTAATATTTAAAGTACCATCTCCCTCAAAGAATAAATCATCACTTGAATAAATTGCTGCATCTAACTCTTCAGTAGCAGTTGCATCAATTGTATTTTCACCTACTAATTCTATGTATACATTTTTAGCATTTTCTACATTTATAGCAGGACCATTACTATTTTTAATAGTAACATTATTTAAAATAAGTTTAACATTTCCTTCTGTATTTATAACTATATTATTATCAGTTAAAGTACCTGTTATATTATAAACACCTTCTTCAGTAATAGTAACTGTCTCATTTGAAAGTTCAATATTATATGTTGTATAGCTTGACCAATCTTTATCATCACTTAAAGATATTTCTGGTGTCTTTGTACTTGTTGTAGATGTTTTATTATTACTATTTTTATTTAATATAAATATAGCTGATGTAATACCTATTACAAGTACAAGTATTATTATAATTAAATATTTTTTGTTTATTTTCATTATAATTCACCTCCTGTTAAGGGATGAGAAAGTGATATTTTTAAATTACCATTTCTACATCTTATCTCATCAATAAATTTTTTTTCATTCATATCCTGTTTTACATCAACGCTATATGTGAGTTCAAATAAACTTCCCATATTAGTTGTCTTTGATTGAATTAATTCATAGCTTTTTAAGTATTTTTCAAATATATCGTTAAATGCATTTGTATAGTCTAAATTCTCTGGAATTAATATTTTAAGTACTTTATCATTATTACTTCTATCACCAAAATTAATTAGGTTAAGTATTAATGAAATAAGTGCTGTAATAAGTGTAAATACTAAAGCATATCCTATATATCCAGTACCACAAGCTAAACCTATAGCCATTACAAAAAATACATTTAATATTTCCTTTGAATTACCAGGAATACTTCTAAATCTAACTAGAGAAAATGCACCTACAATAGCAACACTTGTACCTAAATTACCATTTACAAGAAGTATTACCATTGTAACTAACATTGGAAGTATTGCGAGTGTTGATATAAAGTTTTTGTTAGATTTGCAAGTCTTAATGTGAACAATTGATACAACAAGACCCAAAATAAATGAAGTAATTAAACATATAATAAAATTTTCTATTGTTATACTAGTTCCTATAATACTATTAAACATAATTACCATCTCCTATCTTTTTACTATAAATATTTCCATATTTGGAAAATGATGTTGAATATATTTTAAGTTCTGATAATGTTTTTATAAACCATAATGGATATGAGTTTAAAGCTTTAGCTTCCATTATATAAACATTATCCTTAAAGTATAAATCTCCTTTATCTCCTTTTTCTAGTTTTAAATTATTCTCTCTACTTCTTATATTTTGGTCAATCGTTATTCTAAAGTTTTTATCATCTTTATCATAATATGATAATCTATCATAAGCTAAAAACATAACTGGTTTTAGTTTATAATTTTTAAAGCAATAGTCAATCTCATTCATTATCTGACTATTACAATTAGGTATAATTCCTTTTTCTATATAATTATAGAAATCTTTTAATTTCAATGTGATTCTTCTTTTTCCAACAACACCTTTATATTTTTTCTTTATCTCTAAAAATACTTCATCATTAAGAGTTGGAACATTATAACTTCTTAATCTAACTTTTTCTTTATATATAGGTTTTTCAATAGAATTTATAATCAAGTCATAATTATCTGTATCAAAATATATATTACAAATTGTACTTTTATAGTAAGGATCTTTATAAATTCTATCTCTAATTTTATCTAGAAGTTTTTTATATTGTTCCTCTGTTAAAATGAATTTTTTTTCTGTTCTTCTAAATGTTTCAATCATACTTTTTCTTCCTTTCTGACATCATTATAATTTCTTAAAATGTGAAATATTTGTAAGAATTATGAAAATTACGTGAAAAAAGAAGCTATTTAAGCTTCTTTGTATCTACTATATAATCATTATCATTTGGATAATACTTATCTGTTAAAAATACATTATTAATCGGATCAAAAACAAATTCTAATGATTCTGTTTTATCATGCATTCTAATAGAACTGTTATCTATATTCATTTTTTCAAAATTGGATAAATTGTTTTCAAGCTCTAAAGCAACTATAGATATTCTATCTTTATTTCCAACAATGCCTGGAACAATTAAATAACTTACATCATTACTGAAATTATTAATTTTCATATTATAAATTAAGCACTCAAATATTCTTTTAGCATCTTCTTCTTCATAACCACCATATTCATTTGAATTAAAGTGGCCAACAATAGCTTTTTTATTTAGTTTATCATATAAAAGAACACCTATACAAGATGCAATCGAATTAGTTCCAATTACTTCATTATATTCTTTTGTACATTTAATTTTTCCCATCTTAACTTCAGTGAATATAAAATTCATGCAATCTCCTTTAAACTGCTTTTCTAGAAATAGTAATATCCTTTATATCAGCTATTGATTCTTTAATAGTATCATCATTTAGCATATATATTGAATCAGACATTTCATATACTTCTTTAGAAATGCCATCACTTGAAAAGCAATAAGTTGTAAGTAAATTATCATCTATAAAATTAAAATCATTTGTTTCTTTATCAATTATCACTTTTTTAAATACTTTTTCATCATCAACAATTTTAAAATAATCAAAAATTATATATTTATCAGATACAATTATTTTATTTATACTACCATCATAATTTTTAACACTCGATATATTTTCAATAACATCCATTAAATCTAATACAAACTGATTAGCTTCTATACTTTTAGTTTGAAGTTCATTATCTAATATTGTATCAACAATAAATTGTAGATATTTTTTTATTTTATCCTGCATAGCATGATACTCTTTATTATTATTTATAAAGATATCTTCTCCGTAATAAGTTAAATCTACATTTTCAAAATTATTCATCATTATCACCTATTCTACATAAAGTATATCATAATTATTTTTTTTGAAAAATACTTTTTGTATAGTATATGTAAAGAAAAAAGAACTTTTGAAAAGTTCTTTAAATTATATAAATGGTGCTCGCAGAGAGAATCGAACTCTCACAACATAGTTACACGATTTTGAGTCGTGCGCGTCTACCAGTTCCGCCATGCGAGCATCTAAAAGCATTATAACAAATTATAATACTTTTTACAATGTTTCTGTATATTTTGATTCAAATAAATTTGTCTCTTCATCTAAACTTTCAGGTTCTTCAATTTTAGGTAAGTCATTAATGGTTTTAAGTCCAAAGTAATCTAGAAATTCACTAGTTGTTCCATATAAATTAGGTCTACCTGGTTGATCACTTTTTCCAACTTCTTTAATTAATCCTTTAAGAAGTAATTTTCTAACTAGGTGTTGGCTTGATACACCTCTAATCTCATCTACTTTAATACGTGTTATTGGCTGATTATAAGCAATAATTACAAGTGCCTCAAGTGCAGCTGGAGAAAGAGTTGATGAAATTTCTTCTTCTGTTAATTTCTCATAATATTCTTTATGTTCTTTTTTAGTAGTTAGTTTTAACCTACCACCTAAGTAATCTATTTTAAGTCCTCTATTAGGTTCTTCATACATTTTTTTTAAAGTATCTAGGTAAGGAACTAAAGTTGGCTCATCAACATTAAGTATTTCTTTTAACTCTTCAACACTTATTCCTTCATTACCTTTTAAAAAAAGTATACCTTCTATTACAGCTGTTAAATTCATATTAATCACTTTCCCTTAAGCTTAAATAAATCTTTTTAAAATTATCATCTTGTTTAATACATAAATCTTGTTTACGAGCAAGATCTAGAATTGATAAAAATGTAACAACGATATAATCTTTACTCATTATATCAAATAATTCTTCAAATTCTATTTTTTTCTTTTTCTTTAATATATCTCTAATCTCATTATTACGTTTTTTTACTGAATATTCACGTTTTGTTATTTTTGTATTAAGTGGTTTTTCTAATTCTTTTCTTTTTAAGAAATCTTTAAAGGCATTCATTAAATCATCAAGAGATAAATCACCTAAATCAATCTCTTCGTCAACCACTTTAAACTCAGATAAATCACTAGGGCTCTTTGTATACTCTTTCTTTCTTTCATCTTCTAAATCTTGGAAACTTGGAACAAGTTCTTTATATTTTCTATATTCTATTAATCTTTTTATTAAAGTTTCTTTTGGATCTTCTACATATTCATCTTCTTCAATATGTGATTTAGGAAGTAATGATATAGACTTGATCTCCATTAACTCTGAAGCCATTACTAAATACTCACTTGCTATATCTAGGTTCATCTCTTTCATAGTATTTATGTAGTTTAAATATTGTTTAGTAATCTCTTCTATGCTAACTTCATTTATATCAATATCCATTTTCTTTATTAAATGAAGTAATAAATCAAGTGGACCATCGAAATTATCAATTGTTACAACATATTCCATATTATCACATCCAAGTACAATTATTATATCATATATTTATTATTTTATGGTATAATTTTAATAGCTTGAAGGTGATTTTATGAAAGTTTTTAATATGATTGATGAAAATTTTATTTGTGAGAATTGTGGAATGAATGTTAAGAAAGCTATGTATACTGCAAGAGATCATTGTCCATACTGTCTATATTCAAAACATCTAGATATTAATCCAGGTGATAGATTAAATACTTGTCGTGGTTTAATGATACCTATTGGAATTGAAAAGTTTAAAGATAAATATAAAATTATTTATAAGTGTTCTAAATGTGGTGAGATACATAAAAATATAACTTTAAATGATGATAATATGGATGAGATAATTAGACTATCTGTAATAGATTAAAAAACTACACTTTTGTGTAGTTTTATTATATACTGAATTTGTTTAAAAGTGGAAGTAACATAATTGCAACAAAAATAATAATTCCAATTATAAGTACAAACTTTAATGATTTATTATCACTTAATTTAATATTTGGAATATCTTCTAATTTTACATTTTCGTTTTCCTCTTCATAATTATTGTTTAAAGAAACTACTGCAGTTGGATGTTCATTAACTTCAGTACTATAAGCTGGTTCTAACGCAACTGGACCATAGCTTACTTCATTATCAACAGTTGTATCTTCGTAAACTGGTTCAGGTTGTACTGGAGTAACTTCAATATTTTCTTCTAACGAAGAATCTCCATTTATAGTATCTTCATTCATAGTATTTGAATCACTTGATATTGTTCCCTCAAATATTGGAGTTTCTACTTCTTCGTTAACCATTTTGCTTTCTAAAGTTTCTGGTGATGCAATGTTTTCATATACTGGAACCTCATCTACTTGATTAACTGTATCTACAGAAGGAACCTCATCATTTACTGAATCAGCCATATCTACATCACTAGCTTGTGGTTCAAATACTGGAACATCGTAGTTTTCTTCAATATCATCGTCAAATATATCTTCAATTTCATCAAAATCTTTATTATCCATATTTAACCTCCTATCTTATTCTATATAAATTATATCAAATATTTAAATATTTTCAAGCATTTATTCATCTTCATTATTTTTATTAATTCCAACTAAAACTTCTCTTGGTTTACTTGATCCTGTTGCAGGTCCAACTATACCTCTTTCCTCAAGTAAATCCATAATTCTAGCTGCTCTATTATAACCTAATCTAAATCTTCTTTGAATTAATGAAGAACTTGCTTTTCCTTGTTCTACAACAAACTCAACTATTTCATTATATAAAGGTTCTTCTTTAGCATCAGACTCACCGCCTACTAATGTAGTAGCGCCTTTCTCTTCATCTGACTCCATTCTTTTATCATAACTTGCAGGTTGCTCATGTTTTACATAGTCAACTACCTTTTTAATTTCATCATCATCTATGAATGTACCTTGAATACGTATTGGAGTATTTTCACCTTGTGGTAAAAATAACATATCTCCTTTACCAAGAAGTTTTTCGGCTCCTACCATATCAAGAATAGTTCTTGAGTCAATGCTTGATGAAACAGCAAATGAAATACGTGATGGAATATTTGCTTTTACAACACCTGTAATTACATCTGTAGATGGTCTTTGAGTTGCTACAATCAAATGCATTCCTGCAGCTCTAGCCATTTGTGTAATACGCATAATTGAATCTTCTACTTCTTTAGCAGCAACAAGCATTAAGTCAGCTAACTCATCTATTATAATTACAATATATGGCATTTTAGCTTGTTTAGTCTCAGATGTTTGATTTTTCTTTTCAATATAAGCATTATATCCAGCTATATTCTTAGTACCAGTATCTTTAAACCTTTCATATCTATTTTCCATCTCTTCTACTAATTTTTTAAGAATTTCATTAGCTTTTTTTGGATTAGTAACAACTGGTGTTAGTAAATGTGGAATATCTTCATACATAGATAGTTCTACTTTTTTAGGATCAACAAGTACTAGTTTTACTTCATTTGGTTTAGAACGCATTAATAGTGAGACTATAATACTATTGATACATACTGATTTACCAGAACCAGTTGATCCAGCAACAAGTAAATGAGGTGTTTTATTAATTTCAGTCCATACTGGTTTACCCATTATATCTTTACCTAGAGTAACAAGTAATTTTGAATCTTTTAAATTCTTTGGAACAGTCTCTAATACTTCTCTTACTGTAACCATTGAAGATACCTTATTAGGTATTTCTATACCAATTGTACTTTTACCAGGAATTGGTGCTTCAATTCTAACATCTTTTGCAGCAAGTGCAAGTGCTATTTCACTATGAATAGAAAGTATTTTATTAAGTCTTGTACCTGATTTAACTTCCATTTCATATTGTGTTACAGTAGGCCCTGGGTTAATAGCAACTACTTTACCACTTATATCAAAGTCACTAAATACTTGATGTAATACTTCTACATTATGATTAATTGTCTCAGTACTTTCTTTATTCTTTTTACGTGTTGGCTCATTTAATATTTTTATCTCAGGTAAATGATATCCAACATAATCATTTTCAACTACTTCTTCTACCTCTTCTTCTTTTACAACTGGCGCATCATCTTTATGAATTAGCTCTTCTATTGAACCATATACTACTTTGTTATCAGTATCATTTTCATATTTTTCTTGTTTAACTTTGATTTCTTCTTTATCAGATGCTTTTAGTTTACTAGCATTATCTTTAATTTTATTTGTACATGCTCTTATTACATCATAAATAGAAAATCCAGTAAACATAATAACACCTATTATAAATAAAGCCCAAGTTACAATATGTGTTCCTTTAAGGTCAAATAACCATAAAAATATACTAGAAAATACTGCTCCAATAACTCCACCACCCATACTTGTTTTAGAAAGAGTACTAGAAGCCATAAAGTTATTTATTGTCTCAGTTATAATATTAAAACCTTCTAATTTACCACTTTTAATATATTCTAAATGTGATAATACTAAAATACTTATTATAAATAAATACATACCTACTATCTTAGAATTAAAAAAATCAGGTTTGCATCTTTTAATTACCATATATATTCCTACAATTATAACTATTATAAGTAAAACATTATACCAAGTTCCAACTAAGAATGATGCGAAATTACTTATAAAATTACCAACTACTCCTGTATTTGGAATAATACCGATTAAGCCAATTAAAATAACTAAAAGACCAATAAGTTCAAAACTATATGTCTTTTCTTTTTTTTCACTTTTTCTCTTTTTTTTCTTTGCCATAACCCACCTCTATTATATAAGAATTATAACATATTTTAAGACAAAAAAAAAGTCAAAGATAAGCAAGTACGATAAAACCTGTCTAACCAGGTGGTCATCACATCATGAATTTCAGGATCCCTAGATAAATCTAGGTCTTCAACAACCTCCATGAATTAGATTACCAATCGCATAAAGTGTCGGTTTTTTTATACTTATCTTTGACAATTTCATTATAGCATTATATTTTTTATTTTTCAACTTCTAAATATTTCCATTATTAACTTTCACAAGATGCTTTGCTATTAAAGTTAACCAAATTATAGCTATTCTTAGATCCGATTATTACTTTTACATAATTATACTTTTTCTTTAAATCCTCTATATCAACAGGAATTAAGTTTTCATCTTCCAATGTTTCTATTTCAATACAATGAACATCACCAATATTTTGACTTAAACTATTTGTATTACTAATATAATCTTTTGTAGCATTAATAACTAAAGTCTTTTTATTTTCAAATAATTCTTTATTCTTTTTCTCAGCAATATCAGATACTTTAGAATAAGAAAATAAAAGTAAAACTCCAAGTAATGCAACTACTGCAACTAACTCAACAAGTGTAAAGCCTTTTTTCATATTATCACCTAGAATAATTATATATTATTATAAAAAAAAAAGCAATTATTCTGCTTCTTTAGTAACAACTTCTTTTCCTTTATAAGTTCCACAAGCCTTACAAACTCTATGTGGTTTTACAGTTGCTCCACATTTAGGACAAGTTGTAGTTGTATTAGCACTTATATTGTAATGTGTTCTTCTTTTTCTACCTCTAGTTTTAGAAACTCTTCTAAATGGTACTGCCATATTAACACCTCGCTTTTCATTTTAATAAATCTTTTAGTTTTTGTAGTTCTGGATTTACTGATTCAGAATCATCTTCTACCTCAGTTATAACTCTCCATCCATCGCCTGATAATTTCACATCATGAATATCTTCATTAACGATATGCATGGGAATTTCCATTAATATATTTTCCCATATTATTGGAAAAATATCAATAGTATTTTCGCTATTTTTTAAAGTTTTTCCTAATTCTTCAAGTAATTCTTCTATATTTTCATCTATTGAACATGAAAAATCATAGTTTGTTGGTTTAAGTGATACTGAACAAGGTAAAACCATAGTTCCAGATATGATTACATTTAAATTGTAACTATTTAAGTCATCCTTAGTAATAAATCCTTTAACACTAGTATCTTTAAGTTCAATTATATCTGTTTCTTTTAACAATTCTTCGTCTACATTAATAGACTCATCAATATCTATTTTATCAACAATATTACTTTTTAGTTTAGTTATATCAATAATCACTTTATCACCTCGGCTATATAAGTATATAATATTTTTTTAAATTATGCAAATGTGTTATAATATGTTTAGGTGATTATTTTGAAAAAAGTTGGAATAATTTGTGAATATAATCCATTTCATAATGGGCACTTACACCATTTAGAAGAAACTAAAAAAATGTTTCCAGACGCTTACATAGTTCTTGTTATGAGCGGTAATTTTACTCAAAGAGGTGATGTTTCTGTTATAAATAAATGGGATAAAACTGAGATTGCTCTATATTATGGAGTTGACCTAGTAGTTGAGCTTCCTTTTGTCTTCGCAACCCAAGGCGCTGATATATTCGCTCGTGCCTCTATTGAAATACTAGATAAGTTAAATGTAGATTACTTAGTATTTGGAAGTGAATCAAATGATATAAATAAACTAACTACCCTAGCAGAAGTTCAAACTAATAATAAAAAATACGATAATTTAGTTAAAGCTTATTTAAGTGAAGGTGTTAATTATCCAACTGCCTTATCTAAAGCTTTAACCGATATAACTGGTATTAAAATGGATAAACCTAATGATATATTAGGTATAACATATATTAGAGAAATAATAAAACAAAAAAGTAAAATAAAACCATTTACAATTAAAAGAAATAATGATTATAATGCTAAAGAATTAGAAGACTTTTATTCAAGTGCTACAAGTATTAGATATGCACTTAAAAATGATGAAGATGTATCTAGTGTTGTTCCTGAATATACAACTAGATTTTTAAATAAAAAACTTATGTTTATTGATAATTATTTTAACCTATTAAAATATAACATTATGATAAATAATAATTTAGATTTGATTCAAACCGTTGATGAAGGAATACATAATAGAATAAAAAAATATATAGTAACATCTAAATCACTTGATGAACTTATTTTAAAAGTTAAAACAAAAAGATATACTTATAATAAACTAAACCGTATGTTTACTCATATACTTTGTAATTTTACAAAAGAAGAAGCAGAATCATTCGATAAACTAGAATATATTAGAGTACTTGGATTTAATAGTAATGGTAGACTCATTATTAAAGATATTAAAGATGATATTGATATACCTATTATTACAAATTTTTCAGATATAAAATCTAGAATGTTAGATATTGAGTTTAGATCTACTTGCTGTTATGCATCTATATTAGATGAGTCTGATAAAATAAAAATGATTGAAAGCGAATATAAAAACTATCCCATTCAGAGATAGTTTTTTTATTTTTTATGTACAAACCACATTTTGCCAATTTCACAACTACTACTTGATGGTGCTGGATTTGGCATATCTACTTTAATTAAAACTGGTACTTTAAATGCACTACCGAATGCAATACAGTTACCTGGTTGTAAAATTCTAAGTCTTTTAACAACTTCATGTGTAATATTTGGAACCATTTCTCTAATATATTCTACATCTGTTGGATGAAGCATTTTAAATATTAAGAAATTACTACATTGAGAAAGTGATGTCTCAGATAATTCACTAGGTCTTTGTGAGATAAGTCCTAATATTACACCATATTTTCTTCCTTCTTTTGTAATACGTTCAAATATATTATAACCAAGTAAGTATTTATCATTATCATTTTGAACATATCTATGTGCTTCTTCTAGAATTATATGGAAAGGTAAACTTGCTCTTTTTTCCATACCTTTTGCATAATCAAATAAAAGTTTTGAATATATTTTAGTTATATTTTTAGCAAGTCTGTCATCAATATAGTTAATGTTAAAATTTATAATTTGCGCTTTAGCACCATTATCTGCAGTAAGAAGTTTTTTAATATATGCATCTTTGCTAACATATTCAGGATAGTCAAAATATGCTGACACTTCACTATTAGCTAAAGTATGCATTCTAACTTTTAAAATATTAGCTTCATCATATATTTTATCACTCTTTAAAGCACCTTCTGAAATGAGTGCGAAATCAAATGCATCTTTTAAATCTTGAAGTGTATACATTATTTTACCATCTGGAAGAGTTAATTCATAATCATCAGTTAAAAATCCTTCCATAAAGTTCATAACTAATTCCATATCTCTAATCTTACCTGACGCATCAATAAGTAAGCATTGTTTTAAAGGTCTACTATAACCAGGTTGATAAATAATTGTATCAAGATTTAACTCCGGTGTATTATATCCAGTTAAAACAGAAAATATTTGATCTCTTATTTGTGGAGCTGGTCTACCACTAGATAATATATCAAGTATTGCACGAGCTAAAATATCATTTTTACTTTTTACAACTGATGCATCTTTATTAGAAAATAAATTTACATATTTTAATGCTTTTTCAATAATTGGAATTTGTGAATGTTTATCTGCATCAAGTAAAAGGGCAATATCATCAACTCCAAGTAACCAAAGTGGAATTCGAAGTAATTCACTATCACTTATTCCTAGATTTGTTGTATATGCTTTAAAATTAATTTGTGGAACAACTTCATGTAACTTAGAAAATGCTGCATGATATTCACCATATGCATCAAATAAAAATATACTTGCTCTATAAGGAATTGGATCTTTTTTAGAAAATAAATTTTGAATTATTCTTGCTACACTACATGATTTACCTGAACCAGTTGATCCAAATATCGCAAAGTGAGAATTAAAAAATGAATCTATATCTACTCCTAATTTGACCCCTTCATATATTGGACTTTCACCTATATATAAATCTTTGTCTTCCTCGTATGAGTCAAGTCCAATTATCTTATTTATTTTACTTTGTTCTACTAAAGTTACTTTTGACTTAAATGAAGGTTTTCTAATAACACCAAAAACAAATTCATCATTTATTATTTCTCCAAGCAAATTAATATAAGCTTGATTATTTTTTATATCAACTATCTCACCTATTATACTTCTCTTATCATCTTTCATAAGAACATGATGAGATAAAATATTTTCTTCTTTCTCTAAATCGATTTTTAAATCAACAATTACAGTGTTTTCTTCAATAGAAAAAATCTTTCCTAACATATTGACCCTCTCCTTATTCTATTAACATTATACATTTTTTTTTAACAAAAAAAAAGATTAATATATAATCTTTTTTAGTTTTCTACTCTTGATTCCTTAATATCTTCTATTTTGTCTAATACATCCTCTTTAAAATATTTAATTGTTGCAATAAATATAATTGCACATGGAAGAGATATAACTATACCAAGTATTCCAAATAAAGCTCCTCCAGCAAATACACTCATAATTACAACTAATGGATGAATTTTATTTGTTTTTCCATATACGATTGGATTTATAACATTACCATCAACAATTGATAAAATTACAAATAATATTATTGTTTTAATAAATAATGATGGACTAATTACAAATGCTGTAATAGCAGCAACAGTATTATTAATCATACCTCCAAAATATGGAATAAGATTTGCCACCATTGCTAAACATCCAAGTAATATAGCATTAGGATGACCTATAACAGTATAACATAAAGTATATTCAAATAAAGATATAATCATAATTTTTGCAAATCCACTTAAATAATTATGCATCTCTTCATCTAATATAACAACATATTTATACATTTTTTTAGATGTCTTTTTAAGATATTTTTTTACCTTACTTCTAAAGCTATCCATATCTATTAACATATAAATACATGCTGCAAATGTAATAAATACTTTTGACAAAAGTGCAATTGAAGTACTAATGGCATTAATAGCTCCACTTGATATATAACTACTCATTGAATCTATTATTTGATCAAAACTATTAGTTAATGTTTCTTTTAAATTTACAACATTTAAGTCTAAATCAAATGAAACCTCATTTATAAATTTAATTATTCCATTAAATAAACTACCTAATTGATTAAATAAAAGTGGTACTACAACGAATCCAAAAACGCCTATAATTGCTATAAATAATAAAATAATTATAAATACAGCTACGCCTTTTGGAAATTTATGTTCTGTTAAAAATTCAACTAAAGGCTCAAGTGCATATGCAATTGCAAAAGCAATAATAAATGGAAGTAAGATTCCAAATATTTTACTTATTATGCCAAGCCAAAGTCCACCAGTTTTATAAAGTAAGAATATAATTGCCATTATAAGTGCACAGTTAATTAATTTATAATCTATTTTATTTTTTATCATATTATCCTCTACTTTCTAACATGATTGTAACTGGCCCATTATTTGTAATACAAACTTTCATATCACTTCTAAATATTCCAGTTTCAACATCAACATATTGTTTTAATTTTTCATTAAATATGTCATACATTTTAGATGCATCCTCTTGTTTCATTGAATTTACATAACTAGGTCTATTTCCTTTTTTAGTATCAGCATATAAAGTAAATTGTGAAATACTAAGCACTTTTCCACCAACATCGAGTATTGACTTATTCATTACACCATCTAAATCGTCAAATATACGTAAATTTACAAGTTTCTTTACAAGATATTCTATATCATTAATAGAATCATCAGTTTTAAAACCAACAAATACTACTAGTCCTGAATCAATTTTACCCACTATTTTATTATCAACAGTCACGCTTGAATTTAAACTTCTTTGGACAAGTAATCTCATGACATACTCCTTTCTACACTAAGGCATGAAGGAATACTTTTAACAGCACTCATATATTTGTCTAAAACTTCGGTGTTTTCTACTAAAATAGTTAATTCAAATAATATATCATCATCATTATTATATGTATTAATTGACTCAACATTTATATTATTATTAGACGCTTTAGATATAATTTCAAGCAAAATATTATCCTTCTTTTCTGTTTTGATAAGAAGTGTTGCTGAATATTTTTTGTTTTCAACATCTCCCCATTTTACAGAAATAAGTCTTTCATTTAAGTCACTTAAATTTGGACAACTCATTCTATGTACTGATATTCCATATCCTTTTGTAATATAACCAACGATATTATCTCCTGGAATAGGTTTACAACAAGAAGCTAGTTTAAGTTTTACCTCATCTATTCCGTCAACCACAATATCTCGTTTTATATTTTGATTTTTATTAGTAGCAGATACCTTTTTTAAAAGTATATCTTCTTTTGATTCTCCATCATTATAAATTGTATTTATAACTGCTATAGGTGTTAATTTAGAACTACCAATTGCAATATAAATTTCATTTAAATCCATCTTTAAACTTTTATTTAGTTTTTCAACATTTGTATCCTTAAAAAACTCATTATATGCAATTTTCTTTCTATGTAGTTCTTTGTTAAGTAAATCTTCACCTTTTTTAAGATATTCTTCTTTATCTATTTTATTAAAAAATGATTTTATCTTCCCCTTAGCTTGAGCAGTTTTTGCCATATTTATCCATTCAAGACTTGGTCCTTTTGAATTATTATTAGTATTTATTTTAACAACATCTTCATTTTTAAGTTCATAATCAAGTGGAACCATTACATTATTGACAATAGCTCCAACCATTTTATCACCAACACCACTATGTACTTTATATGCAAAATCGATTGGAGTTGCTCCACTTGGAAGTTCTATTACATCTCCTCTAGGTGTGAATACATAAATAGTTGAATTAAATTCCTCTTTTACGGATGCAACAAATTCTTCATCTGAAGTTTCTTCACTATTTAATTCCATTATTGATCTGAAGAACTGAAGTTTACTTTCCATTTCATTTTTAGATGCTAATTTATTACTTCCTTGTTCTTTATATGAGAAGTGAGCAGCAATACCTCTTTCTGCCACTTCATCCATTTCATATGTTCTAATTTGTATTTCATATAAATTATCATATATACCAAATACTGTTGTATGAAGTGATTGATACATATTAGTTTTAGGATTAGCTATATAATCTTTAAATCTCTTAGGCATTGGTTTAAAAGCTGAATGAATTAAACCTAATGCTTGATAACATTCTGTTTCTTTTTCTACAAAGACGCGAAGCGCAAGTAAGTCATATATTTCACTATATTTTTTACCTTTATCCAGTTTTTTATAAATACTATATATACTTTTAGATCTACCTTTAATTTGATGTTTTATTCCATTATCATTTAATATTTTAGATACAGCATCAATCATCTCTTGAACATCTTTATCTCTCTCTTGCTTTGTTTGGTTTAATTTATCAACAATTGAAAAATATACATCAGGTTTTGAATAACGAAGAGATAAATCCTCTAGTTCTCCTTTTATTTTATTCATACCTAAACGGTGCGCAATTGGTGTTAAAACAGATGTTGTTTCATTTGCCATTCTCTTTTGTTCTTCTTCTGATACAACCCATAGAGTTCTCATATCATGTAATTGTTCTGCAAGTCTAATGATTATTACTCTAACATCATCTGTAAGTCCTACTAATATTTTTCTTTGCATTGCAATAGAAGATTCTGTAGATATATCAAAATTCAATTTTTTTAACTTTTCAACACCATTTACTAAATTACATATATTTTTATTAAAACTAGACAAATCTATATTCTGATCAAATTCATATACATCGTGCAAAAGAGCTGCCGATATAGTATCAGCATCAGCTTTTATATCCGTTAATATATATGCAACGTTTAAAGGGTGATCAATATAATTGTCACCCGTTAATCTTTTACTTCCAAAATATACTTTAGAGGCAAAATCATAACTTTTATTTATAAGTTTTAATTCTTCCTCATTCATGTAAGATAATTTATCTAATAAATCATCTATTGTAATTTTTTTATGTTTAGTCATAGCACACCACCTAAGCTGCTTTTACGTAACTCCTATTTTTAATCTCAACCTTATCAGTTTTTTTAGTTTCTTTTATACGTGTTCCTATTAAATATTTTGTATATTCTTCAATAGAATCATATTTATGGACATATTCCATTACCTTATCATCACATAATATTTTTTGATTTAACTTTTCATTTGATTTACCTTCAGCTATATTATCAAAATATCTTTTTAAATATTTAAATAAACGATCTTTCATTTCATAATTAAATTCATAAGAAGCTCTTGTATAAGCTACAGATAACATAGTTGAATTAATATATGTATCACCATCTATTATGTTTTTACAATTTTTTAATATTTGATAAGATTTACTTCTTTTAGATATTCTAATTTTTTCATCTATATAATCTTGTGAATAATATAATCTTTTTAGTTCTTTTTTTTCGGAATCATTTAATTCACTAGATTTTTCTAAAGATTCAATAATATCATCTAGTGAAATATATGCATAATTACGATTTTTTTTATCTGTTAAAAGCATTAAATCAACTCCTTAATTATTTACCCCTTTTACTTTTTTCTCTTCTATTTCATCTATTTCATACCATTTTTTTCTTTTTGGTTTACCAACCACTTTAGATTCCATCACATACCATAACCAACCAGCAATAAATATTGATGAATATGTTCCAGCAACAAGTCCTACTAATAAAGCAATATTAAACTCCATTACTTCGTGTGAACCAAATAAAATTAAGCATAAAACTGTAACAATTGTAGTTATACTTGTAATAAAGCTTCTTTTAATAACTTGATTTAAACTCTTATCAACTACAACTTTTAATTCATCTTTATTTTTTGGTTTATCATTATTCATATTTTCTCTAATACGATCAAATACGACAATAGTATCATTAATTGAATAACCTATAATTGTTAAGATAGCTGCTATAAAGATAGTTTCTACTTCTAAATTAAATAAACTAAATGTAGCAAATATTAAGAATACATCATGAAGTAATGCAACAATAGCACTTACTGCATAATTAAATCTAAATCTTAAAGAAATATAGATAATGATTGCTATAGCAGCAAGTAATAAAGACATAATAGCATTCTTTATAAGTTCGCGTTTTACCATATCAGATACAACACCAATATCACTTGATGCTTTATAATCTTTTTCTAAATTATTTTTTAAGTTCAATATTTGTTGTTGTGTTAATTTATCTGTTATTTTTACATAAACAGTATTATCATCAATAACCTCATCATCATTTATTGTGTATCCTAGTTTTTCAATATATTTTTCTACATCCTTTATTTTAAGAATATTCTCTGATTTAATATTAATAGAAGTACCACCTTTAAAATCAACACCTAAGTTCATTTTTTTAACTCCAAGTGAGATAGCACCTATTATAATTAATAAGATAGATATTAGAACAAACTTTTTTGCACTATTAACAAATTTAAATGATTTAATGTTTTCTCTTATTCTACCAATAAATAACTTTGGTTTTTTAACAAATAAATCTGCATCTACAAATAGTTTTAATAACACTCTTGTAAATACAACCATTATAAGCATAGTTGTCACAATTGAAATCATTAGCATAGTAGCAAATCCTTTAACACTACTCTCACCAAAAATAAATAAGATAAGTGCTATTATAAATGTTGTAAGGTTAGCATCAATAATAGTAGAAATTGAATTCTTATTTCCTTTTTTAAATGCAGTAGAAAGTGATATACCGCTTTGCATCTCATCTTTAATTCTTTCAAAGTTAATTACATTTGAATCAACTGCCATACCAATACCAAGTACCATAGCAGCAATACCTGGAAGAGTAAGAACTCCACCTACTAGCCAAAATATACCAAATGTTAAAACTGTATATATTAAAAGCCCAACACTAGATATAAATCCAGCAAAACGATATAAACTAACCATAATAAGTACTACAAATGCAAATCCAATTGATCCTGCAATAACCATCTTAGATAAAGAATCACTACCAAATGATGCACCAACTGTTTTAGAAGATAATTCATTTAATTTTGTTGGAAGACTTCCTGAATTAATTAAACTAACTAAGTTATTAACTTCTTCTGTTGTAAAGTCTCCTTGAATTATAACATCACTTGCAAATCCTTGTGATACAGTTGCAGCAGATAAACATTTAGATTCAGATGTTCCACATTTACCTTGCTCATTTGCAAATTTACTAACACCTTCTTCATAATCTAACCATATAACAATTGTTTTATCAGTTGTACCACTAATTCTCTTTGTTACATTATAAAATTCATCTTTATCAGATACTGAAAGTTTTACAGCAGGACGTCCTTTAGAATCTTGTCCAACTGATGCACCTCCAGCTTTTAAAACACTACTTGTCATTAGTAAGTTATCAGATGTATCTCTAAATGTAAGTGTAGCTGCACTACTTAATATTTTTCTTGCTTCATCTTGATCAGTAACCCCAGCTAATTGAACGCGTATTTTATCATTGCCTTCTATTGTAATGACTGGTTCATTTACTCCTAAGATATCTATTCTTTTTAGTAATGCTTTATATGTACTATTCATTACATCTTTTGTAATTTCACTATCATCAACAGTTTCTACTTGATATAAAACCTCAAAACCTCCCTGTAAATCAAGTCCAAATTTTAAACTACCAAATACACCTGGTATTAAAAGTGCTGTAAATATAATTAATACAAATACAACAAGTAAGTTTTTAAGTATACCTTTTTTTTGCTTATTTTTTTTCATGTTATCACTCTTCCTCTTTAAAATATACTCTTCTATTTTTTAAATTTAATTTTCCCCTTAAATATTCATCGATGACTAATTCATTAGTATCTAAAATATCAGATGTCATTTGATATAAAGATAGATCTACAGACTTCTTCCACTTTATTTCTTTTAAATAATTCCATATATCTTCTTCTTTAATATAGACATAACCATTTCTACGCATTTCCTCTTTTTTTGTAGTTAAGGCTGGTCTAACTCTTTTATACAATTCTTCTAATGATTTAATGTCATCTATCATAAATATTCCTCCTATACTAAAAGACAAATATTCTGCATATATATATTATAGATTATTTTTATATATTTTTAAAGGTTTTTAAGGGGTATTTATGAAAAAAAATAACTTTTTTAGAATAACTTTATTATTAATAATTGGCGGTTTTATTACAAAAACTCTTGGAATGATTATAAAAATTACTATGACTCGTTTAATAGGATCAAAAGGCATAGGACTTTATATGTTAATTATGCCAACATATAGTCTACTTATAGCAATTACTCAACTTGGTTTTCCAGTTGCTATATCAAAGTTAGTTGCCGAAGAAAAATATAATAATAAAAATATTGTTTTAGGGCTTATTCCAATTTCAATGATTATTAACTTCATTGTAATTGCAGTACTGGTTTTAACTTCTAAGTTTATTGCAATTAATCTTCTACATGAAAAAAGCTGTTATCTAGGTTTAATTGCAATTTCTCTTGTACTTCCTTTTGTATCTATATCATCTATTTTAAGGGCTTATTTTTTTGGTAAAACTAGAATGTATCCACATGTGATTTCAAATGTATTAGAAGACGTTATAAGACTTATATTAATTATTCTATTTGTTCCTAGATTAAATAAAATAAGCATAGAATACACAGTAGCATTTTTATTTTTAATATCTATTGTAAGTGAGTTATCTTCAATTATAATATTTTTAGTATGCTCTCCCAAAAATATAAAAATTAAGAAAAAAGATTTTAAATTAAGTTTTAATAGTTTTAAAAAAATACTTGATATAAGCCTACCTACAACTGGAAGTAGATTAATTGGAAATATAGGATACTTCTTAGAACCAATTATTTTAACTTTTGTACTATCAAAATTTTATACTAATGATTATATTATTAATGAATATGGAATAATTAACGGATATGTTATGCCTTTAATTCTTCTTCCATCATTTTTTACTATGGCAATTTCACAAGCTCTGATTCCTATTGTTAGTAATGCTTACTCAAAAGGTAATAAAAGTTTTATTAAAAGAAAAATTAATCAAGCTATTTTTTACTCACTTATTATTGGAGTCCCATGTACAATTATTTTTATGTTTATACCAGATATTCCTCTTAGACTTTTATATAATACTACAAATGGTATTATATATATTAAAATCCTTGCACCAATTTGTTTACTACACTATATACAAGCTCCACTAACATCTAGTCTTCAAGCTATGGGAAAGTCTTCAACAGCTATGAAAGGAACTCTTTATGGCATGATTATTAGAACACTTTTATTATTCATTCTTTCCTATTTAAAAATAGGACTATGGTCACTTATTGTTGCTTTAAGCGTAAATATCATAATTGTAACAATGCATCAATTAATTCATATAAAAAAAGAGTTAAATTAACTCTTTAAAATCCATTCTTCATATCCTCCTATTATATTAGATACATTAAAACCAATTGATAGTAAATAATTACATGCCTTTTTACTAGTTATTCCTTTTTGACAATATATATAATACTTTTTTGTTCTATCTAAATACTTATTTGGATTTGAAATTAAACTATTGTATGGAATATTAACAGCACCCTTTATATGATTATTATTATAACTTTGATTACTCCTTAAATCTATAATGTTAATATTACTTAATTTAAGCAATTCTTCAACAGTTATATTCAATTATAATCACCCTAATATATTATATGATTATGTTTTAAAAAAGTTCTATTTTAAATTTTTAGTTTTAACTTTTGGTCTATTAGATGATTCAAGTATGTAATTTTCTAAAAATGACTCTTTTTTCATTTGATTTATTTTTTTAGAAAGTCTAACTCTTCTTTTAATTAACATATTATAGTCACTAATAAGTTCAAAAACTTGTTTTTTATCAAGCAAATATTTATTAAAATTAAACTTCTTTGATATACCATAAAGACCTATTATATTATTACTAGCCATTTCATATAATGAACCTTTTGGAAATGAATCAATTACATCTTGATATAGACTTATCTCATCATCAATTATCTTTACTTCATCTAATATAATTACCTCTTTTATATTCTTTTTTAAATTATTAATTTGATTCATTAATAACCATCTCCTTAAGTTATTGATTATTATATAAAAATTAAACTTTTTGTCAAATTATAAAAAAAGACGATTAATAATCGTCTTCATCATTAAAGAAATCATCAAAGAATTGATCATCAGTAATCTCTTCTCTTTTAAATTTCTTTTCTTCCACTTTAGTTTCAACAGGTTTTTCAGTTGCTTTTTTATTAACAGTTTTATCAGATTGCTTAGCCTTTTCTGCAGCTTCTTCTGCTTCTAATTCAGCAATTTTAGCATCTATTCTCTTAACTATATCATCAACATTAAATCCACCAGGTTGTTTAACTCCATCAAATATATTACCGACTGGCATACCAGGCATTCCACCCATAAAAGGATTTCCACTTGGTTTTGGAGGAGTCATTCCATTACCTAAAAGTTCATTAATTTTTTTATCTCGTTTTTCAGATACATATTTCTTTAAATCAAATGTTCTTACTTTTTCTTTTTCTCTTTTTGGATAAGAAGCTTTAGGATAATTAGTACCCCAATCTATTTTATAATCAAATTTTAATTTTGTTTTATATGGATTCATTCTTGATCTTAAAATAATTGCTTCTTCTTCTTTAAGTTTTTGTAAATCTGATACAGTAACTAAAGGTCTTGAATCAGTTTTATCATCTTTTTTAGATTTAACTTCGCCGCACATCTTAGATATTTCTTCTAAGGCTGCAAGTTCAGTTGAAAGTAAATAAATTGTATTACCACAGTTACCTCTAATAGTCTCTGCTTTTTCTTTACCATAAACATCATTTAATTGTGAGAAGTTTTGAATAATAAATGAAAGTTTAATGTTTCTTGAACGAGCAGCTGATACCATCGCATCAACGTCTGTTAAAGGTGGCATATTTGCAAACTCATCAAGTAAGAAGTTTGTTCTATATTTTAGTTTACCACCTGTTTCTTGAGCTACTCTAACAAGTGTTTCATAACATTGTTTTAAGAATATTGTTACAAGTGGATGATATGTTTTCTTTTCATCTTGAATAACTATAAATACAGCTGTTTTCTTACGTCCAATGTCTTCTAGATCAAAGTCACTATGCGAAAGCATTTCTGATAAGTTTTCACGTGATGAGAACATTTTAATTTTTTGCTTAAATACTGATAAAATAGATCCTTTTGTATCAGTAGGTGCCATTAAAGTACTTGATGCATTAACGTAAGCTCCACCAGTTTGATCTTTATCAGAAAAATATTCTTTAATATATGTAGTACCACCAAGTTTTTCTTCACCCACAGTACTCATTATATTAATACTATTTATATTTATTTCTTCTTCAGCAGCATCTTCAAAAAGCGCTAGAGAAAGTCCTGTAAAATAGTCCGCTGATGTATTTTCCCAGAATGGATCTTGTCCTTTACTTGATTCATCATAAAGGATATTTTTAGCCAAGTCTTCAAGTAACTCTGTTGCTTTATCTATATCACCATTTTTATATAATTTATAAGGAAGTGTGAATGGATTCCAACAATTACCATTTTGAGGATTACGAAAGTTTAAAACAATAATGTTATATCCTCTTTCTTTAAGTTCATTAGCAGTTTTTTCATATAACTCACCCTTAGGGTCAGTTACAATCATAGACTCTCCGCCTTTAGCCATTACACGAATAAATGGAAAAGATAAACTTTGAGATTTACCTGATCCAGTAGATCCTATAATCATATTATGATATCCTTCTGCATCAACCCAAATCTCTTTACCATTATTAATTAAAGGAATACCTACTTTATCAGCATGTTCATCGGTAGGAAGTATTTTAACTAATTGTTTTTTGAATTCCTTATCTTCGGCCCATCTAGAATATCCTTTTTCTTTTTTAGCTCCAACTTGTACACCTATACCTTTTTCTCTTTCAAAAAAGTAAGATGATACACCTGTAAAAGATGCAATTAAGCCAGCCAACCAAAATACCATTGTAGGTGCGAATAAACCAGATGTAAATGCAGGAAATGGATTAAGTCCTGAAAATGTAGCATCTGATGCAAATGATGCAATATTAACAACTGCAATTGCAACTAAGAAAAACAAGAATATTGAATAAACTATAAATATAACTATATCTCTTAATTCAGCTTTAAATTTGAGTTTCATAACGATTCCTCCTTATATAATATTATTAGCTTTTTTTATGCGATAATAAACATATAACACAATTGTGCTTATAACAATTATTATAGCAAATAAAATTTTAAAATCAATTATTCTTATATCTTTAGTATAATTTTTAGAAGTATTCATCTCAAGATATATCTTTTTATCTTTAGTCTTTGAATTAATATTCCAAATTAAAGTATTACCTTCTATTTTATCTGCATTTGTTTTAATAACATGATATGAAGTTTTTATTTTTAATGAAAAATTATCAATAATAAATTTTTCATAGTCTTGAGTATTATATGGATAAAAATTTCCAGTTGATTCTATTTTAATAATATCTCCATTTATAGAATAATCTATTTTTTCAAAAAACTGAGTATAATTTTTAACATTTAAATAATCATCAAGACTTTTATATTTTTTATTAATAATGATACCAGTATCATTATTATTATATTCATATGTATAATTATCATCTCTTTCAGATGTCATATTTTCCCAAAGGCTATCAATTGCATCTTTTCTTTCATAAAATGTAAACTCTTTTTCAAAATATGATATAGATTCACTGGCTTCAATACTTTCTTCTACACTTAAATCATTATTAATTTCTAGTGTATAGTTGACACTACAACCAGTAAGTAAAAAGAATACAAATATTAACAATATGTTTTTTTTCATTTTATCACCCACTAATAATCCAAAATTTAACTACATGACCTTGAGTTGGATTTATTAAATAATTGAATGTAAACGTTTTACCTGTTTTTTTCCTACTACCAGGATCAGCAATAGTTATATTACCAGATGAATCGACTCCTGTTAATACAAAGAAGTGACCTCCACTTGTAAAATAACCTTTTCTTGCAAGTACAACCACAAGAGAATTACCACTAGCAAGCGCATTTACAACTTGTTGTTGAGCAGCTCCAGAAGTTGAACTTAGTTCTCCAGAACAAGTTAAACCATATTTATGCGCCAAAGCACATATAACAGCATGAGTAGAACCAGATGCAGTACAATATCCATGGCTACATGCATAATTTGTTGTTTCTATTGGAGAAACATTTTTACCTAAAAAACTAGAAGTTACAATTGCCATTGATGTAGGTCCACAACCATGTGATTTAATCGAACCATAAGTCCCATATTTGTATGCAGAATAATCACCTTGATTGAAATATACTATTTGATTTTTAAATGATCCATTTAAATAATCAACATTAGCAATATAAGCTTCTGCTCCTCTTTTGATAGAATTTGAGCTTTCATTAGAGTTTGCAAATATTTCACTAATAATATTAAATACTTTATTCTTTAAACCATCTTCGTTTTTTGCATCAGCTTTTGTTATAGCATTTCCAAGTTGTGTTTTATAAATATAACCTTCTTTTAAATCTCCATCAAATGTAGTTAAATCAGTAGGCGCAACATTTTCATCTGGAATAGATGGCATTGTTCCAGAATACGTTGCGTTAGTACAAGTATTAGCATAACTTGGTTTTATTTTTTTATAACCAGCATCATACTTAGTAAAATTATTTGGAATAATTATCTCGTCATATATCTCAGATACATAATTAGGATTTGATGCATAACCTGAATATTTTATAAGTTGTAATTGCTGTTTAGCGTTTATTGCTTCAAAGACACCATTTTTAACATATTTTCCACTGTTTCCACACCATAAATTTCTAGAGTGATCACGTACTGAATTTTCTAAGCTGTCATACACACGTCTCCATGCACATCTTCTTGCAGAACACATACATACTTCCATACCGCTCCAATATTCATTTGATTTATTAACACTTCTAACTTCGCCACTTGTGGTACATTCACCATCTGTCATACCAAAATAATTATTATAAATCTTTGCAAGTTTAGATTCTCCCCAACCATTTTTATTACTTGATTCTATTACAGCCTGTCCTAAAGTAACTGATGCATAAACACCGGTTTCTTTCATATCTTGAACAGCTATTGGAGCTACTTTATCAATAAACTCTTGTTTACTAAGTAGATATTTTTTTGAAATATTAGTAATTTTTTTTGTATTAAATAAAATGGTAACATTTGAAAAAAACACAATAAAAATTGCTATAAATAGTATTTTGTTATATTTTTTCATATTACCACCTCAATTCAATTACAATTCAACTATATATGGATCAATATTTAATTTTGAAAAATATTCTTTATCATATTGATTATTGTTTTCAAAATTAATATAGGCATATAATTTATTATTTTTAACCACTAATATATAGCAGTACTCAATTTCTTCTATACCTCTATAGTAACTTAAGTATTCTTCAAAACTATATTTATCTAAGCTTATATATCCTGCATCAACTTCTTCATTATAGAACTTTAAAAGTCGTTTTACTACTTTATTTGTAGCTTCAGTTTTTGTTATATTAAATCTAGAATATAACTCTTCACTTGAAATTGACTCTTTTGTTTTTAGATCAATATTATATGAAATAAAATATGGATATTTATCTTTAACTTTAACTAAAAAACTATAAATATTGTCATTTTTATATTCTTCTGTTTCGTATTTTAAGTTATTTTGTTTCAGGTTTTTTTCTAACATTTTAAGCACATCATTAACTAAAGCAGAATAATCACCATCTACATCTACTTTCATTCGTTTTTTAGAAAAATCTAAATACAGAAAAGTTAATAGTCCTATGAAAACAACTACACACATAATTAACTTTTTATTTTTTTTCATATTCTCACCCACTTTTTTATTCACCAGAAGGTGTTGCTATATTAGTACTATCCTGTTGACCAACGCATATTTCATTTTCTATTTTTACAGGTTCACCTTTATAATTAGGATGCGAACTTGTTTCTCCGTATGCTAAGTAAGAAGCATACTTATCAAGATTTACCTGAAAATACTTTAATGTTGTCTTTGTTTTATCCGTTTCATTTTTTTTGCATGTTTCTTCTACGTATTCTACTTGAGCTTGAGCTAGTTTTTCTGCATCATCAAGCATTGTATTTATACGTTTTTGTTCTTTCCATTTATTATATATCTTGCTGAAAAATCCAGAAATACCTGCTTCTTCTTCAGTAGTACCAGTTTCTTTTGAATCATACGCTTCAAAAGCATTTTGATAATAATTTAATGTTTCCAAGATAAGAGATGAATTAATTGAAACCTCACATGGATTATTTATAGATTTTATTTCAGGGCATTCTTTACTATACTCATCATTTATCTCTTTAAGTTTACTTATATATTTATATATTCCTGTTTTTTTACAATCACTTTTTTTCGAACAATATCCATAATAAACTAACTGATTAATAATTTCTTCTTCCGATAAAACTGAATCAACATAATAAGATGAATTCATATTTAAATCTTTTGTATCAGAAGATGAAATAATAATTAGCATAAATACAAAAACAATAAGAAAAAACATCGAACATCCAATAATTAAAGGCCATTTATACTTATTTAGAGGGTTAGCTTGCTCAAGAGTTCCACTTCTACGTGCAAGACTAGATAACTCTTCTGCTACTTTTCCATGAACAAGTCCGCCTGATAAAACAGTTAATGCTTTTCCACCAACTTTATCTTTAACTTTTTCTTTTAATCCATCTTCTTCATCTTGATTACTAAAAGAAGAACCACCTAAAGGTGGAAAACTTCTATTATTTCTATTTAAATTTTGAAGTTTTTGAGGAGTAGCTTTATCACTATTAGATAATCTGTTTTTATTTAAAACATTGCTAATAGTATTATCCTTATTTCCTCTTTTAGTAATGTTAGGTATACTTGGTGATACTCTTGGACTGTTCAAATTTGAATTAAAAGATTCTTCAGATACATCAGTTTCTGTTAATTCTTCAACAGGCTCATCTTCTTCCAAATCAATTATTTCATCTTCAAATATATCTTTATCATCCATAGTATCACCACCTAACTATTTATTAGTAGCCTCCGCCACTACCAAATGAATCTAATTCTTGTTCTGTAGCAATAACATTTATACGCATTCTTCTAGAACCACATATAAATAATGCCTCACCTTGAGAGTATCCTTTAACACTCTCTTTTTCATTATCATTTAAATCAACTAATTTAGCTAAATCTTCAACAGCTTGTTTTTTAAGTCCCATTACTAAGTAATAAGAAGCATTGTCAAATATAGCTTTTCCTTGTGTAATTACTGCTGGATCTGAGAAGTCACTAGGTTGTTGTGTAATGATAATTGTACCTGTATTATATTTTCTTGAACGTCTTTGGATTTGAGCTAGGAAGTCAGCACCTAAACTATTCTTTCCTGATAATAATACATGTGCTTCATCTACTTGAAGAATTGTATTTACACTCTTATCTAAAGTTAATCCCCAAGCATATTTTAAAATATTGAAGAATAATGCATTTCTGATATTTTCATCTGCATTCATTAACTCTCTAATATTAAATGTAATAATATTACTTGATGTAGATATTGTTGTATGTCCATCGAAATAATATTTTAATTCTTTTACAATTGGTCTAACTTTTAACTCAAGTCTTTCCATTATATCTCTCTCTTGAGTTTTTTCAGTCATTGATGTTAGTCTACCTCTAATAGTTGCATAAACATCTTTAAATGTTGGATAATCTTTAGATGTAAACTTTGTAAAGTCAGTGTTAAAGTCTATACCAAATCTTCTATATGTTTCTTGTAGTACTTCACTAAACATATTTAGAACATCTTCTTCAATTGAAGGATCATAGTATTTCATAAATGCTTTAACACTTTGTAAAGTACGTGTTAATACAGTGTAACCTAAACCATTAGCAATTTCATCTTCATCAGCATCTATGATAACCTCAAGTGGGTTAACCATACCGAATTCTCCACCTTTTCCAAGGTCTATGAAATCTCCACCATATCTATTTGTCATTTCTTCTAACTCACCTTCTGGATCAATTAGAACTAATTGACAATTATTTCTTATATGTGTTCTAAGTAAAATCTTAGCTGCTGTAGATTTACCACTACCTGATGTACCAAGAATAATCATATTAGCATTATTTCTATTACGCTCTTTTTTAAATTGATATAAGAATTGATTAAATAGAATAACACCGCCAGAGAAATCAACACCAAGTAAAGTTGATAATCCTGGATCTTTTATACTATCAAATATAAATGGATACATAGCTGCAATTGTAGGTGCAGGAATTGGTGTACCTATTCTATCTTCTATGTCTTGTTTACCATAAATAGGTAAAATTGATTTTAATACTTTTTCTTGTTCAAATCTAAGTGGAATTGCTCTTATTTCCATAGCTTCCAAATAGTTTTTAACTTGAAACTTCTTTTGATTTAATTCTTCTTCTGTATTAGCTGTAATCATGATATGCATTTGAAAGTCATAAATTTTTGATTGTGATGCAGCAAGTTGTGATACAAATTGTTCAAGTGATTCATAATTTTGTCTAATACGTTCTTGCATAGTTCTATCATGTTCTTCTTGATAACGTGTTTTTAAATCTGCTATTTCTTTATTAAGCATTTTAGATATAGCACTAAAAGGTAGTGGTATATGTTTAATTACAACTTTAATTCCAGACATACTAGTTAAACTAGATAAGTAACCTGGAGCAATATATCTAGGATATGTAATTGCAGTTAATATTGTTGCATATTTGTCGCTTATAACAAAGTGAGATGGTTTAAATTCTAAACCTTTAGGAGCAATTTGAGATTTTATATCCATTATCCGATCACCGTCCCAAATGTAGTAGTTTGACCACCATTTAAGAAATTATCTAAAATGATTCTTAAGTCATCATTAGTTACTTGATGAGTATTTAAACCAGCACTAGCAAATGAATTAATTAAATTTCTAATTCTCTTCATTATAACTTCATTATTTCTTTCTTTAAAAAGTAAGAAATATTCTGTATCAACAATATTATTATCCATAAACATATTAGCTTTATTTATATCTTCTAGTATTAGTTTTTTTCTAGCTTGATCTTGTACTGAATTATATAAAAGTTGTAATTGAGATAAGAATACATTTATATCAACTGGTCTATCAGCAGCTATAATCCAAAATTCATAATCTATCATATTATAAACATTACGAAGATTTGCAATTATAGCATTTTGTGTTTCTTGATCAGCTATAAATATATTTCTTGGCATTATTTTAATACCACTTACTTTATCATTGTTATCTAAGATTATCATTCCATTTGTAATACTTTTAACAGGAACAAATTCTTCATTAGTATATTTACTCTTTATTCTTTTGGAGCTCATCCATCACACACCAACCTTTCCATACATATCTCTGTCTAGTAGTAAAGAATTCCCATAAATCAATTAACACTGTTAATGTATTGTGATAATTTGGAAGTGGAAAAACCAAAAGTCCTGTAATCAATCCAGGGGAAATGGCTAACAAGCTAACAATTAAACTACTAAGTGGTAAAACCATTAATAGTATTAGTGTTATTGCTAAACCAGTTCCGAAAAGGATTAAATCAAAAGGATAAAACATTCCAAATATCATCATAGATTTTTTACTATTAGCAGGTATCAAATATATATTATCATTCATGCTTTCACCCTCTTTTTTATTCGATTAAAAATTCAAAGTATTTATATTATTACTGGTCATCATCTTTTGGAGAATAATCAATTCCGTTTGTAACTGGAGGTTGATTGTTCGCCAATGCTTCTTTAACAGATTTCTTAGGTGATGTATCAACTTGCCAGAATGTTTGACGTTGTTTTTTCTCATCAGATAATGTGCTAATTTCTTTATTAATATCAGCTATTGCTTTACGAGCTTTTTGTTGAGCATCCATACTAGTTCTGAAGTTATCAACAGCTTCTGCAATTGAACGGTTCTTATCAATGTTTTGTCTATTAATTTCAAGTGCATTTTCAAATTGACTTACCATACCTGTTGAGTCATATTTATCAACCAATTTTTTATAATCAATATATCTTTGATCATAAACATCATTACCATTTGCATCCTTTGATGGAGTATAAGAATTTACATAATTTTTAGCTTTGTTATATAATTCTAATCTATTTTCTATATTTTTATTTTTTTCTTCAAGAACTTCAGCATCTTTTATATAACTATTAGACGATTTCATATTGTTTGGATCAATCTTATATTTACTCAAAACTTCACTTGCACGTGAACTTAGGTATGCAGCATTATTTAACCTAGTTTCTTCATTTCTAAGTCTTTCATTAGCTATTTTAAGAGCATCTTTTACCTCGCCAACCCTATTATTAGCTTTGCTACCAAGACCCATTAACAATGAAGTAGGTGTCATATTTACCATATCATTACCTGTTAAATTTTTATATGTTTTATTCATGCCAGTAGTAAATGGTTTCTTATCTCCCTTACCATTTGAAAAACCAGTCATAGCTCCTACAGCAATACCACGACCTAAAGCACCAGCATTATAACCTGCTCTAGCACCTGCAATGGCACCTCCAGCAGCTCCAACAACTCCTGATCCAAAATTCGTTATTGCCTTTCCACCTGCAGCTTGTTCTTGAATTTTTTTAATTGGATGTAATCCCATTCCATCAAGTTTAATGCCAAATATATCTTCAATTAGTTTTGTAAATTGTTTAGCAAACATTAAAGCACCAAGTATCAAGAATAACATAATCCAAACACCATGTTCTTCAGAACTTAAATCAGCAGTTCCAATTAAACTTATTACATAAATTGCAAAATATATTGCTGTAAGTTTAACAAATAAACCAGCCCATGTTCTTATAACTTCTTTATACCATTTTTTAAATATACCATCTTTTCCAGATTTTGGATCAATATATGAGATAATAGGAATAGGTGCAACAATTTCTAAAAAAGCTAATTTAATTGTACGAACAGCTACATCCATACACAATGTCAACAATAATAATGCAACAACAACTCCTGCTACTGTTGATAAAATCATAGAATAATCAATCAAATAACTGCCTACATTATTTTGACTAATTACACCTTCATCTGCTTTATAAATAGATGATTGTAATAAAGTACCTGTATTTGTTGCATAGCAATAAGCATTTTCAACATCACTATTTCTATTTCTACTCAAAACATCTTTGTCAAATTGATAAAATGGACGTAAAGTCATAATAGCCATATAGTCACCATAATTATCAGCATATGTTCTTTTATCTTTACAAACATTAGGATCCATTATAATTTCAAGTGAAGCACTACTTGTATCTTCTGTTTCTAGTATTAATCTTGGAAGTACATTATCATCTAATATTGCATTTTGAAGTTTATAGCCAAAGTCAAACAAATATGGTGTAACTATAATTAAAACTAATGTTATAACTATATTTTTAGCAATATTTCCGGCCCCTTGTGTTTTATCATTTATCATATCTGGATTAACTAAATAGTTTATAAGAGAAAAAGTAACTTTAAAAACCATTATAAGTCCAAGTAATGTATAAACTCTTGTTGCAAAACTGTCAATTACATCGGCAGAAAATAATTCATGTCTTGCCAATATTTCCATTATTTCATATAAGAAACTTATTAAACCATATATTGCTCTATCTATTGCAGAAATAATTGTTCTAAATGAGTTTAATATGAAATTTGATTCCATTAGTTACCCCTCCTCTCATTATTTAATGACACAAATAATATCTTTTATTCCATAAGCAGTATCTAAGCCACTCAATCCAATAAGCATGCTAATAATTGTTGGAACAATAATAATTACAATTCCAATAATAATTCTTTTAATAAATTTATTCCATGCATTTTTATATTCTTTATCATCACCATTTGCAACAACTTTTATAAAATCAACAATACTTAAAACTATTATTAAAACAGGAATTAAATATCTAACTAATCTATACACTTGTCTTAATAATTCAGTTGTTTTTGGCATATCTGCGCATCCACCAAAATTAACCACTTGAGGTGAATCAGGTTTTTCAGTTGGTGTTACAGTCGAACCTGCCTCACCATTTTCAGCATCGCTTGGTTTTTCTGATTGAATTGTAAATAGACCTCCATTTGATGATTGAACATAATGACCTATTTTATCACATTTACCGTTTGTCCAAAAATTATCATAATCACTTTCAGATACTCTATATGAGTATTCACCGTCTACTATTGATTTATTATAGTCTGTTTTATCTATCAAACGTGGGTCCTGACCATCCATATTTTTATAAATTGCCCAAAGTTTTTTTGAACCCTGATTATAAAAATGAACTGTAATAGACGCTGATTGTGATTTAATTTCTTGTGTTGTAAAAGAGCATACTTCATTCTCTGTTTCAACTTTAACTTCTTTTGACATAATTTTAATAGTACCTTCATATTCTTTTGAAGCTTGGCCTGTTGTGTCATGACCAATTAAATTGAATTGAATGTCTGAACTATTGTATGATGATATTTTAATTACAGGGCATAAATTACCATCAGTTGCGGCTTTTGCAAATTGTTTATGAAAAGATTTTTCTCCTCCATTAAATGCAACATAAAGATTTCCACTATCATCAATTGTCTCACCAACGCTAACATTTGAAGTTGCAGTTGTTTCATTATATACTGATACAACATATTTTTTTGAACCACTAGCACCAATTTTTAAATCATCAACTTTAACATTATAAGTGCATGTGAATTTAGGTGTTAACGCCATACTTGATGACATGCCAATAAACATAAATATAGATGTAATTAATATATATTTTAACCATTTTTTCATATTATCACTCCATTACACTATCACAAATATATTATAGCATAAAAAAAAACAATAATAAACATAATTATTATTGTTTTTTTAGATTATTATTTACATTTGCTTGATTCAGTTCCGTTAACGAAACATTCAATACAAGTAGAAATATTTCCGCTTTCTGCAGCACTATCATCTTTACTTACATTAGCAACCATACTTACAACTGTCTTAACAATAGCAACTACTAAGAAAACTAATACAGCATAAATAACTCTTTTAATTAATTTGTTTTGGTTTTCTTTCATTACTTTTTCATCATTGCTCATTACAGCTTTACCCATATCAAGCATTCCAAGAACGATTAAAACAATTGGAATAAAGATTTGAATAAATAAAATTAAGTAATGTACTAAATTTGGAAGTATGTCTGGTATTCTAACACTAGTACCACAAGTAATCTCTAAAATATTTAACATAATCTAAACCTCCCATTTGAGTGAATAACACTCTTCATTTACAATATTATATTATTTTCCTTTTTTTGTCAACATTTTACTTTTTAAATAAGCCTAAAATATTGAATTTTTTATTATCTTCTTCACTATCTTGTTGTTTTGAAAATCCAAGCATAACTAAGAATTTATTAAGTATATGTATACTTCTTTCTCTCTCATCTAAAGGTGGCATATTGAAATATATTTTAACACCAGATTCATACTCAAAATCAAGTACATCTTTTGGGCTTAAAATACTTTGATTCAATATAATTTTCTTACCTTTAATTTTCTTAAATACAGTTGGATTAACTGTCATTAACTTATTAAGTTTTATAATTGATGGTTCTACTAAATATATGATTTCATGACAAACACTTTCTGCTTGAAGAGAATCATTAACATCAACGATAATAACATCACGATCATTATATTTTGCTATAGCATTTCCAAGCTCAACATCTTTAACTGAATACATATTTTTATCTCTAAAATATCTAAATTCATCTTTATTAACTTCAAGTGCTACAACACTATAATGTTTCTCTAATTGTTTTTTCATCATGTATGAAAGTGTAGTTGCTCCAGTTTGCTTTGTTACATTTTTTATACCTATAATACGTGTTCCTGTATAAATATTTTCAACAACTGTTGTATTGACACTTACTTGATCTGTAGTATTAACATCTAATTGTTGAATATGTGCAACATCTCTATAACTATTTGGATTGTTATATAAGTACATTATACCATCTACATTACGTGTAAAATTATATATTCCCATTGAAACTAATTTAGATAAGAAATCACCTGTTCCATCATCAACAGAATCATCAAGTAATAAAATCACTTTATCCATATCAAGTGAAATAGATAATTTTTGAAGTGTTTTAATATCTTTATAGTTTTTTAAAGCAGTAATATCAATAATCATTCTTTGAAAATAGAAATTTTTAAATTGACTAATAATATCATCTACATCAAATTCACCATTTAAAGATTTAATAACATCAATCTCTAACATTTCAAGAGTTTGTTGATGTTTATTAGAAATAATTACATTCATCTAACCCATCCCCTCATTATAAATCATAAAAAATTTTAGTTTCACCATAAACTGGGAATTCTAATTTTGCACCAATTATTGGTATTTCCATATAAATATACGCAACAACTCCATAATAGTTACCTTTATTAGTCGTAAATCTATAAATACAATACCTATAATTACTTGTTTTTGATAAAACAGTTCCTTTAGAAAAACGACCATCAGTTTTACACTCAGAATTTGGTTCTATTCTATAACCTATTTGACCTAATTTTTCATTTATTTCATCTTGTACAGAACTATTTAATCTATTACCATTCGATATATTTCCATCATAATTTTCAATGATATCAACTATTCTATTTTTTACTTTAAAAGCTTTCGTATAAGTAGTTGTACCAACAAAAATTAAAATAAACAAGATGATAAAAGTGATGATAAAATTAAGTACAAAACTATTACCAATTGCCTCTCTCACATTATCACCACTCTAACTTGAAAATTTAAATATTCTTTCACTTTCTGTATATACAGGAACTTTAAATGTTCCACCCAATACAGGAATATCAAGATATATATAGGTTACAATACCATAATTAAAATATCCATTTTTTTGCTTAGACTCATAAATACAAACAGGATGATTTATTCCTTTTGTAGATAATGCACTACCAATTGACTTTTTAGGACAATTCTTAGCACTACCTGTTCTATATCCCATTGTACCTAAGACTCTATTAATTTCTTTAATAGATTCACTATTATAGCCTTCAAATTCTTCTAAAGTATATGCAATTCTACTATTAACTTTAAATGCTTTATAGTAAGTTAAAGTTGCAGATAAAAATCCAAAAGTTATAATGATAAATATTATTAAAAAATTATATAATGGAATATGTCCAATTGCTTCTTTCATCTAATCACCAATTAATTTGAAGTAGCTCCAACGCATTTACCATTTTCAATATAACCACCATTATTCATACATTCAGCTTTAGTTTTAGTATTATTCATCATACTATTAATTAATGGTGTAGCTACAGCAACTATAATACCGATTAAGATGATTGTAACTACAGTCATATTTGCTTCTCCAGATGCTTCTTTCATTTTCTCACCACCTTATTATATTTTTCTACATTTATAGTATAACACTATATTAATTATTTATCAAATATTATTTGTGTTATTTACAGTTATTGACAAATTATTTGAGTAATTTTTTTTATTAATAAATCAAATACATATTTATCTTGTATTAAATTAATATTAAATGTTTTACTTCCCATATAGTTTATTGATGTACCTGAGTGATATATTATATTTCTATCTATTATAAAATATCTATCATGAAATGAATCATTATAAATAACTTTTAAATTATTAAATTCTTTATTATATTCATCTATTATAGTTTTATTTAGTTTTCCTTTTTCTTTTGTAATTATAGTTACTTTTATATTTAAATCTTTAATAATATCTAATAGCTTTTTATCAGCGTAACTATCTATTATTATTAACTCTTTCTTAGCTTCATTAAATATATCTATAACTCTTGAAAAAGCTTTATAAAACTCTCCATCTAAATATATTTCATTAACTCTTTTTTTATCTTCTAATTTATCAAAAGCTTCTTGTAGTAATTTTAAATCATCATCCATTTTTAAAATATGAGTATGATCTTCTAAAACTATATTATTTATATTTTGTTGAGTAAGCATATTATCTTTAATGAAATGTCTCATTCTTATAAACGTATCAACTATTTTTAAACTCATCTTAATAGCTTTTTCACTTTTTAATATTCCTGCCAGCATCGTAATTCCATGTTCTGTAAAAACATATGGATTATATCTTCTTCCACCATAGTTATTTTTTAAACTTGAGGTGAAATTTTTGCACCTCAAGTTAGAATATTCTTCGTCAGTCAATTGAAAACAATAATTTATTGGAAATCTTTTCATATTATTTTTAACATTTCTATTTAAATCTTTTGTTTCATAATCAAATAAATAAGCTAAATCACTATCAAGCATTACTTGTTTACCTCTTATCTCATATATCATATCTTCTATATTTAATTCTTTTTCAATAATTTCATTCATCTAATCAGCTTCTTTCTAACTAATATTAAAAGAATAATTAATTGTTTATTTTAAAATAAAAACATATATAATCAAGTAATTCGACAAAACTAGTTAAAAGAAGACAAAAAAATTAGAACAATTTTATGTTCTAATTATAAATTCATCATTTGTAACATTGAGAATAGAAGTAATAATAATATACCTCCACCTGTTACGAATAACATTTGCATTGTTTTGTTTTCCATTTTCTCCAAACGTTCTTTGTATTTTTGTTCACGAGCTTTATTTTGAAGAGTTGATACAGTACGTGAAAACATAACTAATTGTTCTTGTTTGTTTTCTTGGTCTCCTAAACCTAAACGGTAAAGTAAACGCATCATACGCATAGAATCACGTACAGGATATTCTTTTGCGAAATCCATATAAGGATCAACTGAAGAATCACCTTGTTCAATTCTATCAACTAATCTTTTAAGTCCTGGAACAAAGATTTCAGGAGCTGTGTTAATACTTCTTCTAAGCGCTACTGGAACAGTATAATGTTGGATTAAGATTTCCAAACTCTTTAAATAATATGGAAGCATTTGATCTATATGATGTAAGTTGTTTTTATAATAAGTTTGTAAACTAGAATAAGGCATTTTAAATACTACAAATCCTAGTATAAAAGCAAGTAAAACATTTATAAAGCTTGGTTTAGACATTACAAATACAAATATAAGTATTACGATTGTTACTAAACCATTTCTAACTCTTGTACCAAATATTTCATTAACATCTACATCGTTACCATATTTAAGTTTAAGTAAGAATTCATAATCTTCTTCCATTAATGATCTAAAGTATGGTTCAGTATCACCAACAAATTTTCTTAAATTAATTCTTTTACTATATTGAAGTATGAATAAAAGAATTACACCAATAATTAAAAATTCCATTATTCAGCCCCCACATTCTCATTATAGTATTTCTCACCATTAAGTAAGAAGTATGAATTAACAATAATAATTGCATGTAATAATACTTGAACAAGTAAATTAGTATCAAGTAATTTTATGTAAGATTCTGTTCCAAGTAAGAATTGTACTAACATAACCATTAAATATAAAACAATACCAAATTGTAAGAATTTTTTATGGAATTGTGCTCTATCCATTCTATCACGATATACATTTTCAACAAGCATATCGATATCAAGTGACATATTTTCTAAAGCATCACTTGAATTTTTAGAACCTTCATTTGTAATTTGAATAAATAATTGATGCATATTTTTAACAATATAATAATCATATTTCTCATTCATAAACGCTACAGCCGCATCTATAGTACCATTTTCATATGACATATCTATCATTGTCTTAACATCACTTTTAACAGGATCTTCTAAGACACCTGAATCATAAACACCTTCTAGTGCTTTTACAAATGATTGTGTAGTTGCGAATTCCATAATAACATTTGTTGTATAAACTTGAATTTGTTCAAAAATAAATTCTGAATAAATACGTTTACATCTATAAAATGTTAATACTGGAATTACAACAATTGAAGCAATAATGTAAATTAAAGAAATTAGTAAATTATAAAAATACAAATATGATATAACTGCTGCTGAAATTGAGAATACACCAATTTGTATCATATATTGTTTTTTAGTATACTCTTGACCTAAATCTTTAACTTTTTCTCTTATTTCTTTAAATGAATAAGGAGCAAATTTTTCATATAAAAGATTTGATTGTTTTGATATATATTTATAAAAACTATCTCCTGAATTGTATCTATAGGCCATTACAAAGACAATTATAAATGCTATAATTAAGAAAACTATTAAAGTAACCATAATATCCTCCTTATTCACCACCAATAGTCTCAATTGAATTCTCAGTATCTATAGGTGTACCACTTTCACCTTCATGAATTAAGTTTTCATCAAGCGTTACGCCTTGTCTATCCAAGTAATCAATTAAGTATTTGGATGGTTTGTGTCTAACAACATGACCTGTTGTTGTTTTTTTATAAATTTCATTATATCTTGGTTCATTATCTTCAGTAACATAAAATTCTGTTACTTCAGCAATTTCACGAACAAATCGTTTTGTTGCTTTATCTTGAAAACCTCTTATATATACACCTAATTGTATATAACGATATACTGATTTCATATATTGATCCATATCTTGATTTGACTCAAGCAAACTATACATACGGTTTGGTATTGAAGATGCTCTATCAGCATGTATTGTTGATAAGATATAGTGACCTGATGAAATTGAGTTTCTTACCGCCATTACAGCCTCAGCACTACGTACCTCTGATAAAAGTATCCATTTAGGATTCTGTCTCATACAAGTGACAAGTACATCTGAATAAGATGCTATATTATTTGTCTTCATTGTAACAATATCTCTATGTGGAAATATTTTATCCAAATGTAGTTCAAGTGTATCTTCTATTGTAATTATTTTTTCATCTGGTCTTGTTTTAGAAGCTAAGTATTTTATAAACTCTGTTTTACCAGAACCAGTTTCTCCACAAGCAATGATATTACAATGTCCAAGTACACATTGAATTAAAAAATCATGTATATCTAAATCAATATATTTTTCTTTTAGCAATTTTTCTTTTTCAAGTCTGATTTTAGCTGGTGTTTTACGTATAACACAAGCTATACCATTTTTAGCTATGGATTCATGAACAAAGTTTAAACGAAGTTCAGACCCTTCTGCATCAAGGAATGGGTGAGCCATATTAAATGTCTTACCCATTACGTTTGAGCATTGGAATGCTAATTTTTCCATAAATGCATTATTTATATTAGGATTTTCTATCCTGAATATACCTCTTGATAATGTTTTTAAGTGGATTTGACCACCATTATCATATGAAATATCTGTTATATCATCGTTATCTAAGTATTGTTGTAAATCCCCAAAATCAATTTGGGAGAACATACTATCTTCCATGATACCTTAACTTTCTATTCGTTAGTTTCAACAGATTCTTTTGCTGCATCAGCTTCTTGTTGTGCAGTTATTTCATCGTTAGGTACTGTATTAGCATTTATGAAGTCTTTTAATGTTTGGCTACTTACAACTGTTTCACCTTCACCAGTTTTAACTTGTGTACCATGTGGTACTGGGAATAAATCTACTGAGAATTCATCCATGTAGCTAGCTTTTCTAAGTAGAATATTTAATTCATAATCTAATCCAAAGATTATATAAGCTGGTACTCTTGTTTCTTCAGAGTTTTCAAATACATTTTTACCTGAAGAATCTTTTACTGCTAATACTTTAACGTTTTCAATTAATCTACCAACCATTAATTCTCCACTTTCATTATATGATTTCATGTAGATATCAATATAATTTCCTGGATAAATTGAGTTACCATAAGTAGATGCCATAGTAACTGGGAAGTTGTATGGAATTTGACCTTTTTCGATGTCTACAAATGCAGCATCTGGAAGTTCATCTTTTGTTACAACTGTATTTTTATAGAACATACTTCCTTCTGGAACTACTGTATTAACTGCAGTATATTTTCCAACAACAGCAGATTTTGTTCTAATTACATTTTCAGATAGTACTATAGGTGCTACTTGAATAGTATCTACCATATCACTTTCTATTAATGTTCTTGGTTGAATTGTTTGAGTAGCAACTGGTATACCTGATACTGGGTTAACTGCTCTATTAATTTGGTAACGATATCCTAAGAATAATACTAATAAAATTAATATAACTCCAATGATTGTTACTGTATTTTTGTTTTGAAAAAATCTTTTAATTGAAATCATAAAATTATTCATATTTTTTCCCTTTCCTTTCTTTAATATGGTGTTTCTAATATTGCATCTATTTTATTTACAATATCGAACTCTACTATTTCATCGGTCACATTTGAATTTAATTTCGATGAAACCTTTAAGCTTACTTTAGGTGGATATTCATTAACATCATAAATATCTATTTTATAAACATTTCCTAAAGAAACGCTTTCAGCAAATCTTCTCATGAAGTTTTCAACAAACTTCTCTCTATTAATTCTGACATTTCCTGTTGCTCTATATTCTGTCCAATCAACGGCATCCCACATAGATGCTTCCGTTACTTCTTTTAAAATTGTATAGTTTTGTTCATCTGTAGATGTAACAGTTTGAAAGAAGTAAATGAAAGCTAGAGATATAACGCCAATCATAACGATAAATACACTCCAAAATGACTCTTTCATATTACCTCCTTAATTAGCACATGTATAGAAGCTTCCTTTAGAAACATTCTTACATGTACCTCCTGTTATACCATATATTGAATTATGTACAAAGTCACTCTTACAAGCAGTTCTACCATCTAAACAATTTAGTTTAAAATCAGCATAACTATCTCTTTGAGCATCATTGTATTTTCTAATTGCTTTTATTTTACTTGAATCAACAATAAATGTGTATAAAGGTTGTTTATTATAAACTTTATCACCATCTACATTTCTATTGTTCAAAATTCTTTTCTTAACAACATTTGTACTATTCCAGTTAGATCCTGGATAACGACCTTTTAATTGATCATTAAACATTCCTGTTTTTAATCCTGTTTGTGTAACTACACTATCTGCATCCTTACTTGGGAATGGATTTGCTAAATCTATAACTCTATAGATTATTTTAATTCCACCATAAGGACAAGTTACATCACGACAATATTCATATGCATCTTTTTCACTATAACCTTTTATCATCATAGGAATTACACAGCTAGATAAATCCATGCCTTCGTTTGTTCCTGCAGGACATACCCATCCACGATTACCATTTCCACCACCATTAGGATTAACTGGATTACTTGGAACAATAGGGTCATCAGGATTATCAGGATTAGGTACCTTTCCATCACAGAAGTTATTTACACACCAATTATATGTCTTACCTGCATTAACACAAGCAGATAAATCCATTGATGGATCATTTGGACAAGTTAAATCAGAACTTGTACAATTATGTGGAATTTCAGCACTAGAATTACAATATTGTTCTTGATTATCTAGGCAAGTTCCATTATTGTTTTTAGATAAACAATCAAGTGATTCTCCAGCATGTAATGTTCCCTCAGGACATACGCATGATGGACTTGTTGTTTTTGTTACTTTATAATGACATACATAATTATTAGAAGCAATTTCTTTACTAAATACACTAGCATCTCCAGTAACAGATGACATAATAACTTTTAAATCATATTTTTTCTTTGAATTAGCTTTATAAGAAATAGGCATATTACTAAATCCTATTATGGAATAGTTTCTAGTATTAAGTGTACTTATAGCTTTATTTGTATCCTTATTAACAAAATAATAATAACCATTAGCTAAATCATATTTTTTAGTTGTAACACCAATAATTGTTTTAGAACTAATTGCATTAATTTTAGTTTGAATTGTCCTTGTAAGATTTACAGTTGCGTTTGAAGCAATAACAGCTGGAATTTTAGCAATTGATGAAGTACAATTTGTACACGTTTTTCTAACATATGTTTCTTTAAGTCCCATAGTAGTTCCATATTCTTCATCATTATATGAAACGCTTATTCCTGGAACAGAGAAATTTAAATTAATATTTGCATTATATCCAACACAACTATTAAAATCTTCTATAATATCTGCAATTGTTTTTTCATGCTCAGATATTTTTTCACATTTTTCTAAGTTAGCATAAGCTGTTTCTGCAGCTTTTTTCTTTTCATTACATGTATTAACTCTTTCTTTCCAATCTTTATGTTCTTGTGTTTCCACATCATCATAACATGTAGTTGTTGGACATGCAAATACGCCACCAACCCATCGACCAGGTCCAGAGCAACATTCATGAGGATTAGTTTTGACAGTTGCTGGTGTAGGCTCTTCGCCAACTTTATTATTACAATAATCATCAGCATCTTCTTTTAATGCTTTATATGTGTTTTCATAAGTTGGTTTACATGAATAACTATCATTTTTATATTGATTATAAACTAATTTATTATTAGAATCTCTTGTTGAATTAATATAATTTATATAATTTCCATAAGCTGTTTGATAATCAGTTTCAATTTGATATTTGTTTGTATCATCACTATATGCAAGTCCAATATGACATGATTTAGTTAAAGTTAATTCCATTGGATATGTTGCTAAATTAGCATTTATTTTATATCTATTATTTTCAATATTATTATTAGGCCATACAATGTATCTTCCAACGTTTACAGCAGTTGCTATATTTCCTGGAAGGATTTGACGATATGACTTATTACAGTACATTCTACAATATGTTCCAAAATCAGTATCTTTAACACCATATGTAGAATATTTATTGTTTGTTTTTTTATCATAATAATTTTTACAATCACCTACAGTTTCTTGATAAATGCTTCCATATGTAAGTGTATCATCGCCATAACAATCAGATAAGGCATTAAATGTAACTTGTTTACAATTTTCTTTTTCTAATTCTTTTTCTGCTTCTTGATCAGATAAAGCTAATACTCTTTGATTGCTAGGATTGTTTGTATCTTGCCAAATTCCTAAATATTCTAAATCATCTGGAATAACAGTATCCAAAATATGTTGTTTTTCAATAAAAGTATTTGCTAATTGAAAAAGATGTTTTATTAAATTATTATTAACATTTTTAGGAACAAATTTTTCAAGTCCATCGTATAATGAACGTTCTAAAGTGCCTTTTGGATATTTACTTTTAAAGGCATCTTCACTAATATACCTAAAATTTTCAAGGCTCATATTAATATTTATTGAATCCTTAATTGCTAATATTTCTTCTTCATCTTGAGATAAACCTTTTGTATATTCAGCAGTACCCCATTGCCATGCAACAATCTGAGAAGCTGCTCTTCTACGTTTATCATCTAAAGTGCTAGTACTGGAGTTACTTAATGCATATAAATAAGCCTTAATTAATAAATTACTTGGGCTTGGGTGGCTTGAGTCTGAATCATCCTTCATTATTTTTCCAATCATCCTATATTTAGCATTCTCATAAATATGTTGACCTGGGTCCAGGCAAAGTGCAACTTTTTTATTTAATTCAATTTCAAATAAATCACCATTGTGAACTAATTGGTTATTTGAACCGCTAAATTTTATCAAATATCCCTTTTTACGTTCCACTTTTGTAATTTCTCTTAATTCTATTCCTTCATTATCGCCTGCCCCTACATTCATTAAAGGAAACATTAATAAAGGTATTATAAATAATAATAAACTAATTTTTTTCTTCATACTTCACCTCCTAAAACAAACTGTCTTTCTTATTTTGTCTTATAATAATTACTATAGAAATAATTATTATGACTGGTAAGATAATAAAATAATAATTAGTGTAAAAAGATGTTATATAATCAAAAACTTTTTCTAAAAGTGTTTCTTCATCAACAACTTCTTTAGTATCTTCACTGTTTAAGTTATCTCTATACTCATTAACATTTTCAGTAAATTCTTCATAACTAATAGATTTATTTATAAATTTACGACAATATTTATAACTACTTATTCCATCACATAAAGAATCATTATAGTAAGGATTATAAAAAGGAAGGGTTACATAAATATAATAAATACTAGAACTACTGCAAGGATTTTGATCACTTGTAAATACTCCATATCTATAACTTTTGCCTGGAAGTACATTACCCATTGTAATTTCGCCTTGATTTCTATATTCTTGCATGTTTTCCATGTCAATCAAATATAAACTATCTGTAATATTTGTAAACAACAAATTAAAAGTATTATTAGAATCATTATAAGTATAAGAATAAGTAATATTCTTAGCTCTATTTTGATAATCTACTTTTAAAGTATTATCACAAGCTGCGGCATTAACATGACTCATACCAAGAAATAGAAAAAGTGTTAATAAAGCTTTTTTATATACTCCCATTTTATCATCCTCTCATATTTAATTATAGCACATATTTTAGTTAAAACAATATCATTTTACACTATAAGTGTACAATTTACCTCTAACATTAAATTCAATTATAATATGTTCTTTATTAGAAGCTTCTTCTGTTAATTCTAAATAAATAGATGATGATGTAGACATTCTTGGTTTTACTTGATTTATACCAATATCCATTGTTTTATATGTTCCATTATCTAAATATTTAATTTTACCAAATGTTTTTATAAATTTATATAATGTATTTATCTTTTCATTAGCATCTGGATTTTTATAAACACCATCTATTTTAAGTAGATATTCAGCTCCATTATTTGTACTTGGAACAATATATTCATAATAAGTACTACATTTATTATTTGGACATGTTTGATACTCAGATTTAAAACTTCTATTTATCTCAGCACTTTCAATTTTAATGCTTGCATTATTCAAAACTGAATCATCAAATACCAATTCATCTGCTATATTAGCTGACTTAGATTCTTTAATATTATTTAATGATTGTGGTTTAATATTAACTTCATATGTTTTTAAATAATCAAAGTATTTAAGTTTCATTTTACTATTTTCTTTTGACGATGGAATTTCAAATACAAGAATAAAATCTTGATAATCAGGCTTTATTCTTTGATCATTAAATGTAACTCCTAAATCAAATACTGAATCTTTTAAATCCATTTTATGATGATACTTATATCCATCAACATTTAATTGAAAAGCTCCAAGTCCTATATTACTATATCCATATAATGTTTTTACTTTAAACTTAATAATAACAAGTTCTGTATTTTCAGATAAAATATTATTCTTATAATCGTATTTAGTTAAATAAGAATTTGTAAAATTAAATAAAAATCTACTAGTTGTCATATATTCATTTTGTTTATATTTTCTATTTACAACTGCTTTATTATAATAGAATAAACCACCAAATAATAATATAATAATTACTGCAATAATATTTAATAATAACTTATTTTCAAAATAAGCATATTTTAAATGTCTTACCTTTTTATTAAATGTTCTTTTTAACTTTGATGTATCTATTTCGGTATTAACTTCAAATTCTTCACTATCTTCTACTTCTACATTTAAATCTTCCAAATCCTTTTTAAAGTTAAAACTTTTTATATCAAATCCAGTCGATCTAATAAGAACAATTATAAAAGCTATTGACTCTACTATTAAAGCAACGGTTGTTAAATCTCTAAGTATCTTTAAAGTTCTTACATCTACTAAATTTAGCTCTAATGATTTAACTATACTGAATGTAACTATATAGTAAACGATAAAAGCGATATAGGAAATTATACTATATAAGTATGTTTTAACAGGCTTATCTTTAAATTTCATTAAAGCAAATATTATTAAAGAACCTACAATTATTCCAATACTAACTATTATTGGTAAAACACCAAATAAGGAACGAGTAATTTCATTACTAATGGTAGTTGCTATTGTATTTAAATAGCTATTAAAAAATGCTAAAATGTTATAAGTCTTATAAAGTAAATATAACATTAAGACAGAAAGTATTAAATGTATTATTTTAAAATTCTTAATTAATATTGCATAAGGTTTTCTAAGTATCATATTATCCCTCTTATTCTATATACTAGTATACACTAAAAAAAAGCAAAAAAAAAGTGAGTATTATATGTATTTTTCAAAAAAAACACATATTTTTTTCACATTTAAAATGTATCATTATTAATGAAAGGAGATGAATAGGCTAGAGATAAAAATAAGTAATCCAATTAAAAACTAATTTTTTTTATATATAAACTCCATACTCTAAATACTAAAAAGCCTAATTAGGCTTTTTTATTTTGAATAAATACCTTGTATCTTATCTTTATTATCTCGACTAACTTCATCTAACTCCCACTTATCATCTATTTTAGTTAAAGTTAAATCAATTGTATATTTAACTCTATCAGATGCATCTTTTAATTTATTCAATCTATACTCATTAAATAGTGTTTCATCTATCTTATCATTCTTTATAAATTCTTCTTTATGTTTTTCTAAATATTCATCAGCATCTTTTAATATTTTAGAATAATCATTTACTTCTATTTCTGTAGTTACAATAGCTGTATCTCCATTAATTACTTCATCTTTTATTTTGTATTTTAAAGACTGATAATGTCTTTTCATAATCTCTATATAATTAAGTCCCTGCTCTTTAGTAAAACTTATTTCATTATCAACTACACTTTTTAATTGACTTACTACATCATCATCAAGTGATTGATACTTGTTAAAAAACATTTCAACTTTTTTTGTTGGTGTATTAAGTAAAGTACTAGTACACCCAGTAAATATAATAACAAATATTAAAAATAGCTTTTTCATAATTGCCTCCTATAAATATTATGTAAAATATTTTATTATTTATACAAGTTCAAATGTTCTTGATATAATTCTAGAATCACTTGAGTATTCAATTATGTATTTATTATCTCTTCTAACTAAAATAATTCCTATAGTTTTATTTTGATTATCTTTCTTTAAATTTTTATCTATAAAGTTCATATAAACTTCTACTTGTCCAATATGCTCTTTTTTTAAATCAGTTACTTTAAGTTCAACTACTACATAACAATTAAATTCAATATTAAATAGAAGTAAATCTATATAATTATTACCTATTTTAATTTTAAATTCATTTTTTATAAATGCATATCCACTTCCAAATTCACTTAGAAAAGATGATATATCCTCTAAAATCATTTGTTGTAAAATTTTTTCTGATATTTCTTCATAATTATTTTTGTTTTTTATTATTATTGGATTTTTAATATAATCTTCTATTTTATTATCAACATTAGATACTATTTTTTCTTTTGTTTTATCAGGAAGCCTTTCATATTCTCTTCCTTTTATAATATTTTCTAACTCTCTTTTTGATAAATTTCTTTTAATTATTTGATCAATATAATAATTAATCTTATTAATATCTTTAATTGGAATTAAAATCTTATAATGACTCCATGATAGTTGCTCCACTGGGGCAATATTTTTAAACTTTCAATAAAACTGACGCATTCTTTAAAGTGAAGAATAATCATATCTTTTGCCTATATCTATAGTTAGTTTTTTTGAATAATCTTTAACTTTTTTATTTATCTCATTATCAAGTAACTCTTCTTTTATTAAATTATAATAATTCATAAATATCACCTCAGGTCATATAGAGTATCACAATATAAAAATAAAATAATAGATTCGACAAAACTAGATAAAAAAATAGATAAATAATTATCTATTTAATGCATCATTATAAAGTTTTTTAACTTCTTTAATATTAAGTTGTCTATATTCACCTGATTTTAAATCTAAAACACTTAAAAAAGATATTTTTTCTCTTTTTAATTTAACCACTTCATATCCAATTGCCTCAAACATCTTTTTAACTTGATGGTTACGTCCTTCATGAATAGTTAATTCAACAATTGATGAATCTGACTTTTTATCATACTTTCTAATTCTTGCTTTAGCTTTTGATGTTTTAACTCCATCAATATAAACTCCACGTTCTAACTTAGTAATTTCCACCTTACCAATTAAACCTTTTACTTTTGCTATATATACTTTATCAATATTATTTTTAGGATGCATTAGTAAATTAGCAAGCTCACCATCATTAGTTAAAATTAAAGCACCTGTTGTATCATAATCAAGTCTACCAACCGGATAAATTCTTTTATCTGTATCAATTAAATCAACTACTGTCTTTCTATTTAAATCATCAGTTACAGCAGTAATAACTCCTCTTGGCTTATTAAGTAAAAAGTATTCTTTATTCTCCTCTTTTTTAAGAACATTACCTTCAACTGTAACTAAATCATTAGAGTCAACTTTAACACCTAATTCTCTTATAACCTTACCATTAACTTTGACTTTTCCATTTATAATTAAAAGATCTGCTTTTCTTCTAGAAGTATAACCAGATGAAGCAATAAATTTATTTAGTCTCTCCATTTAAAATCACCTAATTTAATTTTATCATATTTTAAAAATAAAAAAAAGAATTCAAAAGAATTCTTATTTACAAGTATAACCTAATTTTTCTAAACTTGCTTTAGCATTTTCATATGTTTCAGATTCATAATTACTAATATTTAGCTTTTTCTTAGCCTCATCATCAAGTTTTTTTAACTCAGCATTTAAAGTAGTATCAATGATATTATCTTTAACATCAACTTTAAATTCAACACCATCTTTATCTTTAACAGTATCATATTGAGCTTTTACACCATCAGCCATTGAATCAATATAAGAAACATAGTCATCTTTAACAGACATCTTAATATTTTGATTAATATTAGTTAATTCACTACCATTAAATATAGCGTCAAATGTTTGAGTCATTGACATCATAGCATTAACATCACTACTCATTGAACATGATAAAGTTTTAGTTTTACTACCACATCCTGTAAATAAAACCATTAAAGATAAAATTAATAAACTAGTTTTTAAAACATTCTTCATACAATCATCCTCCGTAATTAAGAATATCATAAATGACTTTTTTTATCAATATCCAAAATATAATTTTGTGACTATAATAGCAGCTATTATACCAATTAAATCAGCAAACAAACCAGCATAAAGAGAATACTTAATTTTTTTAATTCCAATACTACCGAAATAAAGTGTTATAACATAAAAAGTTGTATCAGTAGCACCTTGTATAACACTTGCAAGTCTACCTGAATATGAATCTGGGCCAAAAGACTCAAATATATTATTTAATATAGCAAGTGTACTAGTGCCTGAAATAGGTCTCATTAACATCATTGGAAATACATCTATTGGAATATCTAAAAATAAAAATATGGGTTTAATAATTATATATATCAAATCAATTAGACCACTTTTTAAAAAAATATTAACACCAAATATCATTGCAAGCAAACAAGGAAATATTTTTAAAGTCATATCAAATGATTCAAGTGCTCCATTTATGAATTCATCATAAATATTTATTTTTTTTAAAAAACCATAAATGATTATAAATAAAACCATTAATGGTATTATCATACTAGTGAGTTGCATATTTATCACCTAAATATCTATCAAATAAAAGGCCAAAAAAACTTGAGAAAAAAGTTGCTATTATGCATGGCAAAACTATCTCAGTGGGACCAATACTACCATACATTAATCTTAAAGAAATAATAGTTGTTGGAATAATTGTAACACCACTAGTATTTAAGACTAAAAAAGTAATCATTGAACGAGTAGCTGTATCTTTCTTTTTATTTAAAGATTGGAGTGATTTCATAGCTTTTAATCCAAATGGAGTTGCAGCACTTCCTAACCCTGCCATATTAGATATAATATTTGATGCCATTAAAGAAATAGATTCATGTCCTTTAGGAATATCTGGAAATAGTCTACCTAATATTGGAGATAAAGCCTCAGATAATTTTTTAAGTAAACCTGATACTTCAGCTATTTTCATTATGCCAAGCCAAAGCGCCATAACTGGAAATATCTGCATAACAAGATTAAGACTTACTTCACAACTTTTAAGTATTTCATTGTTAATAACTTCAATATTACCTGTCATCAAACTATATATAATACCTGTTATTATAAATAAACCCCATATTATATTTATCATTTAAAAATATCCTTTACAAAATTTTTTAAACTAAAACTTTTTTTAATTTTTTTATTAATATAAATGTCTTCCTTATGAATTAATAAATTGCCCAAATAAACACTTATATAACCAGCTTTCATATCTTTTTTTACATTTCTAATTTTTTCTAAATTAAACTTAATGACAATTAAATCTAACTCATCATTAGAAAGTGGATATGTAAAATCATTTTTTATATATAAATCATATTTTTTATAATAATTATCATCTACAATATCTATTATTCCTTTTTTTAAAATATTATAATTTTTATAATTATTAAAACCATATTCAAATAAGTCCATCTGATCTTTAAAGTCATTTCCATCGTTAAGCGTTACCGCAACTAAATTTAGATTATCTTTACTTGCGGTATTAACAAGTGTCCTTTTAGCTATTTTAGTATATCCAGTTTTTCCTCCTGTTGCATATTTATACATATTTAAAAGTTTATTTTTATTATGCCATATATAAGTATTCATGTTTGTCTTTAAATTATATTTTTTAGTTTTAACTATCTCTCTAAACTCTTTATTCTTCATAGCGTTACTTGTAAGTATTGCCATATCATAAGCTGTTGAATAGTTTCCTTTATCTTCATCTAGTCCATTTGGATTATTAAATATTGTATTTTTTAAATTTAATTCACTTGCTTTTTTATTCATCTCTGATACAAAATTATCAACACTTCCTGATATGTTTTTAGCAATTGAATAAGATGCATCATTACCACTTCTAAGCATCAGTCCATAAAGTAAATCACGAATAGTTAGTATTTCTCCTTTTTTAATATATATACCAGAACCATATGATTTATCTATCTCACTACCTATTGTTACTTTTTTATCTAGTTTTTCTGATTCTACTGCAAGATAAGCAGTCATTATCTTAGATATACTAGCGACACTTCTTTGCTTATTTATATTTTTTGCATACAAAATTCTATTTGAATCCATATCCATAAGTATAGCTGATTCTGCAGATGTATCAACGGCACGTATGTTAAAAGGAATAAGTAAAATTAATAATAGTAGTATCTTTTTCATAACTCACCTAAATAATTGTATGAAAAAAAGAACAATATTATGTTCTATTTTTAAAACAATTCTGAATGACTACCAGTAGCAACAAGTACTAAGTATAATTCATCATTTATATAACGATATACTAACAACCAATCAGGCTCAATATGACATTCGCCACAATTTTTATAATTCTTACTATTAACTAATAAATGATTTTTATATTTTTCTTCTAGCTTTTCACCATTAGCTAATTTATCAACAACATACATCAGTTTTAAAACATCCTTACCTTGTTTCTTTATTTTTTTATAATTCTTTTTAAAATCATTAGTATATTTAATACTATATTTTGTTTTAGTTTTTAAATCAGTCATTACTGTCTAAATCCTTGAATAATTCTTCAATAGAATTATAAGCTTTATATTTATCAGGATGCTTTATCATATAATCTACTTCTTTTAATGCTTTTTGTAATTCTTTACTTGGTTTAGGTTCTTCTATTTTGAATGGAATACTTGATGTTTTTACACATTTTGTTAAAAACATATTAATAGCAGTACTCATATTTAAACCTAAATTCTTAAATAAAATATCACTTTCTTGTTTTAGAGTTGAATCTACTCTAACATTCAAGTTAGTGGTACCAGGAATACTACTCATGCTATCCCTCCTTCAAATAATATTATATATTATAATTTTCTATATGTCAACGCATTATCATTACATTGTCATTATTAAAAAAATCAGTACAATGTACTGATTAATTTTCAAATTGTGAATTATAAAGTTCACTATAAAATCCATTTTTACTCATCAACTCATCATGAGAACCTGACTCTATAACATCTCCATCTTTCATAACAAAGATAACATCAGCATTCTTGATAGTTGATAATCTATGAGCAATTATAAATGAAGTTCTACCGTGTGTTAAATTATCCATTGCTCTACTTACTAATTCTTCTGTTCTAGTATCTACTGAAGATGTTGCTTCATCTAAAATTAGAAGTGGAGATGCTTTAATCATACCACGAGCAATAGTTAATAATTGCTTTTGTCCTTGTGAGATAGAGTCGTTATCTTTAATTACAAAGTCAAGTCCACCTGGAAGTGATTTTACAAAGTGACTTACTCCAACTGTTTTTAAAGCTTCCCAAATCTCTTCATCAGTAGCATTACTATTATATTTAACATTATCTCTAATAGTTCCATTAAATACCCAAGTATCTTGTAAAACCATTATAAATAAATCATGAATGTTTTCACGTGTAAGTGAATTAATAGATATACCATCTATTTTAATATCACCACTTGTAATATTATAAAATTTCATAAGTAAGTTAACTAGTGTTGTTTTACCTGCTCCTGTTGGACCTACTATTGCAATATTACTGCCTGGTTTAATTTTAGCATTAAAGTCTTTTATAATTAATTTATCAGGATTATATCCAAATTTAACATGACTAAATTCTACACTACCACTAACTTTACTTACATCTATTTTATTAGTTAAGCTAGATTCATCCATCATCTCTTCTTCTTCTAAGAATTCAAATACTCTCTCACTTGCTGCAGCAGTTGATTGAAGAGAAGTTAAGCCTTGTGCGATTTGAGATAGTGGAGATGTAAATAATCTTGCATAAAGAATAAACGCTACAATTACACCAAATGTAATATTACCATTTATAACAAGTGATGCTCCAACAACACATACAACAACATAACTTAAGTTTCCAATAAATCCCATCATAGGAGGCATAAGTCCTGATAAAAATTGACTCTTTCTATTACAGTCATAAACTGACTTGTTTAGCTTATCAAACTTTTCTTTAGCGTCTTTCTTACCATTATACACTTTAACTATGTTATGAGCTGAATACACCTCTTCAATATGACTATTAAGTTTACCTAACTCTACTTGCCTTTTAGAAAAATACTTTTGAGATTTAGATAATACTATAAACATAAATACAAAACCAATTAAAGATGATACTATTGCAGCTATAGCCATAATTCCATTAGTTACAAACATCATTATAATTGAACCTATAAATAATGTAATCGCACCTACTAGAGAAGATAGGCTTTGATTCATTGATTGAGATATTGTATCTACATCATTAGTAATACGTGATAATATATCACCTATTTGTTTTGAATCATAATATTTAAGAGGAAGTTTATTTATCTTAACAGATATTTTATCTCTTAACTCTTCTGCAAATCTATTAGAAACAACTGACATAATAAAGCCTTGAATTAAATTAAATAATGCACTTAATAAATATAAAGTTATTAAGAATACTCCTATATTTTTAATATTATTTAAATTCATTTTAGGTTTGATTTGATTTTTAATACTATCTGGTAATTTATCTAATTTTGAATATATTAAATTAGAATCTTTACTCGTTTTTATAGAACTCATAATAGATACAAATTCAACTTGATCACTAACACTTATCACTTCTTTATTAAAAGTAAATTCATTGAATAATTTATTTTGAATACTAAGAGGAAGTGTTTTAATATCGCCATTTTTAAAATCAAATTTTGATAAAGATAATTTATCAGTATCTGATATATTTGAATCCATCATAATAGAAGATATTATGATAGGCATTTTATCTTCAGTTAAATTAGAAGTAACTTTCTTTGATATTTCTTCCATGTTTTTTTGATTTATAACAAGTCCACTACTTATCTCATCAGTTAAATCAGATAATTTATTTGGACCTATTATAGATAGAATTGCTCCAAGAGTAGCTAGAATGATTGATATAAAAATTAGAACTCTAAAGTTTTTTAAATAAGTAAAAAGTTTTTTAATCGAACTTTTTAAATCTTTTGGTTTTTCTTTTGGTCCTCTATTTCCTCTAGGCATTTTCTAACTCCTCCTTTGATAATTGTGAGTATGCAATTTCCTTGTAAACATCACAACTATTTAATAATTCTTTATGTTTTCCCATTCCAACTACATTACCATTATCTAAAACAATAATCTTATCAGCATTCATAATTGTACCAATTCTTTGGGCTACTATAAATATTGTTGAATCTTTTGTATACTTACTTAACTCTTTTCTAAGTAAATAATCGGTTTTATAATCTAGTGCACTAAAAGAATCATCAAATATATAAATCTCTGGATTTTTAGCAATCGCACGAGCAATTGAAATTCTTTGTTTTTGACCACCAGATATATTAGTACCACCTTGTGATATAACTGATTCATATTTATCACTCATTTTTTCAACAAATTCACTTGCTTGAGCCACTTTAATAGCTTCTTTAACATTTTCTTTACAAGTATCATCACCATATCCAACATTATAGTTTACTGAACCTTTAAATAAAACTGCTTTTTGAGATACATATCCTATTTTTTTATGAAGAGTACTTAACTTATAATCTTTAATATTAACTTTATCTATTAGTATTTCACCTTCTGTTGCATCATAGAATCTTGGAATTAAATTTATTAAAGTTGATTTACCTGATCCAGTTGATCCTATAAATGCAATAGTCTCACCCTTATTAGCTTTAAATGAAACATCTTTAATTACATATTCTTCACTATCAGGATATTTAAATGAAACACCTTTAAATTCAACTTCTCCTTTTATATTATTTTCTGTATCTATTTTTCCATCTTTTATACTAATAGTTGTATCTAAAACCACATTAATACGATTAGCTGATACACTAGCTCTAGGATACATTATAAATATAATTGCAAGCATTAAGAATGACATTATAACTTGCATAGCATAGCTTGAAAATACAACCATATCACTAAATAGATTTATCTTATCTGCCATAAGAGCATTTTCTATTAAATATGCGCCTATAAAATAAATACTAATTGTAAGCATATTCATAACTAAATACATAACAGGAGATATTATAGACATCATCTTTTGTGTGAATAATTGAACATTTGTAAGCTCACTATTTGCACTTTTAAATTTCTCTGTTTGGAATTTCTCAGCATTAAATGCACGTATTACTCTAATACCTGTTAAGTTTTCACGGGCAATATTATTAATATTATCTATTAACTTTTGAACAGCTTTAAATTTAGGTAGAACCGTAATCATTAAAACTATTACCATTAAGATTAATATAAATACGGCAATTGCTGTAATAATACTCCACTCTAAGTTTTTATTAAGTATTTTTAAAATTGCCCATATTGCAGTAATAGGAGCTTTGATAAGCATTTGAAGTCCCATAGATATAAACATTTGAATATTTGTTATGTCATTTGTTGTACGAGTAATTAAACTACTAGTCTTAAAGTTTTTAATCTCCTCCATATTAAAGTCTTCTACTTTATTAAATAGTCTTTCTCTAATTTTATATGAAAGAGTTGCTGATAACTTACTAGTTAAATATCCAACTATTATAGCTGATATTAAACTTCCAAATGCACAAGATAACATATAAAATCCTTGAATTATTATATCAGATACAGTTGTAGTTTCACTTTGAACAAGTCTTGTTATTTCAGACATATAATCAGGTAACTTTAAATCTAACCACACTTGTAAAACTATTAGTAATACACTAATAAATACAAGAAAAAAATCTTTTTTATTAAGTGATTTTATTAACTTAAACATAATTAAACCTCCTCATTTATAATATTTTGTTTTATCTGCTTTGTTACTCTATAAAATACTTTTAAATCATCTTCACTTATGTTTTTCCCAAGTGCATTATTAATTTCTTTTATTTTTCTTTTAATCAAATTTAACTTATCAAGAGCATAATCAGTTAAGACAATTTCTTTTAATCTTAAATCTTCTTTAACGCTTTTTCTTGATATTAAATTATTTTTCTCCATTGTATCTAAGATGCCTGATACAGTTGATCTTTTTAAATTAAGTGTTTTTTCAATATCTTTTTGATAAACTATTTCATCTTTTGTTTTGCACAAATACTCTATTATTTTTACTTGTGTTGGAGATATCATACATCTTTTTTCACACATAGCTGACTTCATCATTTTTTTTATAATTAAATCATTAATTTCTTTTATCTCAAAGCCAATACTCTTCATATCATCACCTCTATTTGTTAGGCGCCTAACAATTATATCAAACTATTTATTTAATGTCAATTATAAAACTCTTGAATATAATACATATGGGAGGATGTTATGAAGAAAATTTTTATACCTATTATTCTTATTTTAGTAATTATATCAACAGCTATTTTAATTAAGAGAAAAGATGAAAATAACTCACTTAAAAAGCTTAAGGTAGCTGAGGTTACTCACTCTATTTTTTATGCACCACAATATTTAGCTGACTCACTAGGATACTTTAAAGATGAAGGATTGGATGTTGAATTTATTCTAACACCTGGTGCGGATAAAGTAACAGCTAGTGTATTATCAGGAGATGTTGATATTGGATTTTGTGGAAGTGAGGCAACTATATATGTATATAAGAATGGAGAGAAAGACTATTTAGTTAACTTTGCAGGCTTAACTAAGAGAGATGGTAGTTTCTTAGTTTCAAGAGAAAAAATTAAAAACTTTAAGGTAAATGACTTAAAGGGTAAACACGTAATAGCTGGAAGGAAAGCTGGAATGCCTGCTATGACTTTAGAGTATGCCATAAATAAAAATGGACTTAAAACTACTGATATGAACTTTGATACTAGTTATGACTTTAGTGCAACAACTGGTGCTTTTATAGGTGGTAATGGAGACTTTGTTGCTTTATTTGAACCAACTGCAACTAGCCTTGTTAATCAAGGATACGGTTATATTGTAGCTTCTGTTGGAAAACTTGGAGGAGATGTTCCATATACAGCTTATAACGCTAAGAAAAGTTATATTGATAAACATTTAAAAGAATTAAAAGGATTTAAAAAAGCTATTAATAAAGCCTTAGATTATATTCATAAAAATAGTGCTCATGATGTTGCTTTAAAAATTAGTAGTTATTTTCCTGATTCATCTATAAATGATTTAGAGAAAATGGTTCAAAACTATATGGATATAGATGCATGGTATGATACTACTTATATTGATAAGAAAGACTTTGAACACATAGAAGAGATTATTAAAAATGCAAAAGAATTAGATAAATTTGTTGACTATAATAAATTAGTTAAAAACATATAAACTAAACGCTTACATTTGTAAGTGTTTTTTTTAAATAAAATTAAATTATCAACACTATTCGACAAATATCAACATAACAATTATATATAATAAGCAATCACAAAGGAGGGTTTATATGACTAAACTTGAAAATAAAACATTATTTGATAATATTAAACATATTGATGAAGAAGGTAATGAATACTGGAGTGCAAGAGAACTTCAAAAAGTATTAGAATATAATGAATGGAGAAATTTTAAAATTGTAATAAACAAAGCAATTAATGCTTGTAAAAACAGTAATCATAATATAAATGATCATTTTGTTGAAGTCAACAAAATGATCAATATTGCAAAAGGAGCAAAAAGAAAAGTAAATGACTATAAATTATCACGTTATGCATGTTATCTAATTGCTCAAAATGCTGATTCTAGGAAAGAAGTAGTAGCACTTGCTCAAACCTATTTTGCTATACAAACTAGACGTCAAGAAATACTAGAAAGTGAGTATAATAAATTATCAGAAGATGAAAAAAGATTATACATAAGAAGTTTAACCAAATTGGGAAACTATGAATTAAATCAAACTGCTTTAAAAGCAGGAGTTAAGAATTTTGATAAATTTCATAATGCTGGCTATAAAGGACTTTATAATGGTGAGACTGCAAATGATATATCTAAAAGAAAAAATCTTCGCTATAGAGAAGATATACTAGATAACATGGGAAGTGAAGAACTTGCCGATAATCTATTTAGAATAGTACAAACTGAATCTAAAATTAAAAATGAAAAAATAAATGGTCAGATAAATGCAAATAAAGCTCACTATGAAGTTGGTAAAAATGTTCGTGATGTTATAAAGAAAAATGGTGGTACTATGCCTGAGAAATTACCAACACCTAAAAAAAGTCTAAAAGAAATAAATAATAATAAAATACTAGAAACAATAAAATAACCTTAATGGTTATTTTTTTTAAAATACTCTAAATCCTTAATATTTTTTATTGGATAAAATTCTTTATTATCTGTCTCATATAATAACATATCATCTGCATAGTAAAATGCATCAAATATAAACTTTTCAAATTTAAATGATTCAATTTCTTTATCTTTATCTATTTTAGTTAACTTATATGCTCTATGATATTTAAGATTAATTTTAGAAAACTTTTCAATTAAATCAATATGTATTAAATGATATGAAATATTTTTATATCTATATAAGTATTCACCATTTACTAATTTATTAAAAAACTTACCTATATAACCCAAAGGTAACATATAAGGTCTTTTATTATATTTTATAAATATCCATTCATTTGGTTTATCTAGTTTAATGGTTTTAGATGATAATTTATATTTTTTAGCTATAGTTGCTCCAATAAAATCAAAGTCAACTAAATTATTTAGAGGATTATCTATATTAACAAATAAAGCATATTCAATATTATTTAATTTCATATCATTTATTAAATTATTTCTTTTTAAAGACTTAAATACATCTCCATTTCCATTAGGACCCATTAATATAGATTTATTATAATTAACTACTTTTCCACTTTTATTTAAAATAGGTAGTTCATCTTGTACGAAAAATTTAACTTTATCCTGTGGATAACTAAAAAAATTATTACTTTTAAAAAATTTTTGTGTGGAAATGTTATTATTCTTTGAAGTCATTATATATATAGGAATCTCAATATTTAATTCACTATTAACTTTTTTTAACTTATCAACATATATCTCAAATAATGATTTATCATTTATTTTAATACATCCTTTTGGTATATTAAGTCCAAGTCTACTACCCATTCCACCAGCCATAATAACAACCGCATACTTACCATTTTTAACAAACTCTACACCTACACTTCTATATTTATCTGTTTTTTTAAGCACATTTAGAAAGCTTACATTTAAGGTATTAATAACTTCATCTTTAAATGATTTTTTATATAATATTTTTGTTTTGATTATTTTAAATATATTCATAAATTACCTCATTAATTTAAGAGATTTCTCTATTTTTTCTTTATCTCTAGGAGAATACGGTATAAGGGATTCACGCTCTTTTTTTAAAATATCTAAATATACTTTTTTTAAAGTTTCTTTATATGGAACATACTTAATTCTAGCATATAAAAAAGCATTTATATTTTCAATCGTTAGATATGTTAAAATAGGATCAATTATAGTATCCACTTTATTATTAAAACATGTCATATGACTATGTTCGCCAGCACTACCAACATTTATAATTATTTTTTCTCTTTCTTCTAAAATAATATTATTCATAAGTAGTTTAAATTCATTATTTTTAACTCTTCCAATATAACTTTGGTGTGTATGAGCACATACTACAATTTCATTATCACGCATAAACATTTCATTTGGATCAGTTATTATTTTATCTTTATATGGTGTCAATTCATTTTTAGAAAATAATGGATTAAATATTTTATCTAGTGAATTTGGTGTTGCATGAAACATATTAAAAAAAGCATTATTTATTTTCATTTTGTAAGTTATTGGCAAGTTATCTAAATATTCAATTCTACTAAGTCCTAGTTTTCCTCTTGCATATTTATATCTCTCATCATTAGCTACTAAATCATCGCAATTACCTTTCACTACTATAGAACAATTTTCCTTAATAGCATCCACACACTCCTTCGGATAAAAATACTTTGTTACTAAATCACCCAAGCAAATAATTTCATCTACACCATTTTTCTCCATATCTTTAAGAACTAGCTCTAGAGCATCTATATTCGCATGTATATCAGATATTACTCCTATCTTTGACATATAATCACCTATTTAATTTTATTCATCTTTCTTTAATTTAGACTATATTAATTATCAGTGGTAATACTGATTCATAAAATAAGTTAGAAAGGAGATATTATATGAATGATAATTTAAATTGTTGTGATGATAGATGTGGTAAAAATTTAGAACGCGCATATGAAAAAATTAAAAGAGATAGAAAATGTCTTAACGGTATGAGTCAAGTAATTATAGGACCTACTGGACCAACTGGTCCTGCCGGACCTGCTACTATCACTGTTGGTACAACAACAACTGGAGTACCTGGTACTGATGCACTTGTTACAAATGTAGGTACAGATGAAAATGTTATTTTAGACTTTACTATACCTGAAGGTGAAATTGGTCCTACTGGTCCTGCTGGAGCAATCGGTCCTACCGGTCCTGCTGGTGAAATCGGTCCTACTGGTCCTGCTGGTGAAATCGGTCCTACTGGTCCTGCTGGTGAAATCGGTCCTACTGGTCCTGCTGGTGAAATCGGTCCTACTGGTCCTGCTGGTGAAATCGGTCCTACCGGTCCTGCTGGTATTGATGGCGAAACACCAACACTTACAATTGGTACAGTTACAACTGGGGCTCCTGGTACTGATGCTGAGGCAACAATAACAGGAACTGCGCCTAACTTTGTTCTAAATCTAACAATTCCACAAGGTCCAACTGGTCCTACTCCATAAATATGAAAAAATACAAAGTTTGTGTATATGCCATAAGTAAAAATGAAGAAAAATATGTAGATAAATGGTACGAATCAATGAAAGAAGCAGATGAAATATATGTTCTAGATACAGGATCAACAGATAATACTGTGGAAAAGTTAAAAAAACATAATATTCATGTTAAAGAGCACATTATTACACCTTGGAGATTTGATAAAGCAAGATGTGAGTCACTTTCTATGGTTCCAATGGATGCTGATATATGTGTATGTACTGATTTAGATGAAGTATTTAACCCCGGATGGAGAGATGAACTTGAGAAAACATGGAATACTGATACAACTAGATTAGCTTATAACTATAATTGGTTATTAGATGAAAATAACACGCCAAAAGTTAATTTTTACATTGAAAAAATTCATAATCGAGACGATTATATATGGATTCATCCTGTACATGAAACACTAAAATATATTGGTAATAAAGAAGAAGTAAAAGTATATACAGACAATATCACAGTTAATCATTATCCAGATAAAACAAAATCTAGATCTAATTATTTACCATTATTAGAACTATCAGTAAAAGAAGATCCTGAAGATGATAGAAATATGCATTATTTAGGAAGAGAATATATGTATTATAGAAAATGGAATAAAGCAATTGATACGCTAATTAAACATTTAAATTTAAAAAGCGCTACATGGAAGGATGAGCGATGTGCATCAATGAGATTTATAGCTCGTTCATATAAAGCATTAAAAAGATATGATGAGGCTAGAATGTGGCTAGATAAGGCTATAAAAGAAGCTCCATATCTACGTGATAGTTTTGTAGAACGTGCCCTTTTAGAATATGAACTAGGTAAATATAAAGATGTAATATTTTACTGTAATGAAGCTTTAAAAATTAAAACACATTATAAATCATATATAAATGAGGTATTTAGTTGGGATCATACTATTTATGATTTATTATCAGTAGCGTACTTTTATGAAAATAATTATAAAGAAGCTTTAAAATGCATTAATAAAGCAATTAAAATAAGTCCTAATATTAAAAGACTAAAGGAAAATAAAAAAATAATATTAAAGGAAATAAACAAATAATTTATTTCCTTTTTTTAGTTTATTAACATATTCAAATAATTATATAAAACATATTATAAATTAGCTAGGAGGTATATGGTGGATATTTTAAAAATAAAAAATTTAAAAAAAATATATCATACTAAAGATGAAGAAATACTTGCAGTTGAAGATTTCTCTTTTAATTTAAAGGAAGGAGAATTTGTATCTATTGTTGGACCTAGTGGATGTGGGAAATCTACTATTCTATCAATTTTATGTGGACTACTTGATAAATCAGGTGGAAGTATAGATTTAAGTAAAGATATAAATATAGGCTATATGTTACAAGATGATAGTCTACTTGATTTTAGAACCATATATAAAAACTGCACTCTTGGTTTAGAAATAAATAAGACTTTGAATGATAGTAACAAAAAATATGTTCTTAATTTGTTAGAAACATATGGACTTAAGGATTTTATTAATAGTTATCCAAGTAGTCTATCAGGAGGTATGAGACAAAGAGTTGTCTGTATGCTATGAAGACACAAATATTAATTAATGTCTTCACTGTATTCATACCTGTGGTCGGATACGGTATAGACACTAGGCAATAATTAAGTAGTAAACTTATAACTAAAATAAAAGAAAGATTGAGGTAAATTATGTTATTAGATAGTAATACAAAGAAAGTAATTGAATTAATTAATATGTTTGATGATTTAAAGAATATTGATAAAATAAGACTTGCTATATACTTACTAGAAAACAAAAACTTTGATATTAATTTTAATGTAAAAGATATAATTATATTATTAAAAGAAATATTAAATAAATTAGATCCAAGTTATAGTAAAACTATTGTTAATTTTTCAAAATATAAGCATTTATTATTTCTTTCAGCCAAGTATTTAGAACTTACTGATATTGAGAAGAAAAAATTTACTATTGAAATGTTATTTGATATTTATGAAACTGATTTTGAAGATAAAGTCATAAATAAAGAAATTAATAATCACTTATATGTATATGATTATTGTTATTCATTAATGAATAAGTAATTTAAAAACCCTAGTAGTCTTAATTGACTATTAGGGTTACTTTTTTTGTAACAAGAAGTTTTCGCAATAGCAACCTATTGCGAACAGATTAATATATAACTAATTTCCTAAATTAATAATTTGATCTTGATACAACTTATTGTTTAATAACTCAGGATTTTCTCCTATAAATGCTTTAGATGCTTCTCCATCATTTTGTAATT
>JAGAYJ010000005.1 GCA_017940575.1 Bacilli bacterium | reverse complement strand
TTTTTAAGTTAATATAAAAAAATAAAAGAACACAACATATTACAAAGTGTAATAGTTGTGTTCAATACAAGCGTATATGAGCACACATAATAAGATGTGTCTCTAATTAAATTATACTCTAAATTATTATTTAGTCAAATAAAAAGAGAGTTAAACTCTCTTATAAATCAATTTCATCCATTTCATTAACAACTTCAAGTTGAGCTTCAACTATGTCTTTAACTCTTTTTTTGAATATTGTAATGTTTCTTTTAAGTAATGCGGCTTCATTTTCAGTTTTCTCAGCACGCATTAATGCTTCATTAATAATTCTATTAGCATTATTTTTAGCATTTTGAATAATTGCATCAGATTCATTTTGAGCAGATATCTTCATTTGGTCTCCTGTTCTTTGAGCCATTACTATAGCTTTATTAACAGTACCTTCCATACGTTCATATTGTTCAATTTTTTCTCTTAAAGCTTGATTTTCTATTTCATATGTTTCAAGTTCGGCTATACGAGTATCCTTTTCTTTAAGTTCATTAACCATAACTTCTACTTGGCTAATAACTTTATCTAAAAAACTATTTACTTCTTCAGGATCATAGCCACGTATTGTACGATTAAATTTTTCCATACTCATCACCTCATACAATTACCATTCTATGTTTATATCATCGTTGTCGTATCTATCTTTACCATCGTTATCTTCTGTAATCTTACCTTGAACATTAATATTGTTTGGAGTACATAAGAAAATTCCTCCACCAATCTTTTGTAAGTCACCACCTATAGCATAGATAGTACCTGCTAAGAAATCAATAATTCTTTTAGCTTGATCAGATGTAACTCTTTTTAAGTTAACAACAACTGTATTTCTCATTTTTAAATGATCTGCAATTTGTTGTGCTTCTGAATATGCACGTGGTTCAAGTAAAATCATTTTGGAATGTCCATCATTTTCATTTAAAGCCTCATCAGGTCTTAAATCATAATATTCATTTCCATTTATATCATTACTAAAGACATCTTCATCATTAGATAGTATTTTCTTTAAAATTCCCACAATTATTCCTCCCTTAGATTATTCTAACTATAACAATTTTAGCACATAATTTAAAAAAAGAAAACATTTTATAGAAAAAAAGAACAAAATTGTTCTTTTTAAATCCAAACAGCAAATATTACAGCCGCCATAGATAGAAGTATACCTACAACCCAGAATGTTTTTACTATATCTCTCTCTTCCCATCCAAGTTTTTCAAAATGATGATGAAGAGGTGTCATTAAGAATATTTTTTTACCTGTATACATAATAGATGCAACTTGAATAATAGATACTAGTGTCTCTATTATAAATACACCCATAATAATTATAAATGTAATCTCATGACTAGTTAATATTGCAATTGCAGCAAGTGCAGCACCTAAAGCAAGTGATCCCGTATCCCCCATAAATACACGAGCTGGATAAGTATTAAAGAATAAAAATCCCATTAATGAACCAACTAGAATAAAACAGAATACGGCAATTTCAGTATAACCAGCAATCCAAGTTGAAGACCATGTGATAAGTCCCATTGCTAGGAAAGCGATTAATGATAATCCTCCAGCAAGTCCATCTAATCCATCTGTTAAGTTAACAGCATTTGTACTTGCAACAAGCATAAATAATATAAATATTCCATAAAACCATTTAAGATCTATTGCAAGTCCTAATGTATGTATATCAAATATAGTACTATGTCCTGCTTTCATATATAGAAAGAAGAAAATAAGGGCTATAACTAATTGACCAAATAATTTTTGTATTTCAGTTAAACCTATATTATTTTTTCTTTTTACAATCAAATAGTCATCTATAAATCCTAAGAAACCATATGATATAAATACAAATAAGATTAGGAATAAGTTTTCAGTAAACTCTAATCTATTTAGTAAAAGTAAAATTATAATTGCAACAACAGTTGGTATTATAAATATGAAACCTCCCATTGTTGGTGTACCATCTTTTTTCTTATGTCTTTCTTTTAAAAATATTGATACATTTTGTTTTGCTTTTTTCTTTTTTAAGAACGGAACTAATATAAGTCCAGTTATAATTGATAGAACAAATCCTATCATTAAAGATAGCATAGCTTTGGCTAAAACTAACATCTAATCACCAATTCTTTCTATATAGTTTTTAACACATTTAAAATCATTAAATGGAATTCTTTTATCTTTTATAACTATTGCTTCTTCATGACCTTTACCAAGAATAAATAAGCAATCATTTTCTTTTAGCATATGAATTCCTTTAATTATTGCTTCTTCTCTATCTAGACATACTTCATAGTTATCTTTTTCTAAATCTTTAATCATATCATCAACTATTTGAGCAGGATCCTCATAATGTGGATCATCATTTGTAATGATAAAGTAATCTGAATTATTAGCAACATACTCTGTCATTATTGGTCTTTTAAGTCTATCTCTATCACCAGTACATCCAAATACAACATAAGTTTTACCCTTTATAACAGGTTTTATTGCAGTCATTATTTTTTCAATTGCATCAGCTGTATGTGCATAATCTATTACAATTGTATTTGTTTTATAGTTAACTATTTGCATTCTACCATTTGGAGCATCTAATTCACCTAAAACTTTAATTATGTCATTTTGAGAAAACTCCATACAAGTTAATACTGATATTACACATAATGTATTATATATATTATATTTGCCAATTAATTTTGTTTTACAATCAAATTTTTTCTTACCTATTTGATAAGTAAACTTTGTTCCCTTTGATGTCATATCATAGTCTACTACTTTAAAGTTAGCATCATTGAAGCCATATGTTAAATTAGTATTACCATCTAATAAATAGTATTCTTTATATTTATCATCATTGTTTACTATAGCTATTCCACCATGTTTTAATTGCTTAAATAATTGTTGTTTAGCAAGTGCGTAGTTTCCCATAGTTTTATGAAAATCTAAGTGATCTTGAGTTAAGTTTGTAAATAAAGCATAATCATATTTTATAGTTTTAACACGATTATTAGCAAGTGCATGTGATGATACTTCCATAATAACTGTTTTATAACCTTTATCATAAGCTTTCATGATCAAATCATAAGAGTCACATATATCAACACTTGTATTTGGCATATCACAAACTTTTTCTTCCATATAAAATCCAATAGTACCCATATATGCAGTTTTAATGCCTAGTTTATTAAGTGCTTGATACATTAAATATGCGCTGGTAGTTTTACCATTTGTACCAGTAATACCTATAATAGTCATTTCATCTAAGAATTTATTATAATGTTCTTCTAAGTAATTAGTTAAATACTCTCTTGAATCTTTAACAAGTAGTGTATCAACATCATAAGTCTTATCTAAGTGTTCAACTACTATTTTACTAGCACCATTTTTAATAGCGCTTTCTATATATTTATGTCCATCGTTTACTTCGCATTTAACTGCTACAAAAGTATCTCCAGGTTTTATTTTTCTTGAATCACTTTGTATATTTAACATACAACTTCACCTTCTTTAATAATTTTACTATATTATTAATTCTTTTTCAACAATGCTTTACACTTTTATCTTTTACATAAATTAACATTTACATACAAAAATAGAATCTAATGATTCTATTTTATTACTTCAAGTCCTCCCATATAAGGTTGTAATGCTTTTGGCACTTTTATTGAGCCATCAGCTTGATAATTGTTTTCAATTACAGCTATTAATCCTCTTGGAGTAGCTACAACTGTGTTATTTAAAGTATTAACATAGTAGTTACCATTTTCTCCTTTAGCTCTAATACCAAGTCTTCTTGCTTGTGCATCTCCAAGTGTTGAACAAGATCCTACTTCAAAGTATTTCTTTTGTCTTGGACTCCATGCCTCAACATCACATGATTTAACTTTTAAGTCAGCTAAATCACCACTACAACATTCAAGTGTTCTAACAGGAACATCTAAGCTTCTAAAGAATTCTACTGTATAAGACCACATTTTATTATAGAAATCCATTGCTTCTTCAGCTTTACATAAAACGATCATTTCTTGTTTTTCGAATTGGTGAACTCTATATAGGCCTCTCTCTTCAAGACCATGAGATCCACCTTCTTTTCTAAAACATGGAGAATATGATGTCATAGCAATTGGAAGGTCACTTTCTTTAATTATTTGATCTTTAAATTTACCAATCATTGAGTGTTCACTAGTACCAATTAGGTATAAATCTTCACCTTCTATTTTATACATCATAGCATCCATTTCTTCAAATGACATAACACCTTTTACAACATCACTTCTAATCATAAAAGGAGGTATAGCATAAGTAAATCCTTTACTTATCATAAAGTCTCTTGCGTATGCAAGCATTGCTTCATGTAGACGTGCGATATCACCTAGTAAATAGTAAAATCCTTGTCCACTTGTTCTTCCTGCAGCATCTTTATCCATACCATTTAATTTATTTATAATATCAGCATGATATGGTATTTCATAGTCTGGAACAACTGGTTCACCAAACTTTTCAATCTCAACGTTTTTAGTATCATCTTCTCCCACTGGAACAGATTCATCAATTATATTTGGAATAACCATCATACGTTCTTTAATTTCAGCTTCAAGTTTAGCTTGTTTTTCTTCTAATTCTGTAATTCTAGCTCCAAAAGTTGCTACTTCTTCTTTTACTTTATTTGCTTCTTCAATTTTTCCTTCACGCATGAAAGTTCCAATTAAGCCACTTTTCTCATTTTTTTCTTTTCTTAAATTATCTCCTTCAAGTTTAGTATTTCTAAATTCAATATCTAAATCATATACTTCATCTACTAATGGTAGTTTATGATCTTGAAATTTTTTCTTTATGTTTTCTTTTACTAATTCTTTATTTTCTCTAATTAATTTAATATCTATCATATTATCACCTTTCCAACAAAAAAGGATGGTATTTAAGGAGTCTTTAAAGACGGTACCATCCTTGATTTAACTTAATTTTGATAACGGCTATTCACCGGGAATGATTAGTTCCTCTCAGAAGTAGATTTCATAGACTATTATTATTAGTTCACACCTTCCACTAACTCTCTTTAAATAACTCATCTATTACTTATCTTCGTCAACAATTTACAAAGATATTTTAACACTTTTTAATATACTTAGTCAACAAATTATTTAGCAAAATACCCATTATGAACATATTTAGTTTCATTTACTACTATAAAAGCTTTATCATCTAAACTTTTAATTAAACTAGTTAATTCATTATATTTATTACTCTCTATTTCTATAAATAACATATATTTACTATCTAAGAAATTTCTTCCCTTCACATCCATTACACTCACAGCATATCCTTTATTTCTAATTGCCTTAACTACACTCTTATCATTACTAGATAATATTACTTGAACTCCAAGTTTTACTTTAATAAGTAAATTTGATAAAAATCCACCTAAGTATGTACCTGTAGCGAACCCCAATGAATAAGATATTGCTATTAATATACTATTATTATCTGTATCAAGTGCTTCTTTAGCAACTAAAAACCAAACGAGTACTTCAAAAAATCCTATCATACTTGCTACAAAGTTTTTACCTTTTATTGTAAATATAGATCTAACTGTACCTATTGATACATCAATAATTCTAACACTAAATATTTTTAAACAAAGCATAAATAGACTCATTATATCACCACTAATAATATGTATTAATTTGTTGAAAAAAATACAGAATTTGCTATAATTATATTAGGGTGATGATATGAAAAGAAGAAGACTTAAAAAAGAAGTATACTATGTATTTGCTGGTTTAGTTATTTTAATAATCGCACTAGTCTCTTTAATAAAACATATTAATTATACACACAGTTATGAATACAAATTTTTAAAACTGGGATACGAAAAAGCTCAAGTTGAAGTTATTTTAACTTTAAAAGATAAAGAGTTAGATAAATTATTAAAGCATAAATATGATAAAAATATAACTTCATTTATTAAACAAAAATACTTTATATTTAATAACTTAGATAGATACTTAAAATATCAAAAAGAAAATAAGTCAACTAAATTAAAAGATATAGTAAGTATAGTTAATGTACATGCGGATTATGAATGGTATGATGAAGATGCTATTAAAGATACTGATACATCTAAAGGTACAATGATGCTTGTTAATAAATTCTATCATTTAAAAGAAGATTATGTACCAGAAAATATAGTAGATGCTTCTAAAACGTATTCTTATGATGAGAACTCTGCTACTGAAGAGACTCTAAGTGCATTTAAAAAAATGTGGGTAAAAGCTAAATCAGAAGATATAAATTTAATTATTACATCTTCTTATAGAACTTATAAAGATCAAGATAAAATTTGGAATAGTTATGCAATTAGAAATAGTGAAGAATGGGCAGATGCTTATGCTGCTCGTGCTGGATATTCAGAACATCAAACAGGTATGGCACTTGATATAGTAACATATAAAAGTACAATGGATAATTTTGATGAGACACCTGAGGCTAAATGGTTAGCCGATAACGCATATAAATATGGATTTATCTTAAGATATCCTAAAGGTAAAGAAAACTTAACTGGATATGATTATGAACCATGGCACTATAGATATGTAGGTGTTGAGAATGCTAAAAAGATTTACAAAGAAGGTATTACTTTTGAAGAATATTATGCATACTATGTAGAAAACAAAGACTAATTTAGTCTTTTTTTCATATTATATAGTGGTGATACTTTTGAATAAAATTATTATATCTACTCTGCTTATTATCATAATAATATATTATATTTATAAAAATAATAATCAATTTTATAAAAATATTAAAGATGTAAAAAAACCATATAAATTAGATACATTAGTTAATAAAAATAATAGACTATCTAAATATTATAGGCCTTATGATTTAACTAAAATAAATGAATCATATTCAAATAAAGATAAGTATTTAAGGAGGGATGCTTGTAAGCATTTTGAACTTTTAAGTAAAGAGGCTAAAAATGAAGGTTTTAGAATAATAGCTGTATCTACATATAGAAGCTATTTTTATCAAAAGGAACTATTTAATCATTATGTTAAAACTATTGGACTTAAAAAAGCCTTAATTGCATCAGCTAAAGCAGGTCACTCTGAACATCAACTTGGATTATCTGTTGATGTTGAAGGTTCTAACTTAGATTATAATAAATTTGAAGAATCTAAAGAGTTTAAATGGATGATTAATAATGCATATAAATATGGTTTTATTTTGAGATATCCTAAAGGAAAAGAATATATTACAGGTTTCAAATATGAGCCATGGCACTTTAGATATGTAGGTGTTAAATTAGCTAAATATATACATGATAAAAAAATAACTTTAGAAGAATACAAAAAGACTAGATAATATCTAGTCTTTTATCATATAACTGGATAGGCTTACACGTCCCTCGATTGCTCTTCTCACTGCTATCCACGTTATTAATATGTTATTTATTATAATAATTATACTATTCTTCTAAATCATTAATATATTTATAATTAAGTGCATTTTTATTTGTTATTACAGTATCACCTAAAGCAGCTTCTAAATTCTTTTTAGTATTACTTGCAATTTCACCACCGCATCTTGCAATATCAATATTTTCTTTTAAACCTTTAGGATTTTTTTTCTTCGCTATTTCTCTTGTTGCAAGTTCTCCTAAATCAGCAAGCGCTACCTCAACATCTGTCATATTATCTCTTAAATTTTCTTTTCTTATATTTTTAAATTTTTTATACTCACTTGCTGTCATACCTGACCATGTTTTATATATTTCATTAGTTAAGATTGCGTATTCTTTTGACTCTTTTATTCCACCATCATTCCATACTTTAGTTAGTTTTTTTCTATTTATTATTGCTTTAATTCTAAGTTCAATCCACTCTAATGTATAACCTTTATGTAAATAAAAATCGATCATTTTATCAATACCTATTGATGGATCAAATACTTCATCTACTCTCTCACTTCCTAAATTAGCTAACCATAGTTTAAAAGGTTCAGCTTTAGGAGATGGAACAGATTCAATAAGTCTTAGAATTCCTTTAGTGTCAAGGGTATCTGTTAAGTAATTCTTTCCATCCTTTTTTGAAGACATTTTCAGTTGTCGACATTTTGTCGATATCTCACTTTTTTCTTCATCAGTCATTCTCTTTTTAAGTCGATACCAATAATCATTTGGATTAGTACTATCGGTTAATGCACGTATAACATCCACAACACTAAAATAATACTCCTCCTTTTCACTATCCCATATACTTCTAATTTCATTTCCTTCAAATAATTTTGAAATAGTCTTTAATTTTTCTTGCATTATAAAACCTCCTTTTATCTAAATTTCAAAATTATTTACAACATACTACGTCTTCATTATAACGTACACTTGTTCGTATTGTCAATATAAAAAAGAATTAAACTTTTATTTGTTTAATTCTTCTAACATCATACTTCTTGCCATAGCAGGATTTGCTTGACCTCTAGTTTTCTTCATTACTTGTCCAACTAAGAAATCAGCTATATTAGTGTGGCCTGATTTATAGTCATCTATAGCATCAGGATGTTCTGCTAATACTTCAAGTACAACAGCTTTAATCTCATCCTCACCGCCTATTTGTTTTAAACCTTTTTCTTTAACAAGTTCTGTTGGAACTTTACCTTCAGTTAAAGCTTCATATAAAACTTCTTTAGCTTGTTTAGATGAAATAGTCTTATCACTAACTAATTTTATTAAATCTGCAAGCATATTAGGTCTTACAAATATATCATTAATATTTAAATTAAATTTATTTATAAATCCTAAGATTACACTAGTAATCCAGTTTGCTGCTTCTTTTTTATCAACACCTGATTTAATACATTCTTCAAAGTAATCTGATATATCTTTTTCTTTAACAAGAATTGTAGCATCATAATTAGTAAGCCCGTATTCATTCATGTATCTTTCTTTTCTCTCATGACCGAGTACTGGAATAGATGCTTTTATTTCTTCTAACCATTCTTTAGTAATTTTAAATTTAGGAATATTTGGTTCAACAAAGTATTTATAGTCAATTGCATCTACTTTACTACGCATATAAATAGTTGTACCACTCTCTTCATCCCATCTTCTTGTTTGTTGTTCTAAAGAATCATATTCACCAGACTCTTTAAGTTCAATTTGTCTTTTAATCTCATAGTTGATAGCATCTCTTACACCACCAAATGAGTTAACGTTTTTGATTTCAACTTTAACTCCCCAGTTATCTGGATTAGTATCATCTAAAGTATCATCCATTATTGATACGTTTACATCACATCTAATTTGACCTTTTTTAGAGTCTGCTTCAGAAATATTTGCATATCTATAAATAGATCTCATAGTCTCTAAGAAAGCAACTGCTTCATCTGCAGATCTAAAGTCAGGCTCTGTAACTAACTCTAGTAAAGGAACACCTGCTCTATTATAGTCAATTAATGAATAATCATTATAATGATCTAATCTTCCTGAATCTTCTTCTAAGTGAATATTATTTACTCTTACAGTTTTAAAAGTATCATTAAATTCATATTTTAAAGACCCATATATACCAACAGGAGCTGGTTTAGTCTCTTGTGTAATTTGGAATCCTTTTGGAAGGTCTGGATAATAGTAATTCTTTCTTTCAAAATATAAATATTCTGGTTGAGTACATCCGAGTATGATACTTGCCATTAAACTTTTTCTAACAGCCTCTTTATTTACAACAGGAAGAGTTCCAGGAAATCCCATATCAACAGGCATTATATTTGAGTTAGGCATTGCATCAAAGCTATTTCTAGCACTGGAAAACACCTTTGAATTAGTTGTAGAGATTTCACAGTGCATCTCT
>JAGAYJ010000004.1 GCA_017940575.1 Bacilli bacterium | reverse complement strand
GTGGAGCAGAGTTTGAGTTCGTAGATTAGGAGTGTGAACTATGAAAATATGGTTTAAAAAATATGATTTAAATAATGATTTAGACTTCTTTAATAAAGTTTTATTAAAAGCAAGTCAAGATAGATTTGAATTAAGAAAAAGAATAGAAAATATTTTAAAGGAGATGATTTAAATGACTGATAAAGAAGTTTTAGCAGAATTAAAAATTTGTTATGAATTATTAAATGACATAAGAGAAAACAACGAGGGTAGATTTAATGATGAAGAAGATAGTATTATTTGGAAAATGGGAGAGCAACTTGATGATTTATATTCAAAAGTTTATGAAAATGCTATCAATAGTGAATATAAAGATGAATTAAAGATTAAAACAAAACAAGAATTTGATAGTGATATTATAATTGCAGATAATGTTTATACTGATTATAATTTTGTTAAAAAAGGAACTTTTGAAATAGAAAAAGACAAGTATAACGAAAGTGAATATACTACTTGTGAAGATATTGGTTATAATTGGTATTTTGATGAAATTGGTTATAAACATACTAATTGGGAATATGATAGATTAGCAAATGGGTTTATGAAAGCATTAGATGAGATTAATGAATTAAGTAAACAAGTAGGAAGAGATTTTGATTATTATGATAAAACTTGTGAATTAACTGAATTAAGAAACTTTGATAGTTTAGAATTATTAGATGAATATGGAAGTGATAATGATGATAAATAATTTAAAAGAATTGGTAGAACATATAGTAGAATATACTAGAACTTGGAGTATAAGTGAAACTGAATGGTATTGGAATATTGCTTGTGTAAGAAAAAGTAATAATATTAATGAAGAAGATATTACTTGGGAAGAATTTGAAAGAGCAGTTAGAGAAGAAATATTATATTGCTTAATATATAATATTGATAGTATAAAAAATCAATTAGAAAATGATTATCAATGGGGTTATAATAGTAAAGAATTTGATAATGCAAATAAAAAAATAGAAAAAGAAATACAAAAATATTATAAAGACTTCAAAATTGAAAGATATATTTAGTTATAGTGCAGAAAAGTGAAATATCACGAAATAATGTGCTATAATAAAAGTGTAAAGAAAAGAGGTACGATTATGAAAAGTGAAGAAGAAATTTTAAAAGATTATTTTAATTGTAAAAGACCATTTAAGAAAAATGGTAAGTTAAGTAAAAATGGAGAAAAGGCTTATGCTAGATTAGTAAGTTTATTAGAAGATATTGACAACTTAATAGGTATTAACTTTTCAAGTAAAATTGATGAATTAGATGAAATATTTGAAAGTGATGAAGAAAATATGAGTAAGTTTGTTGATAAATATGGAAATATAATTGATTAAGGAGGAGATTTTAAATGTTTAAAGAATATAAAGATGAAAGAATAAATGAATTAATTAAAAAGAGTTTTGAATTAGCAGTTAGAGATGATGAGTGGAAATTAAGATATTTACAAGAGTGGAATATATTATTTGAAGATATTGATAAAATGCTTGAATATGTAGAAAACGGCTATAAAGGAGAATTAAGAGTAAATAGTAATATGTGGTATATTCTACAAGAAACATTAGTAAGAATATTAGCATTATATGATTTACAATTAATAGGAGAAGAAAAAGTAAGTGAAAATGAACTTGTTGTACCTATTAGCAGAATTGGAAATATAAAAGAAAAAATATTTAATAAAATGATACAATATGGTTGGAATTTAGAAGATAATAAATTAGAAGATTTTAACAATGTTTATAATATTCATAAAGACTTTTTAAATAGTTGTTATGATTTTAAATGTGAAGTTGAAGAAAATAATGAAATTTTAAATATGAACGATATTAGTGTGTCAAGTTTTGAAGATATGTTAGATTTTATGACTGATTTTTTAAGGGCTTTTGAAGAAGTAGATAAGGAGAGATAATTATGGTATATTTAGATATAACAAAAGTAAGATACCCAAAAAATGATACTATTGGGTATGAGTATGAAAGTTTAGATAATTTACTTATGGAATTAAAGCAGATGATTATAAATAATCAAGTAGGTAAAGATGATATTATAAGAATAAATGCTAGTAAAGTAGTAAATAAAAATGAAATATTAAAGGAAAAATTAAATAAATTAGTAGAACATAATTACTTATTTGATTATAAAATAAATAATGATGAAATAACTATAAGATATGGTTTATCAAGTGTAAAAGATACTGAAAGAGTATTTTATATAGATAATAACAAAACTTTACAACAAGCACTTTTAGAAAGTGCAGAAGAATTAGAGGCAGATATAATGTTTAGTTTAGAAGATGATAATGACTTCTTTGGTTATGATAATGAAGAAGAATTGAAAGATAGAATAGCAGAAGAAACTGATTATTTAAAATTATTAAGTACATTAGTGTAAACAAAAAGGAGATGAAATTAATATGAATATAATATTTAAGGGAAAACCTCTAAAAGTAGTAGAGGAAATGAAAAAAGAAATGATTTATCAAATTAAAATAATTAAGTTAGATGATAAAGATTTTGAAACAAATGAAGTAGAAAATATACAACACAATATGAATATGTATTTAGAAGTAATTAATGGAATATATCAAGATTTAATTATTGAATATATAGATAAAGATACAAAAATATTTGTTGCAGAAGATAGTTATGGAGAATTAGGTTATGATAAGATAGGAGATGAAGATAATGAATAGTTTATTATTAGATATTGCAAATCAATTAAGAAATAGTTTAAAACTACAAGAGGGTTTAAATGGTTATTTGATTAAAGCAGTAAAGACTTATTATGATTTAGAGGGAAGTTTAAGAATAGCAGTTAAGGTTTACAATAGAGCAGAAGAAAAAGATGAAGTTATTATATTAGGAGCAGATTTATTAGCAGATTTAACTGATGAAAATGAAGAAAAATGGTTTGAGGAGTTGAATTAATATGAGAGAAAAATTATTGAATTATGGTTATTTATGGTTAGGTATGAAGAAAATTAGTTATGGTTATGCACTAGAACTATTTGAAAGAGGAACAAAAGATAGTGATAATGTATATCTATTATATGAAGATAACACTGAAAATTTAGCAGAAAGCATTGAAGATATTAAATGTCATTATGAAAATGGTGGGGAATTTGGAATTGAATTAAAAGATTATGATAATTATGTGGCATTTGTATTAGGAAGAGATTTATTAAAAGGTATTCTTCCTTATGAAAATGATATTGCTTATGAGTGGTGTGTTAATCTTGCAAAAGATTTTGAAGTTAGTGATTTTAATGTAAATACAAAAGGACTTTATGAGTGTTTAGAAGAATATGTAAAAGCAAATTTTTATTTAGATGACAACGGAAATATGAGTTTTAGAGGACACGATTTATATGAAACTATTGGTGGTGTTAGAATATGATTAAATTAGGAAAACAAAGTAATTGGTATAGACCTTATTATTATGATAAATATGTAATAAAGGAAATTAAATTTTATGATAAAAATGGAATTGTTGTAGAAAACCCTAGTGGTTGGTTTGAAAACGAACATAAAGATTTAGATTATATTTCATTAGATATTGATGAAATAAAACTAAAAAGAAAAGAAGATTTTAATTTAAAAGGTGCTTTTATAATAAGTAAAGGTAAAAATTATGCAGATGAATTAGAGGCAGTATTATATATTAATGTTGATTTAGTTAATTTGCATTTTACTGAATATAAAAAAGAATTTGATAGTATAAGAAAATATTATAAAGGTGTAGATTTTGATAATCAAGAATTTGAAATTGCAGAAAATGTTAAGTGGCTAAAAGAAAATTGGTACACTTATCAAACAATAGTGCAAGAAAATGCAAAGAAATTAGAGAACATATATTATGATACTACAATAGATGAAGTGGCAGAGTGTATTAAAAATATTAAAAAATATGCAGATAAAATGTTTAAAGAAAGAAGAAAAGTAGAAAGTTATAGTGTTGAAGATTATATAAAAGAAATGGAAAGTGAGAAATAATGGAAAAAGATATTTATAATTTATTAGATAATTTAAAAAATGGAATTAGAGAAGATTTTAATATTTATGTTGGTGTTGAAGAATATAAAGATATTGTTAAATTGGGGAGAAATGGAAAAGAAAAATTACAACTTTTGATTATGTGTTATGTAAATAACCCTACAATAGAAGAATTAAATAATTGGACACTAGAACAATTTTTAGAATATGTTAAAGAAACTGATGATGAAGAATTTTTTGAACAAGATATGGTTGAAATAAGAAAATGTATTAAAATTATTGAAGAGGAGAGTGAATAATATGAGTACAAGAGGTTATTATGGAATTAAGAAAAAAGGAGAATTAAAAGGGGCTTATAATCATTTTGATAGTTACCCTAGT
>JAGAYJ010000003.1 GCA_017940575.1 Bacilli bacterium | reverse complement strand
TCATCAAATTGTAATGCCATTAATTCATAATCATTAATTGTATCTACTACTTTAAATCCATAGTGTTCAAAGAATTTCTTATCTCCAATAAATGGTTTCTTCTTTTGTGATACTAATGTGCATACACCACTCATTTTTTTATTCTTTGCATCTTCAATAGAATATTCTAATAATTCTTTACCAATACCTTTTCCTTTAAAACTACCAGCAACCCATAAACAATAAATATGCATATAGTTTTTACCATTAATAGGAACCCAAGCTGTTTCTATTGGTTCATATTCAATAAAGATTTTACCCCTTGCATTTAGCTTTCTAAATACATGCCCATCTTTTAATTTGCTTTTAATCCATTCTTTCTTTTTATCTACGCCATCTTGATGTTTAGGATCTCCAATTGCACAGCATATATGTTCTTCTTCAATATTCTTTTCATCTAAATTAATGTATTCATTCATTTTATCTACTCCTCATAATAATATTATATCACATTTCAAAGTCTTTTTCTTATCAAAAAAAGTGTAGATAAAGTGTAGATAGTGCTGTATTTTTTACAATTTTTGCAATTTTTTAGAAAAAGAAAAAGCCTCGCAAACCCTTTATTTACGGGGTTTTGAGGCTTTATTTACCACAGCATTGTTTATATTTTTTGCCACTTCCACATGGGCACAAATCATTTCTACCAACTTTTTGAACTCTCTTTGGAGATTGTTTTTTTTCTTTATTAACATCTCTAACAGCTTCACCCTTAATAACTTGTTTTCTCTCAACATTTTGTCTGATCTCAGAACGCATCAAGTATAAAGTGACATCTTTATCAATGTTATCAAGCATCTCATCATAAAGTTCAAAACCTTCAGAAGTATAAGCTCTTAAAGGATCTACTTGGCCATAACTTCTAAGACCAATACCTTCTCTTAAATTAGCCATTGTATTAATATGTTCCATCCAATGAGTATCTATAACTCTAAGAGTAATAGCTTTTTCAAACTCCTTAGTTACTTCTTCTGGAATATCAGTAAGTTTTCCATCATATTCAGCAAGCATTTTATTATATAAGAAATCAATAACTTCATCAGGTGTTAATTTCTTTAAATCATCAAATAAAACTGCATTCTTAAGTAGGTTTTCATTACATACTTCTAAGATATCAGTAATATCTTGATCAGTTAAATATCCCTCAGGCATAATATGATTATTAACTAAACTTGTAACAAAAGTTTTAAATGTTTCTAAAACTACTTCATGTATAGAATCAGAATCTAATATTTCATTTCTCTTACTATAAATATATTCTCTTTGTTGATTAATTACATCATCATATTGAAGTAAATTTTTACGAATATCAAAGTTATTTCCTTCAACTCTTTTTTGAGCAGATTCAATAGAGCCTGATAAGAATTTATTTCTAATTGAAACATCATCACTAAATCCAACACTAGCTAATAATGCCTTAGCTCTATCAGTTCCAAAACGAACCATTAAATCATCTTCAAATGAAACACAGAATTGAGAAAATCCTGGGTCACCTTGACGACCAGCACGTCCTCTAAGTTGGTTATCAATACGTCTTGATTCATGGCGTTCAGTACCAATTACACATAAGCCACCAAGTTCTTTAATTTCATCACTGATTTTGATATCTGTACCACGACCAGCCATGTTAGTTGCAATAGTAACTGCACCCTTTTCACCAGCTTTAGCAATGATTTCTGCTTCACGTGCATTATTCTTAGCATTTAATACTTCATGTGGAATATGTTCTTTTTTAAGCATAGAACTTATAAGTTCACTTGTCTCAACAGCAATAGTACCGACAAGTACTGGTTGTCCTTTAGCATGTCTTTCCTTAATCTCATTAACTATAGCTTTATATTTACCAGCCTTAGTGGCAAATAATAAATCACCATAATCAATTCTAGATACTGGTTTATTAGTTGGAATTTCAATAACATACATGTTATAAATTTCTCTAAATTCTTCCTCTTCAGTCTTCGCAGTACCAGTCATACCAGCAAGTTTATTATACATTCTAAATAAGTTTTGGAATGTAATAGTAGCAAGTGTTTTAGTTTCTTGCTGAATATCAACACCCTCTTTAGCTTCAATTGCTTGATGTAATCCATCAGAGAAGTTTCTACCTGCCATTAAACGCCCAGTAAATGGGTCTACAATAACGATTTTACCATCATCACTAACAACATAGTCCATATCCCTTTTCATGACATAATTAGCGCGTAATGCTTGATTAATATAATGTACTAAATTTGTATTATTTAAATCATATAAATTACTTACTTTGAAATAAGACTCAGCCTCTTTAATACCCTTTTCATCAAGTGTTACAGCTTTTTCCTTTTCATCATATAAATAACCATTATTTTCTTTTAATTTTTTAACAAATCTATCAGCATCTATATATAAATTAGCTGACTTCATTTCTCCACCAGAAATAATAAGCGGAGTTCTAGCCTCATCGATTAAAACAGAGTCAACTTCATCGATAATAACAAAGTTAAGAGGTCTTTGAACTCTGTCTTCTGCTCTAACAACCATGTTATCTCTTAAATAGTCAAATCCAAGTTCATTATTAGTTGTATACATAATGTCGCAATTATAAGCTTCTTGTTTTTCTTTTGGTGTACTTTCTCTAAAGTTAATACCAACAGTAAGTCCTAAGAAACGATATATATTACCCATCCAGTTAGCATCACGTTCAGCTAAGTATTCATTAACTGTAATAATGTGTACTCCCTTACCTGATAATGCATTTAAATATGCTGGCATAGTAGCAGTTAAAGTTTTACCTTCACCAGTTTTCATCTCAGCAATATTACCTTCATGAATAGCAAGACCACCTAAGATTTGTACATAGAATGGCTTTTCACCAATAACTCTATATGCAGCCTCACGAGCAACTGCAAAAGCCTCGATTTTAATATCTTCAAGAGTCTCTCCGTTTTCGAGTCTTTTCTTAAACTCTTCTGTCTTAGAAGTCAATTCTTTATCTTTTAATGCAGAAATTTCACCTTCAAGTTCCATTATCTTGTCGGCATCCTTTTTAAACTTTTCTAATTCTTTATATTCATGGTCAAATATTTTTTTAAATAGTCCCATAGTCTTATCCTCCTTATTTGCCATACAATATAATTTTATCAAAAAACGAGAGAAAATAATAGTATTTAGCTAAATTTAAAAGAAAAAAAGGACTAATTTAGTCCTCATCAATATCAATTATACCATAATTTCCATCTTTTCTTTTATATAAAACTGACATAGTATCAGTATCAGCATTTTTAAATACAAAGAATGGATGGTCAAGTAAATTCATTTGTAAAATTGCTTCTTCTTCATTCATTGGTTTTAAGTTAAGCGTTTTTCTCTTAACTATGCTCTCTTCTATATCTTCTTCTTTAGTTGTTTCAAAATCTACTAAGGCAATTGCCTCTTTAACGCGCATATTACGAGTTTTATTTTTTCTGATTTGTCTTTCTAGTTTATCAGTAACTTTATCAATTGCAGCATATAAATCTTTATCTACTTCCTCTGATCTTAAAATTACTCTTTTAATTGGTATTGTAACATCAATTCGTTGATTAATCCCTTGTGTTTTAATAAGTACATTTGCAGTAATATCTCCTGAATCTTTAAAATACTTATTAAGTCGTGCTAGCTTAGTTTCGATGTAATTATTAATAGCATCGGTAACATCTATTTTACTACCTCTAATATTAAACTTCATAACATCCTTCCTTTCTTATAAGTATTATAACACCTTCAAAAAAAATTACAAGTTTATGAATATACAAAAAAACTACACATTATACTAGTGTAGTTTTTATTTCTACTACATTTTTTGCCTGAAGGCCTTTATCAGTTCTTACTAGTTCAAATTCAACATATTGACCTTCAACCAAAGTTTTATACCCGTCTGATAAAATTGATGAATAATGCACGAATATGTCCTCATGATCATTATATTCGATAAAACCGAATCCTTTATCATTATTGAACCATTTAACTTTACCTCTTAACATACAACTCTCCCTTCTATTCTAAATACTTCTCTTACAGCAAATATCATAAATATAAATCTGCCGAAGAAAGCAAGTCAATTATATCAAATGAAAACTCAATTATTTATAAATGTTGTATTAATTGTATTTTTTTACGCACAAATTGTAGTTTTTATTGTATTTTTTTTCCAGAATTTACCATTTAAAATAAATTTAAAACGTTTAATACACATCTGCCAATATTTACTATTTTTTAAGTCTATAATCGTTGTGGCAGTGAGGTGTATGCTTTATGAAAAAAGTGTTTCTAGACACTTGTTTAAAATTAATCAGTCAAAATAATTCATTGATTGATGCAGTTAAGCTTGATGAAATAAGATATGGTCTAGAAGGTATTTATTTAACTTTAACAAAGACAATAGTTATTTTTGCTTTAACAGTCTTTCTTGGAATCTTTAAAGAAATGATTATTATGTTGATTGTATTTAATATACTTAGAACAACAGGATTTGGAATACACGCTAAAAAGAGCTGGCAATGTTGGATATCATCAATAACAATTTTTGTTATATTTCCATTTTTAGCCAAAATAATAGCAATACCTATTGGTATTAGAGCAACTCTTGGTATTATAGCAGTTATAACAATGTTTTTATATGCACCTGCTGATACAGTTAAACATCCATTATTAAATATGAAAAAAAGAATAATATGGAAAACTTTAACTGTGGTTAATTGTATTGTTTTAGTAGTAATATCATTAGTATTAAATGATTCTACTATATGTAATTTATTGTTATTTGGAATATATTCTGAAGTGGCGGTCATAAATCCAATAACTTATAAAATTTTTAAATTACCATACAATAACTATTTGAATTATGATTTAAGCAGTAATGCTTAAATAAATATCAAGTAAGAGGAGGTGCTAAAATGTTAAGTTTATTCGCTAATGCTATAGCTGGATTAGGAAGATTATTTGCAGTAATTGGTACAAATGCATGTGCAATGTTGTTTTATGATGAACCAGAGTGTCCAAAATCATTATTAAAATAAAATAGAGCTTTAAAGCTCTATTTTTTCATATATAAACGTTGTGTATAATAAATACCATTAAGTTCTCTTTCTTGTCTCAAGTCTTTATTGTGTTCAATAATATCTTTAACAAGGGATAAACCGTATCCTTTACCTTCACCTTTGGTTGTATATCCTTCTTGATCAACCATTGTTAAATTTACTTTATTTGAATAAGTATTCGATAAACTAAATACCCATTCACCCTCTCTTAAATATACTTCAAGTACAGTATATTTTTCTTTTGAATTAATAGCAGCCTCTATTGCATTATCCATATAAACACCAATTACTTTACTTATATCTTTTAAATTCTTATCAATTTTCTTATCAACTTTAACATTTTTAAGTTCTGAAGATATATCTACAAATACATTTATTCCTTTTTCTTGCATTTCTTCTATCTTATAATATATTAATCCTTTTAAACCACCACTTGGTAAATACTTAAGCTTCTTTAAAAGTTCAATATCATTATCATCTTTAGATTCATTATATAAGCTATCAATATAATTAATAGCTTTCTTATTAGATTTATTTATCATACTCTTAATCATTACAAGTTGATTTTTATATTCATGTTGGTTTTTACTTTTATCTTCTACTACTTTTTCATATTTTTGAACATATCCTATTAATTGATCATATTCACTAATTATACGATTATTATTTGCTTTTTCCTTAAAAAAATTAACAATAAAAAACAAAACAGCAACGCAAAAAAGATTAGTTATCAATAATAATTGATTAGGTAAAATATTAATAAAATTATTATAAAGAAAAAATAATAAAATAATCATTGAAAAAATAGTATATAAGATTGTAATTCTTTTTTCATTTTTATTATGCCATTTTATGATACTTATTATAAATAATTTTATATATGGTATTTTAGATAATAATTGTGTAATAATTACCACAATAATATTTGATATTAAATATCCATACCATTTTGAAGTAAATTCAGGACCAATAGGTATTATTTTACACATTAAAAAAGCCATTATAAAACTAAAAAGTAATTCTGAGATGCTAATAATTATAAAAATGCAAAGTAAAGCTACTAGCGTTTCTATAAACGTTTTTTTATATAAAAATAACAGCATAATAAATGCACATATATTCACAATTATAGGTCTTAACCAAAGTAAATCACTAATCATATATTTACTACATAAAGAATATATTATGCCAATTATAAATGCACAAACAATAATTCTAATCTTAATTATAAAATTTATGTTAAAAAAATTACAAAATAAATAACAGTATATTATAAAACATATAAGCATCCCAACAAACCAACTAACTTCCAACATACTCTTTCAAACCCTTTCTTTTATCTCTAGATAATAAATCAATATAATCTCCATTATCAAAATAAATAATATTTTCTTTCCAATCAACCTTATATATTTTTGATGTATTAACATAACAACTTCTATGAGACATATAAAATTCATCACTTAACTTATCATCAAAATAAGTAAGACTCTTATTAACCTCTATCTCATTATAAGTTGTTTTAATTATACATTTTCTATCTACAGTATCCTTCATAATATATAAAATATCATCCATATGAATAATATAAGATATACCATCAAAACTAAAATTAAAAGTACTTCTTTTATTAACATTAGTAATAGCTTTTTTAATAGTCAATTCTAAATTATTTTCACAATCATCATACTTAGATATAAAGTCAAGTAACATTATTTGAGCTTTTAACGCTTCATATCCTAATTCATTGTGTGAAGTTATAAATATAATAATACTTTGCCAATCTACATTTCTAATTTTTCTTGCTATATCAATACCTGAAATATCATCATCAACATCAATATCTAAAATATAAATCTTAGGCACTCCATCATTTATTAATTTAGAAAAATCCTCATTAAATTTACTGAATTCATTAATATTATAATACTCATCATTAGTCATATATATTTTGTCGATTACTTTTACAACTCTATTTCTAAACGATTTTTCATCATCACATACAACAAACTCCATAAATTCACCCTTTCTTTACACAAAAATGAAAACATCTTAAATGTTTTCAAATACTTCTTTATTAATTCTAGTTACTATTTTTTGATCTTTAAAATTAACAATATAATCATTTAATTTGTTTTTATTAAGCAAATTCTTAATTTTCTTATAACTTTCAATAATTTCATGATAAATATCATAATCAAGATTTACTTTATTTCTAACAACTTCTATTAAAAGCCTCTCTAAATCATATATCATAATATTAAATCCTTGATAAGTTATTTTACTAGCACCAATATTATATAAACTATCGGTCATAAAGATTTGCTTAACATTATCATCATTAATTTTTCGATCTTTTTGCTTAGTAGCAATATAATAAGGTGGATTACTATTTTTAATCAAACCGTAACAATAACATGCAGTACTAAGAGTAAAAACTGCATTAGGATGTTTTTTCGCAATTAATTCAAGATAATTATAATCTGTCTTTGTAGAATAAATACCTTTTTTTATCATATAAAGTTTTTTATCCTTTACATATTTCTTTATTTGATAATCACTTAATCCTTTTTTTGTTAAGTCAGTATATAAATAAATCATATTTACCACCCTCTATCATTATATTTACTTTTTAATGTATAGTCAACCATATTACCTACATTTTCTATAATAATAATTCATTATTTTTCTTAAAAATAATCTTTCTTGCCCAATCAACAGGTATAACACTCATAGAAAGTATAATTATTATAAATAATTCTTTTAAATTAAGTCCTATTGTTCTAAAAATACTGCCTCCAAAATAAATAAGCAATAATTGTATAATAACTATTAAACAAATAATAAATATAAACATTTTATTTTTTAAAATATTAGCTACTAAATTAATTCTTGTTGTTCGGGCATTAAAAGAATTAAAAATACCAAGAAAAATAAATAAACCAAAGAATGCAGTCATAAAGGATTCATTACTTATAAATAAATTTCTAATCATTGGTAATTTTAAAAATAGTATACACATTAAAGATGAATAAATACCCATAACAGTTATTTGATTAAACATATATTTATTAATTATTGATTCATTTTTGCTTTTAGGTAATTCATCCATATACTCTAATATTGGAGGTTCATAAGAAAAAGCAAGTCCAGCAAGTGTATCCATAACCATATTAACCCATAACATTTGAATAACTGTAATTGGTGTATTAATACCTATAAAAGGACCTAAAACTGATAAAGAAATAGCGCAGAAATTAACTGTTAACTGAAATATTATAAATTTTCTAATACTCTTAAAAATTGTTCTTCCAAATAAAACAGCTTTAGTAATTGAAATAAAATTATCATCATTAATAACTATATCACTAGCTTCTTTAGCAACCTCGCAACCACTTCCCATTGAAAATCCTACATCAGCTTTCTTTAATGCAGCTGCATCATTTACTCCATCACCTGTCATGCCAACTATTAAATCCATACTTTGAGCTATTTTAACAAGTCTACTTTTATCCTGTGGAAAAGCGCGAGCTACTACTTTTAAATTAGGTAAAATTTCTCTTAATTCATTATCACTCATATTATTTAACTCATTACTTGTAATAATAATTGACTTATCATTAATCATACCTAGTTCATTAGCTATTTCTCTAGCTGTTTTTTTATTATCACCAGTAATCATTATTGTATTTATATGAGCTTTCTTCATTAATTCAATTCCAACTTTTGCTTCTTCTCTAATTTCATCCTTTATAAGTGCGATTCCAACTAATACTAAATTTTTAAAAGGATTTACACTATATGAATCATTAATTGCCATCACTACAACTCTAATTCCTTTATTTGTCATATTATCAATATAACTATTTATTTTATCTTTATTAACTAATCTTTTTTTAGAACCATATTTATCATAATAATAAGTACATTTATCTAAAATAACTTCAGGTGCTCCTTTAATAAGTTTTATTTTATGATCTTTTTCAATAGTGGTAATCATATATTTATTTTTACTGTCAAAAGGAATAACATCAACTTTTTTAATGCTTTTATATGGAGTTTTAATAAAATTTAATAATGCTCTATCTGTACTATTACCACCCACAATCTTTGAATCATCTATGTAACTTGAATTATTATAAACAATTGAATCCTTAACTAAATCGTGATATTTATCTTGAAGTTCTAGCTCATTATCATATTCGATTAGATCTCCGGAAACAATTCTTATTACTTCTAATTTTCCTTTTGTCAATGTACCTGTTTTATCTGTAAATAATATATTTAAATTACCCGCTGTTTCTATTCCAACTAATTTTCTAACTAAAACATTATTTTTAAGCATTTTTTTCATATTTGATGATAATACAAGTGTAATCATCATAGGAAGACCTTCAGGTACAGCAACTACTATAATAGTAACAGCTAAAGTTAAGGCATATAAGATATGACCAAATAAAACTGGAAAGTTACTTATAAATTCCATAATTCTTGAAATATTAAAATTATTGCTTATAACTATTACTGAGAATAAATATGAACTTGCTACTAAAAAAGCTCCAACATAACCAATTATACTTATTTGTTTTGCTAGTCTAAACAGTCTTAATTTAAGAGGACTTATTGGACTTTTTTCTGAAACTTCCAAAGCAGTTTTTCCATATAGTGTATTCTTACCCACTTCTAGCACCGTCATCAAAGCTTCTCCACTATAGACAACACTTCCTCTAAATACTTTGTCACTAATTATTTTATTTTTTTCTATACTTTCACCTGTTAATGATGATTCATCAACAGTAATTTTTCCACTTAATATAACTCCATCTGCAGGTATTTTATCTCCAGATTCAAGTACAATTAAATCTCCTTTAACAACATCAGAAATATTTATCTCATGTACATGAGCATCTCTTATAACTTTGCATTTAATCTTTTGATATTCTTCTTGAAGTTTAGAAAAGGCTTTTTCACTTCCGTACTCAGATATTGATGATACAAAAGAAGCTATAAATATTGCAATTACAATACCAACTGTTTCATACCAATCAAAGTCTTTAATTAAAAAGACTGTTTTTATTCCAAGAGCAATTAATAATATCCTAATAATAGGATCACCTAAAGATTCAATGAGCAATTTAATAAAACTATTTTGATTACTTACATTTATATCATTTGTTCCATATATTTCTCTATTCTTTTTAACTTCAGTTAAAGTTAAACCCGTATCCTTATTTGCCATATTAATCCTCCTAGTTAAATATACGAAGTATATATTTATAAAAGAAGAAAAAGAAACCGACATTTACTAACAAAAAAAAGAAGCTCTTAGCAAGCTTCATCACATACTATTTCATATACTTTATTAATATAATCCATATAAATACTTTTTAACTCTTCTTTTTCGCTGTCATTCAAAACAACATATGGATTTTCTTGAGAATCTAATGTTCCTATATGTGTCCCTATTATATTTCCATCTTTTACGAATACAACAGTTGGAAAATATAATCTTTTTATTGATTCATCATTTAATCCTTCATATGGAGTTAAATAATCTTTTAATTTATCTACTAAGTTATAATATTCATCTGTTCCTTCTTTTTCAGTTATAATCTTACCATTTTCATCTAGTGATTTTTTATCTCTAATATCTAAAGCATTAAAATAATATATTTTATCTATACCCATTTCTTTAGCAGCATCAGATAATACAGACACCATATTACGGCACCATGGACACTCTGGAAATCCAAAATAAATTACTCCAGTCTTTCCATTTAATATATCCATTACCTCATCATATGTAGCATAAACATATGGATTTTTACTATTTATTGAAACAGGAACATATTCTTTATTACTGTCATTTTTTTTATTATTCAATGATTCATATTCTGCTTTAAATTTTAATGCATCCATTTTATTTAATTTATCCTTAGGCATTAATAAGATTATTGATAATGTAGCTAAGACAGTTACCACAACCAAAACTATATTTTTTTTCATACTAATACTCCATTTCTTTTATATCTCTAAAATTACTTGGGAATCCCATTTTATTTAATATTACTTTTAAAGGAACAGTATCAACTTTACCATCTAAAACATCTACCTCATATCCTATTTGATATAACATGTCATTAAATTCATCATTAGAAAGCATTTCCTTCATAATTATTATAAGTGAAAATAAATCATTTTTTCCGTATCTATATTCATCACTTACTTTTTCAATATTTAATCGTTCATGATATTTTGTATCAGGAATAACTTTTTGAAATCTATGATCATATAATATGTCCTCATGAGCACATAGATTTCTAAAATTAGACAAGAGCTGCAAATAAGTTTGTAGAGTAGAAGAATTAAGTTTATAGTAACTTGCTATTGAAATTTGATCTTCAATTTTAAGTATTCCATATAATTCAGATATAATTCCAAAAGATAATACTTTAACTAAAACCCACATTGGAATATAACCATAATTATTAATATAATGGTTAGTTGCTGCATGTTGCTTTCCATTAACTCTAAGTTGTCTTTTAACTTTGTTTAAAACATCATACACTTGTCTAATTTTGATATTATCTTGATTATAATTTTTTGGATTTAAATATTCTTTTTCTTTAAAACCATATTTTCTAGATAATTGATATCCAATTATTGATTTTATATTATTTTCAATAATTAAAATGTATTTAAACATTATATTACGAATATTTCTATCAAATGTGAAAGTACCATACAATTCCTCAAATGTTGTTCCAGCTATAAATTTTTTATCTATTCCTTCTCTTTGGAAAAGATGTCTATAGCCATTTAAGAAGAAATAATTTTCTCTAAACAGAATTTCTTTGGCTTTATCTTCATCAGTTATAATAAGACCTTTATCTCTTAAAATTTTGACTTGTTCATCAAGTGTTTTAAATGTTTTCTTACCCATAGACATCCTCCCAATTTTACAAATATATTATAACATATTTCTATACATCATTAAAGTATATTAATAAGCTATTTACTATGGTATTTACAATTTTTTCCTGATATGTTTTAGTTTTGAGCAAATATCTTTCATTTGCGTTACTTAAAAATCCCACTTCTAAAAGAACTCCTGGCCTTTTTATACGTTTTTGCAAATATAAATCATTTACCTTTTTTATCTTTCTTTTACTTACTAAACTCCTTTTAAACTGAGTTTGAAATATATTTGCTATTTTTTTATTTTCTTTATTAATATCATCATAAAATACTTGTGCCCCTCTCCAAGTATTAGTATCTTCAGCATTTAAATGAATAGATAAAAACATATCACAATTAGATTTATTTATCATATTAGTTCTTCTCGATAGGTCACTTCTTTTTCTATTATTTGTATATATACTTGATAAATCATAATCACCATTTCTTGTTAAATATACAATTGCACCCATTTTTATTAATCTATCTTCTAGTCTTTTTGAAAGTTCTAAATTAATATCTTTTTCTTTTATGCCACCATACATTGCACCAGGGTCTAGTCCTCCATGACCAGGATCTAGATATATAACTTTTCCAAATAAGGGTAGTTTATTATTACTTGCTTTTATAATATTAAGGCTTAGAAATATAAATAAAATCAAAAATAAAACATATATTTTATATTTTTTCACTTTATCACCTAATAAAATATATGTTATTTACTTATTTCTAGTTAAATTATTTTCATACTTCATATATAAATCCAATAATAATTCATCATATTTATTAATATATATTTTATATACTTTTTTAAAAAAATATGATTTTTTATATTTTCTGTATAAATCATTTCTTTTATTTTCCACAATATTAATTAATTCTTTATATTCCATATAACCTCCTATATATATTATATTGGTTATATAGCCAATAGTCAACCAGCAAATGATTTTGATAAAATTTAATTAGGAAGAAGGTGGCCGATTGAATAAAGTATATAGTGTTAAAGTGGAAAATGGTCATGTTCTTTTTAAACTAGAACAATTACTTGAAGATAAGCATATTAGTAAAAATAAAATAATGCGTGATACAAATACTGATTATAAAGTATTAAAAAGAATTTGGACAGGTGAAATTGAAAGAATTGATATAACCGTATTAACTAGAATATGCAATTATCTAGACTGTTCAATTACCGATATAATAGAATATAAAAAAGACTAAATTAGTCTTTTTTTTCGAATCTGGCAAATATTCCACAAGGAAGAACTAAATCACTATCTTTAATAGGTAGTCCTATCTCATCAGAATATATATTACCATCATATATTTTACCTATTGTTAGTTTTAAAACATTTACTAGTACTTCTTTAGATAAACCAGTAGTATAAGAGTTTATTATAAAGAATAATGGATCACTTGATAAAATTTCTGTACATAGACTTACTAAATTAAATAAGTCTTTTTCTATATCCCATACTTCGCCATTAGAACCACGTCCAAAGCTTGGAGGATCCATTACAATAGCATCATATTTATTACCACGTCTAATTTCTCTTTTAACAAATTTAACAACATCATCAACTAAATATCTAATTGGTCTATCTTCTAGTCCAGACGCCTTAACATTTTCTTTAGCCCAATCAACCATTCCTCTAGATGAATCAACATGCACAACAGACGCTCCTGCATAAAGACATGCAACTGATGCACCACCAGTATATGCAAATAAATTTAATACTTTTATATCTCGACCAGATTTTTTAATCTTATCAATCATAAAATCCCAGTTAGCTGCTTGTTCTGGAAAAAGACCTGTATGTTTAAATCCCATTTGTTTAATATTAAAAGTTAAATTTTTATAATTAACTTGCCATTGAGCAGGTGTAGATTTTAAGTTTTCCCAATGTCCTCCACCTTTATTACTACGATAGTATACAGCATTAATATTATCATACTTATCTATTAAATTACCATTGTCCCATATTATTTGAGGATCTGGTCTAAGTAAATATATATCATTCCATCTTTCTAACTTTTCACCATTGGATGTATCAATTATTTCATAATCTTTCCACTCATTACTTAAAGTCATTTAAATCACCTACTATATTTTATCATAAAAAAGCCAAGAAATAAATCTTGGTCTTATTCTATTGTTCTTTTTTTACTAATAATACAATACCAAAAATAGTTACCACTACACCAAGTCCCATAAATCCTATACTGAATATATTAGACATTTTATCTCCCTTAATAATAAACTCATTTGTTTTTTTAGGATTATATAGAATAGTTACTTTCTCACCTATTCTATATGCTGGAGTTGATGAGGCACTATCCATTTTAACTTCAACTTTTTTACCAGAAGCAAAATATTCAATAATTGGATAATATAAGTATCTAGTAACATCATCTGAAGTAGTATCTAACTCTTCATGCATATCAACTACAGTAGCAATTGTCTCTTCAGTACAATTTTTAGTTAAATAATCATTTTTTATAAATAAAACCGCACCTACTATAATAAATATAATTCCTACTATTAAACAGCCAAATTTTTGCATTCTATTCCTCCTTTTAAAAATCTCTAAGTATATTATAAAAATTTATTAACACATAGTCAAATTATAGACAAAATAATACCTTAAAGGTTAAATAATTAATCATCCAACCATTCATCCCACTTAACAAAACCTTTATCCTCGAACTTTGAGCATTTTAAATACATTTTATATGTGACCTTACAATTATGCATTTGATCATTTTTGTCTTTAAAATAAACTTGGGCACGTCCATAAACATCACAATACGACTTACCATCTGGTTCCAAAACATCATTTTTACTTAATAACCCCATACTATTTAAAGAAGCTGCAGTATATATTTTACCAAAACCTTTTTCATATAATTCTTCATCAACATTAGATTCAATAGGACAATATGGCATTTGCGCTTTAATAAGAATTTCTATAGCATCTTTTACATTTTGTCTTATTTCTATATATCTTTTTTCTTCTTGTTTGTTTTTATTATATTTATAAACATTTGCACAGATAAATGCACAAATTATAATTAAGAAAAATATAAAAACAAAAATAAATCTTTTCTTCTTCATAGAATCACTCCATATTTATTATAACATATAGGTATTTACCAGTATAGAAAAAAGCCAGTATAAACTGACTTTTTGATATATACAAATATTATCTCTTACTAAATTAGCATCCCTTTATTTATGGGGCTTTACGGAGCATTTGTAGCCTAACTGTCGCCTACATAATAATATTATGCGCTCTTAGCAATATCTTAGTAATTTTCTTCCTATTACTGTCACTATTATAAAATCAGACTATTTTAATCCTATTTGTGTCTTATTAATTAATTTATTGTCTTGAATATTTACATTAGCATTCGATATTCCATCTTTACCATACCATGAATAGATTGTCATTTTAGAACCCATTATTTCAGTATCTGAATTAACTGTGCCTTCGCATCCAACAATATCTTTTACCTGATCATATGTCATTCCATTTTCTATTTTGTTAAACTCTTCCAGTGTAATATAGCACTTATCTTCATCTTTTTCTTCTGAATTGCTACCTATACCAGCTATAACCCCAATTCCGATAAATACTATAAAGATTCCTAAGATAATTCTTAGCGCAGTAAAAAATGGATTAGCCTGACTTTTATGACACTGTGGACATATTTTAGCTTTCTTGTCGATTTCAGTTTGGCAATATTTGCATTTTTTCATAATGATTCACTCCTTTCAATTTAATTATATCACAAACCTCAACGAATGAGTGAGTATATTTTCACCGAATAGGTGAGAAAATATAAATAGTGAAAGGTGTGATGCTTTAATGATAAATAAAAATGATGAAAATTATATATATTATCTTGTAGCTAAAAACCTTAAAAAGCAAAGAAAACTTAAAGGATTAACTCAAGCAAAATTTGCGGAATTATGTAACTATAGTGAAGGTTTTATAATGAATATAGAAAGTGAAAAATATTATCAAACTTTTAGCTTGGGAACATTATGAAATTTTGCTGAGGTATTAGGAATTGATATAAGAGATTTATTTAATCCAATAGATATAAATAAAAAGAATAATTCACAATAAAAATTAATTATTCTTTTTTTTATATATTTTGTTCACCTAGCTTGCACGACTAGTCTAAGATAAATAAATGGTTTGCGAAGTTCGTGTAGCCTACCTGTAGCCTACTTGTAGCCTACGGCGCTAGTTCCGTTTTAAAATTGGTTTTTATGGCATGCAAAAAAGCCAGTATAAACTGACTTTTTGATATATACAAATATTATCTTTTTGAGAATTGTGGAGCTCTACGAGCTGCTTTAAGTCCTGGTTTTTTACGTTCTTTCATTCTTGAATCTCTTGTAATGAAACCAGCTCTTTTTAAGATTGTTCTGTAGCTATCTTCTTTTCCTTCATTAGCAGCATCATATTCAAGTAATGCTCTAGTGATACCTAATCTAATAGCACCAGTTTGTCCAGTGAATCCTCCACCATTAACTTTAACTTCAATATCAAATGTTTCTTCGTTATTTGTAGCAACTAATGGTTGTTTTAAATCCATTACATTAGTTTCATATGGGAAGAAGTCTCTTACATCTCTACCATTAACTGTAATGTTTCCTTTACCAGGAACCATTCTAACTTGAGCAACTGAAGATTTTCTTCTACCTGTACCAGTAAATACTTTATTAGCCATCTAGTTACCTCCTATTTTAATTTCATCTCAACAGGCTTTTGAGCCATGTGTGGATGATCTCCATTTTCATAAACGAATAATTTTTTATACATTTGACGTCCAAGTCTTCCTTTTGGAAGCATTCCTTTAACAGCTCTTTCAATCATTTCAACTGGATAGTTTTCTTTCATTTCGCGAGCAGTTCTTTCTCTTAATCCTCCAGTATAACCTGAATGGTTGTAATAGATTTTATTATCTAATTTTTTACCAGTTAAGTTAACTTTTGAAGCATTGATAACAATAACGTTATCTCCACAATCGATATGTGGTGTATAAGTTGGTTTGTTTTTACCCATAAGTACCATAGATACTTGAGCAGCTACACGACCTAAGTTTTGTCCTTCAGCGTCAACTACATACCAATTACGCACTACATCTTCTTTTCTTTGCATATATGTATCTTTCATAAATATTTCCCTTTCTAAATAATAGATTTCTTTGAGATAAATGTTCCCAATATTTATCTCGATGGGATTAATTAAATGTACCAAGTTAAATTGTACTAAAATATTAGTGATTTGTCAAGAAAAATAAGGTATTTTATCAATTTTTACTCATAATATACATTTGTTAAATACAAGCCTTCTGCTGGAGCAGTTTTCTTAGCGAATATTCTATCTTCTTTATTTAAAATATCAACAATATCAATAGGTTTAATTTTCTCTTCGCCAACTGCAATTAATAGTCCTACCATATTACGAACCATATATCTCATAAAACCACTACCGACAAAAGATATAATAATAATATCATCCTTTACATTAATTTTAGCATCATATATAGTTCTTACATAATCTTTTTCTTCTTTAATAGTCTTAGTTACAGATTTAAAATTATGAGTTCCTTTTAAATAATTAATTGCTTCACGCATTTTTTCAACATTTAAATTCCAATTATATTGATATATATATTCTCTTGAAAATGGGTCATACTCTCCAATATTAATCTTATAAACATATTCTTTTTTTATAACATCAAATCTTGCATGAAATGTATCATTAACTCTTTCAATATTCTTAATGAAAATATCATTTGGTAACATCTTATTCATTGAATGTTTAAGTCTATCTAAATTATATTCTTTAGATGAGTCAAAATGAGCTTTTTGATTTATTGCATGTACATGAGCATCTGTTCTACCACTTGCTGAAATAGCAGTAAATTCATTATTTATCTTAGATAAAACTTTCTCTATTTCTTCTTGAACAGTTCTTTTATTCTTTTGTTTTTGATAACCATAGAATAAAGTACCGTCATATGAAAATGTAAGTAAATATCTCATAACTCCTCCTTAATAAGAATGTCTATATATATCTTTTATCAAATCGTTAATCTCATCTCTATAGCCCAGTCTAATATTTTTCTTTTTTAAAGTCAAATTTTCAAATTTAATAATATTTGGAACACTAAGTCCATATTTTTTTAATTGTTCTTCTTTTTTAAAGATATCATATTTATTGCCTTTTAAAGCTACTTTTTTATTACTTATTACAAATACTTCATCAGCAACTTTATGAACAAATTCTAGGTCATTTGAGGCAATTATAAACGTCTTATTAAAACGTGTTTTAAGCATTTTAATTAATTTAATTATTTTATTTTTATTAAAGTCATCTAACTCTTCTGTAAAATTATCAATTAGTATTAAATTGGGATTATATATAAGTGCTGTTGCAAGTGATAAAAGGCGTTTATCAGAAAGCGATAAAGATGATATTTTTGAATCAACTAAACTATCATCTATTCCAACCATAAGAAGTACATCTATTATTCTTTTTTCGCTTATTTTATAATTATGTTCCATCATTGAATATATTAACTCTTCCCTAACTGTATCCGTTACAAATAATGGTTCTCCTTTAACATATCCGATTTTAACCCTTTTTGGAATTGTTATTGCATCACTCTTTAATTCACCTGCAATTAAATCAAGAAGTGTTGTTTTTCCACAACCGTTTATTCCTATAATACAATTTATATTTTCTTTTATATTAAGATTCAATTTGTTAAATACTTTTTTTTCTTGATAGTTAACCTTTGAGTATGTATATGATAAATCCTTAATTATTATTTCCATAATTTATCAACCATCCTATCCATTGAAATAATTGGCCTATCAAGTAAATTATAATATTTTAATTTAAGAGAAAGAAGTGGCATAAAAGGAAGATCAAATCCTGCTAGTTTAAATTCTTTTTCCTTATCAAGCACATTAGATAGTTTATCATTTAGAATTACCTTATTATCATATAATATAAAGTTTTCAAAATATACTATATCTTCTTTATTACTTGTAATATATATAATTGTTTTATTATTATATTTTTTTAAGTATTTTAATATTTTTTCTTTATTGATAGTTGAGACATTTGAAATAGCATCAACAACTATTAATCTATCAAAATTATAACTTAATGCTTTAGATATTTGAACCATTTGTCTCTCACCAATACTTAGTGTATTAAAATCACATAACATTAAACTATTTATTTTAAGCAAATTCACTATTTTTTTATCAAATTCTTCACTATTATCCTTAGCATTTGTTGTAATAATCAAATCATTTTTATTCTTTATAGCATTTCCAAGTTTAATCTTATCAACATTGTTTGAGCATAGTATAGCAGTATACGAATTAGGGATAATATTTATTTTATTATTTTTACTCATAATTCACCTCAAAATACTATTTTCTATTATAGTATAAATAAAATATTTTTTCCATAAAAAAAGATCAATTTGACCTTTTTTAATTCATCTTAGTTTCATAATTATATTTACCGTCATTTGTAGTAGTTACTTTAACGCTTATAGTTTTTGATGGAATAGAAACACTTATACCATCAAGATTCTTTATTGTTCTATAAACATATTTTTCATTTTGAAGAGTAGATGTTGTTACAGTTGCATCTATATTATTATTATCTTTGACATATTCAATAGCCATATGTTCTAAATAATCATTAATACTTAAAAAAGCACCATATGTATATTTATAATTGGTCTCTAAGTTATTAGTTTCATCAACAACAGTTTTACAAGATACTAAACCAAATGTATCAGTACTATCTAAATAACCACCATTTGGATTTTTCAACTTTTCATCCAAATATGCATCTGTTTGAAGTTTATTAATATCAACCATAAGTGCACTACTATCATCATCTGTACAATTTACTTTATCAATATTATCAGCAACCCAGTTTTTTGTTGCTCCTTCAACAGCACTTAATTGTGATTCTAAAGTTCTTTTTTTATAATCTTTAATACTAACTGCTATATTAGGAGTTACTATAAGTGCAACTATAGATAATACAACTAACGTAGCTATTACCTCAACAAGAGTTAAACCTTTATTATTCATTTAATCATCCTTCTTTTTTTGAACATTATAATTAAGTCTTAAAAGTAATTTCCTAGGAAGTAATCCTGATAATCTAACAAATTTTGTTTTAAATCCAGGAATAATTATTGTTTTTTTCTTTAACATTTGATCAACTGCATATTCAGCAACTTTTTCACTAGTCATTGGTTTTATACTAAATTTAACTTTAGCGACTTTATTAAATTCAGTATCAACAGGTCCTGGACATAAAGCACCAATATATACATTTGAACCATCTCTTCTAAGCTCTTCGTATATAGCTTCAGTTAGCTTTAAAACATATCCCTTAGTAGCGTAATAAGTTGCCATTAATGGACCAGATAAGAAACCTGCAGATGAAGCTACATTTAAAATATATCCTGAGTCTTTTTCTTTGAAATCTTTTAAGAAAAGTTTAGTTAAGATATGCACTGCTTTAATATTTGTATCAATCATATCAAGTTCTTTATCTAAATTAGTTTTATCAAATTCACCAAATAAACCAAATCCTGCATTATTAACAACAACTTCAATATCTTCTTTTTTAACTTTGTCATATAGTTTCATACAATTAGCAGTTGAAGATAAATCCATAACAATAGTTGTAGTTTTACCAGGTAATTGTTTTTTTAATTGTTCAAGTTTTGTTTTTCTTCTAGCAACTAGTATTAAATCATATCCCATTTCAGATAAAGCAATAGCTATATCCTTACCAATTCCACTAGATGCTCCTGTTACAAGTGCCTTCATATTATCACCACTTTAATTATATTAAAAATAAGTAAAAAAGTAAAGAATTTAAAAGAATTGTCGTACAAAAAAAAGATACTTTTAATATCTTTTTATTTTAACATGTTCCTTATCTAACTCATAGCCATTTAAATATGAATCATATGCCATTTCTATTTGATTTTGTGACATGCGATTTAATCTTCTTATATGTTTATGAGTAAATCCTCTGTTTAAGGCTTCTTTTTCACTTATTATGCCTAAATATAACATATGTGATAATTTATTATTAAACTCATTTATTTTTTCTTTTTTAATCATACAATCAATTTCTAGAGAATCTATTTGATTTACTAATATATCTAAAATAATTCCATGATTCATAAGTTTTTGATTAATATAAGATAATCTATCTATTTGATCAGAAACCTTGTAATAATATTTTTTCAAGCGATTATAATTATCCATAGTATAATAATTAAGATCAATATTAGAATAATATTCATCACGTAATTCTTTTCTAGTAAGAGCTTTTAATAAAAAACAATTTTGATTCTTCTTATCACTAAAGAATGTATTTTCATCTTCGACAACAAGTTTTTTAATATCTAATTCGTTCATAATATTCCCCTTTTTCATAATAATAGTATTTATTTTATCACATTTTATATATTTGTCAACATTTTTTGGTTAACAAAAAAAGAATGCTTATTTAGCATCCTCTTCAACTAATTCTAAGATAACCATTAAAGCGTCATCGCCTCTACGTTCATCTAATTTAAGAATTCTTGTATATCCACCATTTCTGTTAGCAAAACGTTTTGCTAAGTCATCAAAAACTTTTTTAGTAGCAACTTTATCATTTTGCATGAAAGCTAATGCTTTTCTTCTTGAAACTAAATCACCTTTTTTACCATAAGTAATCATTTTATCAATGAACTTACGTGCTTCTTTAGCTCTAGTTTCAGTAGTTTCAATTTTTTCATTCATGATAAGTTGTCTAGTAAGGTTAGCTAACATACTTCTTCTGTGTTTATTATCACGACCTAATTTTCTATAAGCCATACTATACCTCCTTAATCTTCATCTCTGAATTTAAGTCCCATATCTTTAATTTTATCAATAACTTCTTTTAAAGATTTTTTACCTAAATTTCTAATCTTCATCATTTCTAATTCAGTTTTTTCAGTTAAATCTCCAAGAGTATTGATTCCTGCTCTTTTTAAACAGTTATAAGCTCTAACAGAGAAGTCTAAATCATCAATAGAAGTTTCTAATTTTTTGATTTTTGAATCTTCTTGTTTAGCATTCATTACTCCTGTAGTATCAGCTATTTCACTTAAATTAGTAATAATGTTTAAATGTTCTATTAAGATTTTAGCACCTAAAGCCATAGCTTCTTCAGGGCGAATTGATCCATTTGTGTAAACATTAACAATAAGTTTATCATAAGTTGAATCTTGTCCAACACGTGCATCCTCAACATCACAACTAATTCTTTCAATTGGAGAATATAAAGCGTCAATTGGAATAAATCCTACTTTAGCGTCTTCAACAAATTTTTTGTTTTCTGTTGATGGAACATAACCACGTCCATTAGCAATTAATAATTCCATATCAAGTTTTCCACCTTTAGATAAAGTAGCAATTACTTGATCTGGATTAACAATTTCAACATCGTCAGTTGTAACGATATCAGCAGCTGTAACAACTCTTTCTTCATTAACAGAAAGTTTAGCAGTTACTACACCATCAGTATTGTTTTTAACAACAACATTTTTTAAGTTTAAAATGATAGTTGTAACATCTTCAACAACTCCTTCCATAGTTTGGAATTCGTGCATTACACCATCAATTTTAACAGCAACGATAGCGCTTCCTGGCATGCTTGATAACATAACTCTTCTAAGTGCATTTCCTAAAGTAATACCAAAACCTCTTTCAAGTGGTTCTAGTTCAAATTTACCATAGTTATTATTTTCTACATAATCTGTAATTTTGTAAATTGGTTTTTCAAAGTTTAACACTTTAACACACTCCTTTTCTATTATCCACGTGGACGTTTTGGTGGACGGCATCCATTATGTGGTACAGGTGTTATATCAGTGATTGATGATATTTCAAGACCAGCAGTTTGTAGAGATCTAATTGCAGTTTCACGACCAGATCCTAGTCCTTTAACATATACTTCTACTTTTCTCATTCCCATGTCGAAAGCCGCTTTTCCTGCAGCTTCAGCTGACATACCTGCAGCAAATGGAGTTGATTTTTTACTACCTTTAAATCCTAAAGTTCCTGCAGAAGCCCAGCTTATTGCATTACCTTCAGTATCACTAATAGTTACAATAGTGTTATTGAAAGTTGAATGGATATAAGCTCTACCTTCTGGTACATTCTTTTTAACTTTACGTTTTCTTGCTTTATAAGCCATACTAATAACCTCCTTTATTTAACCTTATTTTTTCTTATTAGCGACTGTTTTTCCTTTACCCTTACGAGTACGTGCGTTTCTATTTGTTCTTTGTCCTCTAACAGGTAATCCTTTTTTATGACGAGTTCCTTCATATGAATTGATTTCCATTTTAGTTTTAATATTCATATTAACTTCACGTCTTAAATCACCTTCGATAGTGTATTTATCTAATTGTTCACGAATTAAGTTTAATTCGTCATTTGATAAATCTTTAGTTCTTCTATTTACATCTATTTTAGCGTCAGCTAATATTTTTTCAGATAAGCTTCTACCAATACCATAGATATAAGTCATAGAAATTACGATTCTTTTATTATCTGGTATATCTACACCTTTAATACGTGCCATATTAACCTCCTATATTAACCTTGTCTTTGTTTATGTTTAGGGTTTTCACAAATAACCTCAATTTTGCCTTTACGTTTGATAACCTTACATTTAGGGCATCTTGGTTTAACTGATGCTTTTACTTTCATATTATCCCTCCTAATTACTCACATATTAGTAAATACTATATAGCCTATTAAAATGCATTTTTTGGATTTTAATAGAAATGTGAGTGCATATAGTACTATATTTTTCTCCAGATTATACGACCTTTTGTTAAATCGTATTCTGATAATTCCATTGTAACTGTGTCACCTGGTAAAATACGAATGTTATTTTGTCTTATCTTACCTGATACATGAGCCACAACTACATACTTATTTGGAAGTTCAACTCTAAATTGACCACCTGGTAGAACATCTAGTACTTTTCCGTCTACTTCGATAGCATTTTTGTTCTTTTTAACTTCCTCAGTATTATTTACTTTTTGTGATTTCAACTTCTTTGGCATATAATCACCTCTTTGTTAATATTGTATATCCATCCTTCTCAACTAAAACAGTATGTTCAAAGTGAGCAGATGGAAGATCATCTCCAGTAACTATTGTCCAATCATCATCTAACATAAATACTTCTTTAGTACCCATATTAAGCATTGGTTCAACAGCTATTACCATACCTTCTTTTAAAACTGGACCTGTACCTTTCTTTCCATAATTAGGAACATCTGGTTCTTCATGAACTTGACTACCAACTCCATGACCTACTAGTTCCTCAACAACACCTAAGTGATATTTATGAGCACACTCACTAACAGCATGTCCAATATCTCCTACATGACATCCATCTTTGATAACAGATAGACCAGCAAACAATGCTTCTTCAGTTTGTTTCATTAAAGCTTCCTTTTTAGGGCTTATTTTACCAACGGCATAAGTCCAAGCAGAATCTCCATGATAACCTTTATAACAAGCTCCTATATCAAGTGTTACTATATCACCATTTTTAAGTTTTCTATTACCTGGAATTCCATGTACTACTTCTTCATTAATTGAAATGCAAATAGATCCTGGAAAACCATATAAACCTTTAAATGATGGAGTACAACCTTGACTTAATATATATTCCTCAGCTAATCTATCTAACTCTTTAGTAGTTATGCCTGGCTTGATAAATGGCTCAAGATAATGATGAGTTTTACCCACTATCTCGCCAGCTACTTTTAAAAGTTCAATTTCTCTTTCAGATTTTATACTTATCATATTAATCTAAAACAGCTTTAATATCATCAAAGACTTCAGTTGGTGTTTTAGAACTATCAACTTCAGATATAAGTCCTTTTTCTCTATAGAAATCTATAATTGGAAATGTCTCATTCATATAAACATCATAACGTTTTTCAAAAGTTTCAACATTGTCATCTTTTCTTTTGATTAAAGCTTCACCACATTTACATGGAGTGATTTCTTCATTTGGTTTAAAGTTATAAACTAAACCACAAGAAGGACATACGTATCTACCTGCAATACGTTGTGATGCTACTTCTTTATCAACAGTTAAATAGATAACTTTATCTATTTTTTTGTTAAGTTTTTTAAGTAACTCATCAAAACTAACTGCTTGATTTAAAGTTCTAGGGAATCCGTCAAAGACGAAACCTTCGTTTTCTTTTATTTTATTCTCTATTAAATCTAAAATGATTTCATCACTAATTAACATACCTTTATTCATTAATTCTTTAATCTCTAAACTCTTAGGATCATCTTTACTAGCAACTTCACGAAGTAAATCACCAGTAGATAAATGATTTAAGTTGTAGTGATTACAAATAAATTCTGATTGTGTTCCTTTACCAGCAGCTGGAGGAGCAATTAAAATTAAATTCATTATCTTCTACCTCTTATTCCTCTTTGATATTTACGAGTTATTAACTCTGATTCAATTTGTCTATAAGTTTCAAGTGCAACTCCAACAACGATTAATAAACCAGTACCACCAACTCTAACGCTTGATGGAAGTCCAGTTACAGCTCCAAAAATAATTGGAAGTGCTGCAATAATTGATAATGCTAAAGCACCAACTGTTGTAATTCTCTTTAAAACTTTAGAAATATAGTTTGTTGTTTCTTCCCCTGGTCTAATACCTGGTATAAATCCACCATTCTTACCTAAATTCTCTGATAATTCAGCTGGTTTTAATTGTAAGAATGTATAGAAGTATGCGAATAAGAAGATACAAGCTATATAAACTATAAATCCTGTAACTGTCTCAGTAGTTAAATATTTATTAACGAATAAAGTGAATGAATCATTTTTTATAAAATTAGATAATAATCCAGGTACTGAAATAAGTGCTGATGCAAATATTACAGGAATTACCCCAGACGAATTTAATTTAAATGGAATATAACTTTGTTTAGAAGCAGTGGCATTAGATTTGTTAGCATATTGAATTGGAACTCTTCTCTCAGCACTTTCAACATAAACAACTCCTAATATAATTGCTACATAAATAATAACAAATAGGATAAATTTAGTTATACCTAAAGCTACAACTTGAGTTGAACCTGATACAACGAAACTTTGCCATGCAGTTAAGAAACTACTTGGAAGAGATGCTATAATACCTGCCATGATTATTAATGATATACCATTTCCAATTCCTTTAGCAGTTATTTGATCTCCTATCCATAAAAGAAGAGCAGTACCTGCTGTTAAGAATAATGCAAATGTTAAGTAATCAATTGCAGTTCCGTTTTGAACGAATGCAAATGAGAACATATATCCTTGTATAAATGCAAGTGCTATACCAACATATCTAGTAATTTGATTTAATTTTGCTCTACCTGTTCCACCTTGTTTAGATAACTCTGCTAAATATGGAATTATATCCATAGTAAGTAGTTGAATAACTATTTGAGCAGTGATATAAGGTGTAACACCTAATGCAAAAATTGAGAATTTTTCTAAGGCACCTCCGCCCATGACATTCATAAGCTCTAAGATACCTAAGTTACCTGTTCCTAAACTTTCTTTGTCTATTCCTGGAACTACGATTGTAGTACCTAATTTAAATACAAATAAACATAAGAATGTGAAGTAAATCTTCTTTCTTAAATCTTTATTTGCGGGATTAAATATTTGCTTAACAGTTGCAAACATTTTAAATCACCTCTGCTTTTCCACCCATTTTTTCTATTTCTTCTTTAGCTAATTTAGAAAATTTATTAGCTTTAACAGTTAATTTCTTTTCTAATTTTCCGTTTCCTAAGATTTTAACGCCATCTAATTGATTTTTTAATATTCCCATATCTTTTAATAATTCTGGTGTAACAACTGCACCATCTTCAAAATTATTTAAATCACTTAAATTTAATGTAGCAAAAGTTGTTTTAAATCTTGCGTTAGAGAAACCTCTTTTAGGAAGTCTTCTATAAAGTGGTAATTGTCCACCTTCAAAAACTGGACCTTTTCCTCCACCTGATCTAGAATTTTGTCCTTTATGTCCTTTACCACAAGTTTTACCTTTACCAGAACCTGGTCCACATCCAAGTCTTTTACGTCTTTTAGTAGAACCTTCTGATGGATATAATGTACTTAAGTTCATTAAATCTCCTCAACTTTCTTACCACGAAGTTTTGCAACTTCTTCAATTGTTTTTTGTGATCTTAATGCTTCAAGTGTAGCATAAGCCATGTTAATTTTTGTATTTGATCCAAGTGATTTAGATAAGATATCTTTAACACCAGCAAGTTCTAGTACTGCTCTGACTGGTCCACCAGCTTTAACTCCGGTACCTTTAACAGCAGGTTTAAGTAAAACTCTACTAGCGCTTCTAACACCGATTGCTTCATGGGAAATTGTTCTATCATCAACTAATTTAACATTAACAATGTTTTTAGTTGCAGCTGAAACAGCTTTTTTAATTGCATCTGGTACTTCGTTTGCTTTACCAGTACCTAGACCAACTTTACCTTTTCTATCTCCAACAACTACTGTTGCGGAAAAACGGAAATGACGACCACCTTTAGTTACTTTTGTAACTCTACCAATATTGATTACTTGTTCTTCATATTGTTTTGGGCGTGGTGTTCTTTTTCTATTTTCCATATTTACCCTCCTATTAGAATTCTAATCCGTTTTCACGTGCAGCTTCTGCTAATGCCTCTACACGTCCATGATATAGGTATCCACCTCTATCGAAAACGACTTTACTTATATTAGCTTCTTTAGCTCTTTTTGCGATTAATTCTCCAACTTTAGTAGCGGCTTCTTTATTTCCACCGTTTTCTAATTTTAACTCTTTATCTATAGATGAAGCACTTACTAATGTAATTCCTTTTTCATCATCGATAATTTGAGCAAAAATATTAGAGTTTGATCTAAATACGTTTAATCTTGGACAAATAGCTGTACCATTTAATTTAGATCTTACACGAGCATGTCTAGCTTTACGAGCTACATTTCTTGACTCTTTTTTAATCATTTTTAACTCTCCTTTACTAAATTACATTATGCTGCTTTCTTTCCTTCTTTACGACGGATATGTTCATCTTTATAACGTATACCTTTTCCTTTATATGGTTCAGGTTGTCTTATTTTTCTTATATTTGCAGCAAATTCACCAACAAGACATTTATCAATTCCTTTAATGTTTAGTTCTGTATTACTTGGAGATTCTACAGTTAAACCAGCAGGAACTTCAACAACAACAGGATGTGAATAACCAGCATTAACAGTAATTTTATTACCAGCTACTTGGAATCTATATCCAACTCCTACACACTCTAATTGTTTTTCATAACCTTTAGTTACACCAATTAACATATTGTTGATATTAGCATTAGCTGTACCATGGAAATTTTTGAAATTATCGTTTGTTCTTGTAATTTCAATAGTATTTTCTTTTACTGATACAGTAATGTTTTCATTAACTACAGTAGAAAGTTCACCTTTAGGTCCTTTAACTGTAACTTTTGATCCATCAACAGTAACTGTAACGTTTTCAGGTATTGTTAATATTCTATTACCTATACGGCTCATACAATCTTCCTTTCTACCAAATGTATGCTAAAACTTCTCCACCTAATGATTCTTTTCTAGCTTCTTTGTCTGTCATGATTCCTTTAGATGTTGAAACAATTGCAATTCCAAGTCCATTTAATACTTTTGGAATTTCATTACTTTTAGCGTATACACGTAATCCTGGTTTAGAAATTCTTTTAAGTCCAGTGATTACACGTTCTTTATTTTCACCATATTTTAAGTTTAAAACCATCATATCTTGAACAGATTCTTTGTTAACTTTATAGTCAGCGATAAATCCTTCTTCTTTTAATATTCTGGCAATTTCTAATTTAATTTTTGAAGCGGGTACTTCAACTTCTTTATATCGCATTTGATTTGCATTACGAATTCTTGTAAGCATATCTGCAATTGGATCTGTCATGAATTTTTCCTCCCTTCATTCTACCAACTTGATTTTGTAACACCAGGAATTTGTCCTTTGTAAGCTAATTCTCTAAAACAAATACGGCAAATTCCATATTTTTTAAGTACTGAATGAGGTCTACCACATCTTGTACAACGAGTATATTCACGTACTTTAAATTTTTGTTTTCTTGATTGTTTAACAATCATACTTTTCTTAGCCATAATTTCCTCCTATTACTTTTTAAATGGCATACCGAAACCTTTTAAAAGAGCAAGTCCTTCTTCGTTTGTTTTTGCTGTTGTAACAAAAACGATATCCATTCCACGTACTTTAACAACGTTATCATAAACGATTTCTGAGAAAATTAATTGTTCATTTAATCCTAGAGTATAGTTTCCTTTACCATCGAAAGCTTTTGGAGATATACCTCTAAAGTCTCTTACACGAGGTAATGTAATACTTACTAATTTATCTAGGAAGTTATACATATTTTCTCCTCTTAATGTAACTTTACATCCAATACCTTGTCCAGCTCTGATTTTGAATCCAGCGATAGCTTTTTTAGCTTTAGTAACTACTGCTTTTTGTCCAGTAATAGCTTCTAAGTCAGCAACTGCTGCTTCTAAGAATTTAGCATTAGCTGCACCATCACCAACACCCATGTTAACAACGATTTTTTCTAAACGTGGTACTTCCATAATATTTTTATATTTAAACTCTTCTTTTAAACTTGGTACGATTTCCTCATTATATTTTGCTTTTAGGCGGTTCATATATACCCTCCTTCCAATTAATCAAGGTTAGAGTTAGATTTTTTAGATACTCTAACTTTCTTACCATCTTTGTTTATATTGTGTCCTATTCTGGTACCTTTTTTAGTTTTAGGATCTACTACCATAACATTTGATGCATGAATAGGCATTTCAACTTCAACAATGCTTCCAGCTTGTTGTCCGTTTGGTTTAACATGTTTTTTAGCAACATTTACACCTTCAACAACAACTTTATTTAAGTCTTTTAATGTTTTAGTAATTGTTCCTTCTTTACCTTTATCTTTACCAGCAATAACGACTACTTTATCTCCTGTTTTTAATTTCATGTTATTCCTCCAATCGATTTATAACACTTCTTTAGCAAGTGATACAATCTTCATAAAATCTTTATCACGTAGTTCACGTGCTACTGGTCCAAATATACGAGTTCCAACTGGGCTCTTATCATCACGGATAATTACACATGCGTTCTCATCAAATTTAATATAAGATCCATCTTCTCTTCTTAAACCAGTTTTACTTCTAACAACAACAGCTTTACAAACTTTACTTCTTGGTACTGTTCCGTTAGGAGTAGCTTTTGTTACTGTAACTACTACAGTATCACCAATATTTCCGAATTTTACTTTACTTCCTCCAAGAACACGAATAACTTTAACTTCACGTGCACCAGAGTTGTCAGCAACTTTTAAACGGCTTTCTTGTTGAATCATATATTGATCCTCCTCCCAGTTTCAATTATAAGATTATCGCTTTTTCAACGATTTCAACTAAGCGGAAATGTTTGTTTTTAGAAAGTGGTCTAGTTTCAACTATACGCACCTTATCTCCAACTTTAGCTTCATTTTTTTCGTCATGAGCAGCGTATTTTTTTGAATATTTAACTCTTTTTCCATATAGTGGGTCTTTTTTGTAAGTTTCAACTAAAACAGTAATTGTTTTATCACATTTATCACTTACAACTTTACCAACTAATTCGTGGTTAGTTTTTTCCATTATTTAACCTCCCCATTTAGTTCACGTTCTCTAATAATTGTTTTCATACGTGCAACTAATTTTCTAAGTTCGTTAATTCTTGATGGTTTTTCAAGATTACCTGTAGCTTGGCTAAATCTTAAGTTAAATAATTCTTCTTTATATTCTTCAATTTTTTTATTTAATTCTTCAGTTGTTAATTCTCTGATTTCCTTATTAGTCATTAGCCTCACCATCCTTCATAACAAATTTACATTTGATTGGTAATTTATGTGCAGCAAGTCTTAATGCTTCTCTTGCGATTTCTTCACTTACTTGATCTATTTCAAACATAATTTTACCTTTTTTAACTACTGCTACCCATTTTTCAGGTTGACCTTTACCTTTACCCATACGAGTCTCTAAAGGTATTTTAGTTAATGATAAGTGTGGGAAAATATTAATCCAAACTTTTCCTCCACGTTTCATGTAACGAGTCATAGCAACACGAGCAGCTTCGATTTGATTAGTTGTAATCCAAGCTCCTTCACATGCTTGTAAACCATATCTACCAAAGTGTAATTCTGTATTACCTTTAGCTACACCATCATAACGTATTTTATGTGGTCTTCTATATTTAGTTCTTTTTGGTATTAGTGCCATTTGTATTACCTCCTTTTTGTTTTGAGGCAAGAATTTCTCCTTTGTAAATCCATACTTTTACACCGATTTTACCATAAGTAGTATCAGCTTCTTTATGAGCGTAATCAATATCAGCTCTTAAAGTATGAAGTGGAGTATTTCCTTCAGTATAACCTTCTGTTCTAGCCATATCAGCTCCACCAAGACGTCCAGAAACAGATGTTTTTATACCTTTTGCTCCTGCTTTCATTGCGTTTCTAATAGCTCTTTTTTGAGCAATTCTAAATGAAACTCTGTTTTCAATTTGATGAGCAATGTTCTCAGCAACTAAAGCTGCATCTATATCAGGGTTTTTAACTTCCATGATTGAAATTTGAACATTTTCACCAACTAATTTAGATAATTCTAATTTAAGTTTATCAATATCGTCTCCACCATGACCAATGATAACTCCTGGTTTAGCAGTGTTGATAATGATATCAGTTTTACTAGCATTTCTTTCAATTAAAATACTTGAAACTGCTGCGTCTTTTAATTTCTTTTCTAAAAACTTACGGATTTTGTTATCGTTTTCAAGGTATTTAGCGAAATCTTTGTTTCCAGCATACCATTTAGATTCCCAAGTTTTATTGATACCAATTCTAAGTCCGACTGGACTAACTTTTTGACCCATCAGTTATCCTCCTTACTATTTTTCATCACTTACAACTACTGTTATGTGACTTGTTCTTCTCTTAATTGGATCTACGTGTCCACGAGAACCAAATTTCATTCTTTTAAAAGGTTGTCCTTCATTTACATAGCAAGCTTTAACATATAAGTTTTCTTTATTTAAACTTAAGTTGTTTTCAGCATTTGCTACAGCAGAAGTTAACACTTTTTTACTTATTCTAGCTGCTTCCTTATTTAAATTATTTAAAATTTTATCAGCTTCAACTACGTTTTTACCACGTATTAAATCTATAACTAAACGAGCTTTACGAGGTGCAATTCTAACTCCTTTTGCAATCGCTTTTGCTTCCATTTTAGTCCTCCTTCCTGACAATCAATTATTTCTTAATTTTGTTGTCGCCATGTCCACCAAATTTACGTGTAAGAGAAAATTCTCCTAATTTATGTCCTACCATATCTTCTGTTACATAAACTGGGATAAATTCTTTACCATTATGAACAGCAAATGTATGTCCGACAAATATAGGATAAATTGTTGAACGGCGAGACCAAGTTTTAATAACTTCATTTTTTCCAGATTCTTTTAAAGCTTCTACTTTTTTGATTAGATAACTATCAACAAAAGGTTTTTTCTTTAAACTTCTAGCCATTTTTAAATCATCCTCTCATTATTTTCTACGACGAACAATTAACTTATCTGAAGCTTTTTTGTTCTTACGTGTTTTATATCCAAGCGCTGGTTTACCCCATGGAGTAACAGGTCCTTTACGTCCGACTGGTGCTCTACCTTCACCACCACCATGAGGGTGATCGTTAGGGTTCATAACTGAACCACGAACTGTAGGTCTAATACCCATATGTCTTTTACGACCAGCTTTACCTATGTTAACTAATTCATAGTCTTCATTACCAACTTCACCGATTGTAGCTCTACATTCGCTTAATACTTTACGAACTTCACCACTTGTAAGTCTAAGTAATGTATATTTTCCTTCATGTCCTAAAATTTGAACACTTGAACCAGCTGAACGAGCCATTTGTCCGCCTTTTCCTGCTTTTAATTCAATATTGTGAACAACTGTTCCTTCTGGTATGTTTTTAAGTGGTAGTGCATTACCAACTTTGATATCTGCATTTTCTCCACTTTCAATTTTATTACCAACTTTTAAACCTTTTGGAGCGATAATATATCTTTTTTCACCATCAGCATATTGGATTAAAGCAATGTTAGCTGTTCTATTTGGATCGTATTCTATTGAAGCAACTGTACCAACAACACCATCTTTATCTCTTTTGAAATCGATAATACGGTATTTTCTTTTTGCTCCACCACCATGGTGTCTAACTGTGATTTTACCTTGGTTATTACGACCACCATTTTTCTTTAATGTAACAACTAATGATTTTTCTGGAGTTGATTTTGTAATTTCAGAGTTGTCTAATTTAGTCATTCCACGAGTACCATTAGTCATTGGTTTAAATTTCTTAATAGCCATATTTATCCTCTCCTAATTAGTTAAGTTCGATTGAACTTCCTTCTTTTAATTTAACAATTGCTTTTTTAACTTTATTAGTTTTTCCAACGTAACGTCCAACTCTTTTTTTCTTAGGTTTAACGTTTACTGTATTAACACTTTCAACTTTAACATTGAAGATTTTTTCAATAGCTTGTTTAATTTGTGTTTTATTAGCTCTTGTATCAACTGAGAATGTAATAACATTGTTTGCAGCTAAACCAGAGCTTTTTTCAGTAATAATTGGCGCTTTAATTATGTCTCTATAGTTACTCATTATTTAAGCACCTCCTCTATTTTTTTAGTAGCAGCTTCTTCCATAATAACTACATCAGCAGCAACTACATCATATGTATTTACTTCACTAGCTTCTAGTAAAATAACGTTTTGTAAATTACGTGTAGCTAAAATCATGTTTTCAGTTAATTCATCAACTACAACTAAAATGTTTTTAGCGCTTGTTAATGTATTTAATACTTTTTTAGCTTCACTAGTTTTTGCATTTTCAATATTGAAAGAATCGATTACGATAATATTGTTTTCACTTGCTTTATAAGCTAATGCTGATTTTAAAGCTAGTCTTCTTTCTTTACGATTCATTTTGATTGAGTAGCTTCTCATATGTGGTCCGAATGCTACACCACCGTGTCTCCAAAGTGGACTTCTAGTAGATCCTGCTCTAGCTCTACCTGTTCCTTTTTGTCTCCATGGTTTAATTCCACCACCACTAACTTCGCTACGAGTTTTAGTCTCATGTGTACCTTGTCTTAAGGCATTTCTTATTAATCTAATTGCATCATATAATACTGCATCGTTTGGAACAATTCCGAAAACTTCAGCATTTAAAGTAATATCTTTTACCTTTTCACCTTTAATATTTAATACAGATAATTTTGACATTTAATTACCTCCTAGTTTTCTTCTACTGCAGCTTCAGTATTTTCTACTACAGTTTCTTCTACAGCTTCAACTACAGGTTCAGCAACTTTATAAGTGTTTAATTCTTCTTTAGCGTTAACTTTACCTTCATTTTTAACAGCTGATTTAATGATTACTAAAGATTTTTTAGGTCCAGGTATATTACCTTTGATTAAAATGCAATTATTTTCAACATCTACTGCAACAACTTCTAAGTTTTGGATTGTAACAGTAAGTGTTCCCATGTGTCCTGGTAATTTTTTACCTTTGAAAACACGCATTGGTCTCATTGTTCCCATTGAACCTGGTCTTCTATGATAATGAGATCCATGTCCCATAGGTCCTCTTGATTGACCATGTCTTTTGATAACACCTTGGAAACCATGTCCTTTAGTAGTACCAGTAACATCAACAACTTCTCCTTCTTCAAAGATATCAGCACTGATAACTTGTCCTAAAGAATAATTGTTAATATCTACACCTCTAATTTCTTTAAAGAAGCGCTTAGGTGTAGTGTTTGCTTTGTTGGTAATTCCAACTGAAGCTTTAGTCGCTAACTTTTCTCTCTTTGTATCAAATCCTAATTGAATTGCCTCATAACCATCGTTTTCGATTGTTTTAATTTGTGTAACAACATTTGGTTCAACTTCAACAACAGTTACAGGAATTAATTTTCCAGATTTAGTAAATACTTGAGTCATTCCTAATTTACGACCTAAGATTCCTTTTTTCATAAATAATTCCTCCTAATTAATTTTGTTTAATTTGAATATCAACGCCACTTGGTATTTCTAAGTGAGTAAGTGAATCAATTGTTTCCTTACTTGGATTGTTGATAACAATAAGTCTTTTATGTGTTCTCTTTTCAAATTGTTCTCTTGAATCTTTATATTTGTGAACAGCTCTTAAAATTGTGATTTTTTCAACTTCAGTTGGAAGTGGTACTGGACCGCTTACTTCACCGCCAGTTCTTTTAACTGTATCAACAATTTTAGCACAAGCTTTATCAAGATTTTTATGTTCAAAAGCTTTTAATTTGATGTTGATTTTAGTCTTTGACATATCGTAATCCTCCTTTCGCCTATATCTAGTATAGACTTGCTCCGTGTAAAAACCCGAATTTCAGTTTAAATTTTCTTGCAACTTAACCTGGTGTATCGGCAACCTCACACATCTATGCATTCCACACATAGTCAATTATACGCGAATAAGCCGTTAAAATCAAGCATTTTTTACATATTTTCATAAAAATTTTTTGTAAACAATTGTAAAGCCTTATATTACTTTGTAAAACTATTATAAATATTTAAAAAAAAAGAAGAATTAAAATCTTCTTTTATTTTTTTTAACTTTATTAATATCACTTTTTAATTCATTATTTCTATACTCATTAATAAAATCAACACATTCATCATTAGTATTATAAATTAGAAAATCTAGAACATTATTAATATATGATTCATCAAAATTACCCATATTATAAACAACACTATTAATTGCACAAGCAACTATCTTTTTATTGTATCTAAGTCTAGAGCTTGCGAATTTGAAAGCCTCTATATCACTTGAAATAGCCTCAATTACTACATCTTCATCATCTTTTAACTGTTCGGATGCAACTTGAAGAAGAGATCCACATTTTTCTAAAAGTAGTAGCATTGCTTTTTTGTTACTTTTAACACTATCATTAAGAGACATCAATAATTCTTCCGGATCCACATCAGCAATTGCTAACAAGATATCTAAATCACAGCTAAGATATTTATCACTAAATATCATGGAATAAAGATCATTTGCAGAAAAACTATCTTTCATTGCATAAAAACCATCACTATTTATAGTAGCAATTATTACACTTTTATCAAAAGCCAATTTATTTTTAAAAATATATAGTTCATTCCATACATAAGGATCTCTAAAAGCAGAATATAATACAAAATTTTTATGCTTCTTTAATCTGTCGCTTGCAACATGAAAAGCTTCACTACCATATTTATCAACTAAAGATATCATAGTTTCTAAATCATCAGAAAAGCTACCCAAATCTAAAGTGTTAGCATCACGCCAAATAAAAATATAATTAAAATCCGACTTCATAATAACCCCCAAAACATTTAACTTTTTCATTATTATATATCAAACACTTACGTAATACAAGATAAAAAATAGACTAATTAATAGTCTATTATTTAACGAATGGTAAAATAGCCATGAAACGTGCTTTTTTAACTTCGTTAGCTATATATCTTTGGTGTTTAGCGCAAGCACCAGTTACTCTTCTTGGTAAGATTTTACCTTTATCAGCACTTACGTATTTTTTAATAATGTCTGCGTCTTTGTAATTTACATCTTTACCAGCACACATTTGACATATTTTTTTCTTTTTTCTATAAAACTCTGCCATAGTTATCCTCCTTTATTAATCTAAGAAGTTATCATCTATTGAAACACTATCGCCAAAGTCAGCAAATGGATCAGTATCTATATTTACATCATTAGATGGTTCTTGATAATCATATGGTGTTACATTATTATTACTTGCACCATTTTCTCTTTGAGCTCTGGATTCTATGAAATGGAATTGATCTAATACAACATCTGTTGTATATCTCTTATTACCATCTTTATCATCATAACTTCCTGTTTGAATACGACCTTCAATAGCAATTTGATTTCCTTTATCAAAGTAATTACAAATAACTTCAGCTTGTTTTCTCCAAGCTATAATGTTAATGAAATCAGCTTCTCTATTTCCATCTTGATTATTGAATTGTCTATTTACAGCAACTGTAAATCTAGCAAATGGAACATTAGAATTTGTATATCTAAGTTCTGGTTTTGCAGTTAATCTACCAATTAACATTACTCTATTCATAAGTATACCTCACTAGTCTTCAATTTTTGTGATTAAATGACGAATTACATCACTACTAATTCCAGCTAAACGATCAAATTCGTTAATAGCTTCATCATTACTAGCTTCTACGAAGTATAAGTAATAATATCCGCTTTTGAATTTTTTGATTTCATAAGCTAATTCTCTTTGACCCATTTCTTTTTGATCAGTAATTTTAGCACCGTTATCAGTTAAAACTTTACCAAAGTTTTCAACAACTTTTTTAGTTTCATCCTCACTTAATGTAGGTTTAACGATGAACATGATTTCATAGTTTCTCAAACTCACACACCTCCTTTTGGTCATATCGGCAATTTCTTGCAAGGAGTAAATTAATACTCGTTTAAGATTATAACAAAAAAACTTTACAATGTAAAGTTCTTTTTTATAATTACTAGTCTTTACTATTTCCAAATAATCTAAGTATATCTAAGAATAAGTTAATAAAGTCTAAGTATAATTGTAAAGCTCCATAAATTGCTAAGTTATCTTCTTCAATAACACTTTGTAATGATAAGATTTTTTGAACATCATATGCAGTAAAGCCCATGAATACTAAAATACTTATTGAACAGATAATGATTGCAAATGTAGAACCACCTACAAACATATTTATAAGTGTACAGATAATGATTGCAAATAAAGCTATCATTAAATATGTTCCAAATTTTGTTAAATCAATATTTGTTTTGTATCCCATAAATGCAAGTATTGCAAAAACTACGGCTGTTATTAAGAAAACATAAATAATTGAAGACATCTCATATACTACAAAGATTGATGAGAATGTTAGTCCTGATACAAATGAATAAAGTAAAAACATTATTCTTGCACTTGTAGGACTCATTTTTGTAATTCTAGCACTTAATACTATTACAAGTACTATTTCTATAATAGCTAATAATAAATAACTATTAATCATTGAATAAAACATATTTGTGTTTGTAGCTACTACATAACCTGTTGCAAATGTAACAAGTAGTCCAATTGACATCCAAGCAAAAACTTTTTTAAGTAAATCGTTCATAAAACACCTTATACATTAAATCTAAAATGGCATATATCACCATCTTGCATAATGTATTCCTTTCCTTCTATTCTAAGCTTACCAGCTTCTTTAACTTTAAGTTCACTACCATATTCTTTTAAGTCTTCAAAACTAATAGTTTCAGATCTAATAAAACCTTTTTCAAAATCACTGTGGATAATTCCAGCACACTTAGGTGCTTTAGAACCTGTTTTAAATGTCCAAGCTCTACATTCATCAGTACCTGCTGTAAAGAATGTAGAAAGTCCAAGTAATTTATATGTAGCTTTTATTAGTTTATTTAAACCACTATCTTTTATACCTAAGTCACTAAGAAACATTTCTCTTTCCTCAACTGGTAGTTCACATAAATCTTCTTCTATTTTAGCGCATACTGTAATAACTAGAGCATTTTCGCTCTTTACATGTTCTCTGACAGCTTCAACATATTCGTTTGTATCAGATATACATGCTTCTTCATCAACATTCGCCATATATATAATTGGTTTTAATGTAAGTAAGTTGAAGCTTTTAATAAGTTCTAACTCATCTTCTGTTAAATCAAGTTGTCTTATATTAATACTATGTTCAAGTGCATCTTTTATTTTATTTAAAGTATCCACTTCAAATCTGACTTCTTTATCTTTTGTCATTTGAGCTTTTTTTCCAATTCTTGCAATTCTATTATTAATTACTTCCAAGTCAGCAAGCATTAACTCTAAATTGATAACTTCAATATCTCTTACAGGATCAACTGTTCCATCAACGTGGATAATATCACTATTTTCAAAGCATCTAACAACTTCTACAATCGCATCAGTTTCTCTAATATGTGATAAAAATTTATTTCCAAGACCTTCACCTTGTGATGCTCCTTTAACTAACCCTGCAATATCAGTATATTCAATTGTTGTTGGTACTAAACTCTTTGGCTTATATAAATCATTTAAATAGTCTAATCTCTCATCTGGAACAACTACAACACCAACATTTGGATCAATTGTTGCGAATGGATAATTAGCCGCTAAAATCTTTTGGTTTGTTATAGCATTAAATAATGTGCTCTTACCGACATTTGGTAGACCAACTATTCCTGCTTTTAAACTCATTTTAATTCCCCCTATAATACAGCATATGTTTTTATACCTATTGGTAAAGCCATTACATACCATATAATAATGATAAGTAACCATACAATAGCCATAATAAGTATAATTGGTAACATATCTTTAAGAATTCCAAAAATACTTACTTGTTTTCTTTCATTTGTACGATATTTTTCAATGAAAGCAAGCATTATTATATAATAAACATAAATTGGTGTCAAAGCTTTACCAACACTATCAGCTGCTTTAAATATAAATTGTGTGAAATTTGGAGTTATATTTGATTGCATAAATAACGGAACAATAACAGGTGATGCTATTTCCCATTTTTTGCCAGTTCCAGGTAATAATATACTCATTATTATTACGACAATAAAGAAGATAATTATAAGTATTACACCTGATATTTGAAGTGTACCTACAAGTTCTATTAATTTAGATGCAAATACAACTCCTATATTTGTCCAATCTATAATACCTGTAAGTAATGATATAAAGAACATTAATACAAACATAAATCCTAAATTTTCAAAGTTCATTGACAAACCTAAACTAAATTCATGACTTGTTTTAATATTACCTGATTTTTTACCATAAATATATCCACATATTATTAATTGAAGTGTAAGTAATAATACTAATCCATTTCCAAATGGTGAAGCTGAACCAAATAATCTTTCAATATATCTAGTTGATTCACTATCTAAAAGGACTCCAGCAAAAGGAAGCTTTATAGGTAATATAGTATAAATTACAATTAATAAGTATATAAATCCAGCTATTACTGATGTTCTCTTAGCCTTCTTATCAACAACTAATTCTTGTTCTTCTTCGGTAGCTATATATCTTTTAGCTAATTTAACTGTTAAGAATTTATCAATTAAAATAGTAAGTACTATAGCTAATAAAAAGGTAGATACAATCATCATATATATATTCGAATAAAGTCCATATGTAAATGTAGCATCAATATCAGCTTTTGCTGCATCTATTGTAAGTAAAGATAGTGAATAATCTGTATAGTTAAATATAACTCCAGCACCATAACCTAATGTTATACCCAAGAATATAGTCATTATACCCAAAATTGGGTTTTTACCTAAATATTTATATAAAGCGCCAGTTAAAGGAAGCAAAAATATATAACTATAATCTCCAATTACTGTACTAACAATTCCACATAATATTGTTAAAAAAATAACAATATTTAATTTAACTCTTTTAAGAGGTGAAAATAATGCATTTAAAAACCCACTTTTTTCACTTATACTTATTCCAAGTAATGAAATTATTAACAATACTAAAGGTTCAAGTGATCTAAAGTTTTTAACTGTATTTCCAATTAAATATTTAAATCCATCTATACTTATTAAATTTCTAACTGTTACCAATGTTGTTTCCATAGTACCATTTGAAATAACAGTTCTTGATGCATCAAATCCTATTAAACTAAGAATAAAACTTAGTACTCCAACACCAAGTATCATTATCATAATAACAAGTACTGGACCATATAATTTATCTTTTTTCTTTTTAGCCATAAGCCACCTACTTAACTATTTTTTTTAATTTCTTATTGAATTCAATTCTAGGCATCATTATACTTCTGCCACAATTTGTGCATTTAATTTTTATATCGGCTCCTACTCTTATTATTTGCCATTCGTTAAATCCACATGGATGGGGTTTTTTCATTATTACAATATCATTTAATTTATAATCCATTATGAATCACCACCTGATTATATGGAATAGTAATACCTACTCTATCAAATTCGCATTTTATTTCTTTTCTAAGTTTTCTTTCAACCTCAAAGTTTTTAAGAGGTGTTGTTGGTGCAGTAATTCTAATTGTAACACCAGATTCTCCTAAATTATCAACACCATCTATTACAATTTCACCTTTTATATCAATTATTTCATCTTGCAGTTTCATAAATAACTTTTCTAATACTTTATTTACCTTATTTAAGTCTTCTTCATAAGCAACATCTACATTTACGATTGCCAAAGACTTACTCATACTATAGTTTATTACACTATTTATTGTTCTATTTGAAATAAAAGCGTATTCTCCAGTATAGGCTTTTAATTTAGTAGTTCTAAGACCAACAGATATCACTTCACCCTTAAAATCATTTATTTTAACTGTATCTCCTATATTATATTGATTTTCAAATACAATGAATACTCCTGCAAATAAATCTTTTAATGTATCTTGGAAAGCTAGAGCAACAACAGCACTAGCAACTCCTAAAGATGCTATTAAACTACTTGTATCAAACCCATTAATGGATAATATAGTAATAATACCAACAATTATTAAAAAGTACTTAGTTATATTATTTATTAAACTAATTACCGTTTTTTGCTTTTTATCCATTAGTTTTTTAGATTTTATTTTTAGCATTCTTTTAACAATTTTATTTACAACAAAATATATAAAACTAAAGCCTATTATAACAGCTAGAGAATGCATTAGTTTTGTATCTAATAAAACTTCTAACAAATTAATCACCTTTTATATCTAATATTTCTAAGATTCTGTTTAAATCAGCATTATTTACAAATGATATCTCAATTTTTTTATCACTGATTTTAACTTTTGTATCTAACTTATCTCTCATTAGATCTTCAACATATTTATATTCACTTGTTTTAGCCTTTTTTGTAATGGTATTTTTCTTAACTACTTCTTCTTGCTTTGTTAAATCTTCAAGTTCATGAACACTCATTTTCTCTTCATCTATTCTTTTTGCAAGCGAATTAATTAAATCAACGCTTTCAAGTTTACTTAATACTCTTGCATGTGCCATGCTTAATTTATTTTCATTAACCATTTCTTGAACATTTTCTGGAAGTCTTAAAAGTCCTAATATATTAGTTATATGGCTTCTACTTTTTCCTACTTTTTTAGATAGTCCTTCTTGTGTTAAATCTAACTTTTCAATTAATGATTTATAAGCTTCAGCTTCTTCAATAGCATTTAAGTTTTCTCTTTGAAGGTTTTCTAACAGTGCTATTTCCATCATTTCTTCATCATTAAAGTCTCTTATAATTGCAGGTATTTTATCTAAGCCTGCAAGTTTAGATGCTCTAAAACGTCTTTCACCAGCAACTATTTCATAACCTTTGATACTTTTTTTAACAATTATTGGTTGAAATACTCCATGTTCTTTTATTGATGATGCTAATTCTTTTAAAGCTTCTTCATCAAATATTTTTCTTGGTTGATATGGATTTACCCTTAAATCCTCTATATTTAATTCTTTTATTTCATCTTTTGGTGTTGATTCATAAATGGCATCCTCAAAATTATCTAAGTTTAAGTTTTCATTATTAAATAATTCTTCTAATCCTCTTCCTAAGGCTCTTTTTCTACTTTCCATTTCTTTCTATCACCTCTTTAGCCAAATTCAAATATGCTTCTGATCCCCTATTTTGTGAGTCATATGCAATTATTGGTTTTCCATGACTTGGTGCTTCAGATAATCTTACAAGTCTTGGAATAATTGTATCATATACTCTTTCTTTAAAATAACTTTTTATCTCTTCTACAACTTCTAAACCTAAATTAGTACGTCCATCTAACATTGTAAGTAAAACTCCTTCAATATCAAGAGTTGGATTAAGTGTTCTTTGAGCCATCATAATTGTATTTAAAAGTTGCATGATACCTTCTAGTGCAAAAAATTCACATTGTACTGGAATTATAACAGAGTCTGCTGCAGTAAGTGCATTAGTAGTTAGAATTCCAAGCGAAGGTGGACAATCAATTATTATGTAATCGAATGATTCTCTAACCTCATCAAGATGTTTTTTAAGTTGTTTTCCTTTTGAGAAATTTTTATCTTCTGATTGCATTTCACTAAGCTCAAAATCAATACCTGCTAAATTAATTGTAGCTGGTATTATATATAAGTTTTTAAATTTAGTTTTAATTATTACTTCTTTAAGCTCCGCTTCATCTTTTAAAAGTTCATACATACTGCTTGTATAATTTGTTTTATTTATACCTACACCAGTTGTTGAATTTCCTTGCGGATCCAAGTCTACTAATAATACTTTTTTTCCTAAGTATCCTAGTGATGCCGCTAAGTTAATACTTGATGTAGTTTTACCAACACCACCCTTTTGGTTTACAAGTGCTATAATTTTTCCCATAAAATCACCATTTTCATAATTAATATCTATATAACATTTTAACACAATCTATAAAATATTGCTATGATATTTTTGATATTATTACTTTATTGTTTAAAATCTATTTTATGTACCATATTAATAAAGGGAGGAATAATATGACACAAAAAGAATTGTTGTATGTTGAAGATGCTATAGGACATGAATCAAGCATTATAGAAATTATAAAAGAATCTATTAATTCCATGGATGATGATACTTTAATTAATTTTTTAGAAAATGATTTAAAAAAGCATAAAGAACTTAAGTTAAAATTAACTAATTTATTGGAGGAAAAAGCAAATGAATAAACTAATATTTGAAAACTACTTGCTTGTACTTAAAAGTACTGTTGAAGTATTTGTTCATGGAACACTAGAAGCTTCTAATAAAGAAGTTAAAGATTTACTTAAAAGTTCTTTAAATTGCATTTTAAATATGCAAGAAGCTACATATAATGAAATGACTAAGGAAGGTTGGTATATAACAAATAATGTTAATACTAATGCTATCAGTAAAACAATTGAAAAAATAAATAAGCAATAAAATTTGGTAACTATTAGAAATTATTAATATATAATTTGATTAAGGTAAATCCATTTTATATTGAAATCCTTATTTTTACACTATACTCCCAGTGAAATAATCACTGGGACTTTTTTTGCACAAAAAAACGATTTCAAAATTGAAACCGTTTTTTTTATTCACTTAACAATTTAATTAATTCATCTTTTTCTAGTTCATTAGCATTTTCAATACCTTTTTCTAAGGCAAATTCTCTTAACTCTTTTATATCTAAATCATTAATGCTTAATTCTTCAAAGTCAGATGCATCTACTTCTTTATCTTCATCAGGTAATGTTCCATGTTCAACTAAGTAATCAATTTCTTCTTTAGTAATTGTTTCTTTTTCTAGTAATGCTTCAGCAATAAGTTTTAATAAATCTCTATTTTCAGAAATGATTTTTTTAGTTTTTTCATAACATTCATTAATAATTTTTCTTTGTTCTTGATCTATTTCAAATGCTACTTGGCTAGAGAAATTTCTTGATTTATTATAATCTCTTCCCAAGAATACGCTACCTTCTTGTTGCTCAAATTGAACTGGTCCTAGATCACTCATACCATATTCAGTAACCATAGCACGAGCAATTTTTGTAGCTTTTTCAAAGTCATTGTGAGCTCCGGTAGTTATTTCACCAAACTCTATTTCCTCAGCTACACGACCACCTAATAGTCCACTAATTGACTCTAAAAGTTCAGTTTTTGTTGATAGATAAGTTTCTTCTCTTGGAAGCATTAAGTTATATCCACCAGCTTGGCCACGTGGAACAATTGTTATTTTTTGAACATCATTAGCGCCTTCTAATTTAAGTCCTACAACAGCATGTCCAGCTTCATGGTATGCAACTGTCCTTTTTTCTTGTTCTGTATATTTATGAGATACTTTTGCTGGACCCATTAATACTCTATCGTGAGCTTCATCAATTTCAGCCATAGTAATTGCTTTTTTACCACGTCTAACAGCTAAAAGTGCAGCTTCATTTAGTAGATTCTCTAAGTCAGCTCCACTAAAACCAATTGTACGTTGTGCAATATTAGATAAATTAACACCTTTACTAAATATTTTACCTTTAGCATGTACATTTAAAATTTCTTCTCTACCTTTTTTATCAGGTAAGTTAACTGTAATTTGTCTATCAAATCTACCTGGTCTAAGTAGTGCTGGATCAAGTACATCTGGTCTATTTGTAGCAGCAATAATAATTATACCTTCATTTGCTCCAAATCCATCCATTTCAGTTAGTAATTGGTTAAGAGTTTGTTCACGTTCATCGTGACCTCCACCAAGGCCTGCTCCACGTTGTCTACCTACAGCATCTATCTCATCTATAAATATTAAACATGGTGCGTTATGTTTAGCTTGTTTAAACATATCTCTTACTCTTGATGCACCAACACCTACAAATAGTTCAACGAAGTCAGAACCACTTATAAAGTAGAAAGGTACATTAGCTTCTCCTGCAACAGCACGAGCAAGTAAAGTTTTACCAGTTCCTGGAGGGCCTTGAAGTAAAACACCTTTTGGAATTCTAGCACCCATTGCTGTAAATTTCTTTGGATTTTTTAAGAAGTCAATTAATTCTTGTACTTCTTCTTTCTCTTCATCTAATCCAGCAACTTCTTTAAATGTAACTTTCTTAGAATCTTCATTTAAACGAGCTCTACTTTTTCCAAAATCCATTGATTTATTAGCATTACCCATTTGTTTTGATACAAAGTAAATGCTTAAGCCAACGATTAAAACAAGTGGTAGTATATTCATTATAAATAAGAATAAAGTGCTAGAAGCTGGATCTGAATTAGTAGTTACTTTAAAATTATTCTCCTTTGATGAGTCTAAAATATCAGATATAACTTCATCAGATAAAGGTGCTTTTAAATAAAAATACTCATTTTTATCATAGCCTTTTAATTTACCTTCTATTTCATAAATTCCACCATTACTACTTGGAGTAAGTGAAAGTTCTGTTACATTATCAAGTTGTTTATAAAATTGATTATAAGTAAGTTTATTAATTTTAGTTCCAGTAAAATTCATAAGTACTAATACTAAAACAATAAATATACCTAAAGATACATATGAATAAATAGTTTTTTTAGTTTGATTTTTCTTCATAGTAATCTCCTTTCTTAATAGTACCTAAGTATTATATCATAGTTTTCTGATTTTGTTTTATCAAATTTTGATTTTTTTAGTCCAGGTAGCCAAACAATTGTGTTATTTGAATCAACTACTACAGGCCACATATTACGTTCTTGAATAGATATTTTTTTATCAATGAATATATCATTTATTTTTTTACTGCCAAGCATACCTTTAACTTGCATTCTATCTCCATCTTGTCTTGTTCTAACACGTAGTGGAAATTTCACATCATCACTAGATAATCTACATATAAAGTTATCAGTTTGATCTGATTTATTTAATACTTCTATATTTTTTCCATTAGGAAGATTAATATAGTTAATTACTTCTATTTCATATTCTTTATCAGATATAGGTTCAGTTACAAATTCAAGCATATTATAGTTTCTTACAGCTTTTAGATTATTAGGCAAATATATATATGCATTAGGTTTTTTAGAAGTAATTAAATTATATATTAACTCTGCATGATTATCAGTAATAAGCATTAAATCATCTTGATAAATGTTTTCTAATATATAGTATATAACCTTCATAGCTATTACATGTTCAAGTTTTAAGAATTCTTCAATATTAAGTACATTTTGAGGATATACTTTTGGAATAATCTCTTTTACTTGTTTATCTATATAATTATTATATTCAAGTAAGACAGTTGAAAATTTATAGAATTTTTTATGTACATTAAAGTCTTCTTTTTTAAGTTCAGGCACAATATATTTTCTAAATCTGTTTCTTGTATGAATATCTTCTAAATTAGTTTCATCTATAAAATAATGAATCTTATTCTTTTTATTATAATCTATCAATTCTTGCTTAGTTACTTCAATAAATGGTCTTAAGATTTTATAAAAACCTCTATCAACTATTTTGGAAAATCCGCTATATCCTCTTAAGGTAGATCCTCTTGTCAGCCTCATCAAAATTGTTTCTATTAAATCGTCCCCATGATGAGCAGTAAGTAAGTATTTAGCGTTATATTCTTTTACTACTTGTTCAAAATAGTTATATCTTTTAGTTCTTGCTTCGTTTTCAAAGTTATCGTCACCATATTCTTCAATAACCATTCCTTCAAATATGATGTTATTATTTCGACAAAATGACTCAACATAGTTTTGTTCTTCTAATTGACCAGGTCTACCTGTATTATGGTTTACATGAGCACATACTACTTCTATATCTATTGCTTTTTTTATTCTAGAAAGCATATGAAGTAAAGCCATAGAATCAGGTCCTCCACTTACAGCAGCAACTACTGTATCTCCATACTTTATTTGTACCTCTTTCATTAAAAAATCATATGCACCATTCATACAATCACCTCATTTTACTCTATAATTAAGTATATCAAAAAAAGGTAATTTATTCTACCTTTTGTTTAAAATACAGTATATTTATTGACTATTTATATATTTGGACATATAATTAAATTGAGGACACCTAAAAGTCTTAGGTATTCCTTACTTTTTGGGTAAAGATCCTAGTGACCCCCTGTGGCACTAGGATTATTTTTTATATTCTAATATTTATAAACAATTACAAATAATAACAATATAAGGAGTATGATTATAAAGAAAAAAGCATTTTCTCTTTTAGTCATAAATACCACCTCACTTAT